>CAZAGT010000110.1:0-13838 GCA_964484515.1 uncultured Desulfobacteraceae bacterium | reverse complement strand
TTATCACAGATATTCCGGATCGATCATTACCTGGGCAAGGAGACGGTCCAGAACATTCTGGCCTTCCGTTTCGCCAACACCCTTTTTGAGCCCGTGTGGAACAGGCGCTACATCGATCACGTGCAGATCACCGTTTCAGAACAGGTTGGGGTTGAACATCGAGGCCACTATTATGAAAGAGCCGGGGCTTTAAGGGACATGATCCAGAGCCATCTCCTCCAGATCCTATGTCTGGTGGCGATGGAAGCGCCGCTCTCTTTGCGTGATGACGAGATCCGCAACAAGAAGGTGGATGTTCTCCATGCAATCCGGCCTATTGCCTTAGACCAGATTCATCAGTTTGCCGTCAGCGGCCAGTATGGTGCCGGCTGGATCGAAGGGAAACAAGTGTGCGCCTATCGGGAAGAACCGACTGTCTCTCCCGACTCTTTCACGGAGACCTTCGCCGCCGTGCGCCTTTTCGTAGATACCTGGAGGTGGCAGGGTGTGCCTTTCTACTTGAGGACCGGGAAACGTCTCCCGGCCACTGTCTCCGAGGTATCTATTCAGTTCCGCACCGTGCCTCATCAGACCTTCCCGCCCACCACGGTTCTCGATTTGCATCCGAACCGCCTGATCATCGCCATTCAGCCCGAGGAGGGCATTCTTCTTCGCTTCGAGACAAAATACCCGGGAGCGACCATGCAGCTGTCTCCCGTGACCATGCGGTTTTTCTATCAGGAAGTCTTTAAGACCTCCCCTCCGGATGCCTACGAGACACTCCTTTTAGACGTCATGCTCGGGGACCGCACATTGTTCATGCGGGGGGATGAGACCGAAGCGGCGTGGTCCGTAATTAAGCCCATTCTGGAGGTTTGGGAGAGCATGAAGATTACGGACTTTCCCAATTATATGGCAGGCAGCTGGGGGCCGGAGGAAGCGGAGGTCCTGATTGCTCAGGACGGGTTCAGCTGGGTCACGCCAACGCTCTTGCGATGCGACGAGCATGCCTCCTGCGGGGTGAGCGCGGAATCAGAGGCATAGCCATCTCATGGTGGTAGCATGATTCGTCCAAGGGATGGGAAAAATGGAAAGCAATCGCCCCTCGGTGGGGGTCGATTGCTTGATTATAGCATAGCAGTATAGAATATGGGATCCGGGTTACGATTTAAGATCGTCATAGGGACGATGGCCGCTTCCGCCGGGGCGGCACTCTGCGGCTGTACAGTAGGCCCAGATTACCGGGCGCCGAAGCCCCCAAACGTTCAGGCCTATACATCCATACCCGCCGAGACCTCCTCCGCACCGGTGAGGGGCGGTGAGTCACAGCGTCTCGTCCTCGGGAAGGAGATTCCCGAACGGTGGTGGAGCTTGTTTCGCTCCGAGAAGCTGGACCAATTGATTCGCATGGCGCTAAAGGCCAATCCGACCATCGCCGCGGCGCAGGCCACCCTGCGCCAAGCGGAGGAGAATCTGCGGGCTCAGTACGGATCCAGGCGTTTCCCGAGTGCGGACCTGAACCTTGCGGGCCGTCGCGAAAAATTTTCGGCCGCTCAATTCGGACAGACGGGATTCAGCGGAACCGTCTTCAACCTGTACAACGCCTCGGTGGACGTCTCTTACCTGCTCGATATCTTCGGGGCCGTGTCGCGTGAGCTGGAGGCTCTGCAGTCCCAGGTGGACTACCAGCACTTTCTGCTCGAAGGGTCCTACCTGACGCTGAGCGCCAATGTCGTCACAACGGTGGTGCAGGAGGCTTCCCTCCGCGCCAGACTTGAGGCGACCAGGGAAATCGTCTCCGAGCAGGAGAAACTGTACGCGCTTGTCGAAGGCCAGTTCCAGCTCGGCGGCGCCTCCGGTTCCGACAGGCTCGCCCAATACACTCAACTCTCACAAACGCGCTCAACCCTGCCGCCCCTGGAAAAAGATCTGGCTCAGACGCGCCACCTGCTGGCCGTGCTTTTAGGAAGTTTTCCCATAGATGCCGATAAGTTGCCGGAATTGGACCTCGACAGTCTGGAGCTGCCCCGGGAATTGCCTTTGAGCCTGCCCTCCGCTCTGGCCCGGCAGCGTCCCGACGTGCGCGCCGCCGAGGCCTTGTTGCACGCGGCGAGTGCCCAGGTGGGGGTGGCGACCGCCAACCTCTACCCACAGATCACACTGACCGGTTCAATCGGCGCGGTGACGGGATCTACGAACAACATCTTCAGTGCGGATGCGCTGGTCTGGAATCTTGGCGCCGGGCTGCTACAGCCGCTCTTTCACGGAGGGGAGCTGCTGGCCAAGCGCCGGGCCGCCGTGGCGGCCTATGACCAGGCGCTGGCGAACTATCGTGAGACGGTCTTGCAGGCCTTCAAGAATGTCGCCGACGTGCTGCGGGCCCTGGAGGCCGATGCCCGCGCACTCGGGGCCGTAGCCGAGGCGGCGGAGGCGGCGCGCAAATCGCTCGATCTCACAAAAGAGCAGTACCGTCTCGGTGGCGTGAGCTATCTCACCTTGCTCAACGCGCAGCGTCAATACCAACAGACACGCATCGACCTGATCCAGGCCCAGGCAGCGCGGTTTGCGGATACGGCAGCGCTGTTCCAGGCGCTTGGGGGCGGGTGGTGGCATCCCGTTCCTGAAGGCGCGGAGCCCCCACCGCGGCCGGCCGCGACTGAATCGGTGAATGAAAAGACAAGACCTAAAGACTGATGAATGGAAAGGCTCAGGGTGATGATCAAACGCATGCTGATCATGCTGGTCTGTGTCGGACTTCTGTTTGCGGGCATCTTCGGCTTCAAGGTATTTACTGCCCAGAAAGTCCGGAAGGCCATGAGCGCCAAAAGACCCCCGCCCGTAGCTGTTTCGGCCATGAAGGCGGAATACCAGACATGGCAGCCGCGTGTCCAGGCGGTGGGCACGACGCGAGCCTTGCACGGCGTGGACGTGACGACCGAAATCGCCGGTATCGTGCTGTCCGTGAATTTCAAGTCCGGTGAGGATGTCAAGAAAGATCAAGTCCTGGTGCAACTGAATGCCGATGCCGACATCGCCTTGCTCCACTCGCTTCAGGCCGAGGCCGAGCTGGCGCGCACAACCTTCGAGCGCGACAAACGGCAGTTCGCCATCGAGGCGATCAGTGAGGCGACCTTGGATGTTGACGCCGCCGATCTCAAGAGCAAGAACGCGCGGGTCGCTCAGCAGGCGGCGGTGGTGGCCAAGAAGACCGTCAAGGCACCGTTTGGCGGCCGGCTGGGAATCACTTTCGTGAATCCCGGGCAGTATCTCAATCCCGGCGACAAGATCGTCACCCTCCAGGCGATCCGGTCGATCCTGGTGGACTTCCTGGTGCCTCAGAAGGAGATCGCATCCATCACGATCGGAGAGACAGTCGAAGTCACGATCGATGCATACCCGGGCCACATGTTTACAGGCCAGATAAGCGTCATCAATCCCGCGGTCGATCCGCAGTCCCGGAACGTCCAGATCGAGGCCGCGGTCGACAACCCCAAGGGGGAGCTTCTACCCGGGATGTTCGTATCCGTGGACGTTCAAGTCGGTCCGCCGAAGCGTCATCTCACGCTGCCCCAAACGGCCGTGAGTTACAACCCCTATGGCGATACGGTCTACATCATCGAGTCTAAGGGCAAAGGCCCGGACGGGCAGCCCATCCTCGTGGCCAAGCAGACCTTTGTCACCCTCGGCGCGACTCGCGGCGACCAGGTGGCAATCCTCAAGGGGATCGAGGAAGGTGAGTTAGTCGTGACCGCCGGGCAGCTCAAGCTCAGGAGCGGCAGCCCGGTCGTCATCAACAATCAGATCCAGCCCAGCAACGAGAAAGCCCCCGAGCCGTCGGACCCGTAGCATAGAGAGGTCTGGTCATGCGCTTTACTGATACCTTCATTCAGCGACCCGTACTGGCGACCGTTGTCAGCCTGTTGATCATGGTGCTGGGGCTGCGATCACTGGGAATCTTGAAGGTGCGCGAGTTCCCGCAAACCCAGAACGCCGTGATCACCGTATCGACGGTCTACACGGGCGCCGATCCGGCGCTCGTCTCCGGCTTCATCACGACCCCGCTGGAGAGTTCCATCGCCCAGGCCGGCGGTATCGACTACCTCACCTCCTTGAGCTCTCAGGGGATAAGCACGATTCAGGCCAACTTACGTCTGAACTACGACCTGAACAAGGCCCTGACCGAGATCAATACCAAAGTCAACGCGGTGATCAACCAGTTGCCGCGGGAATCACAGCTGCCCGTGATCAGCCTCTCGGTCGGTGAGACGATCGACTCCATGTACATCGGCTTTGCAAGCGAATCCCTGCCCACGAACAAGATCACCGACTACCTCATCCGGGAGGTGCAGCCCAAACTCCAGACCGTTGAAGGGGTGCAGACCGCCGAGATTCTCGGGGGACACCAGTTCGCATTGCGGGCCTGGCTCGATCCGGATAAGATGGCGGCCTTCGGCGTCACCGGTGCCGACGTCAGCAACGCCCTGGCGGCCAATGACTTTATTTCCGCAGTCGGACGCACCAAGGGCCAGATGGTGACCATGAACCTTGTCGCTGAAACAGGGCTGCACTCGGCGGATGAGTTTCGGCAACTGGTGATCCGTTCGACCAACGGGGCCATCATCCGTCTGGGCGATGTAGCGCATGTCGTCCTGGGCGCGGAAGACTACGATACGGCGGTCGCCTTTGACGGCCGCAGCGCGGTCTACATCGGCATCCAGGTGGCACCTACCGCCAACCTGCTGGATGTGGTCGCGAAGGTGCGCAGAGTCTTCCCATTCATTTTACAGCAACTGCCCGAGGGTCTTTCCGGCCGGATCGTCTACGACGCCACCAAGTACGTGGACAGTTCGATTCGTGAAGTCATCAGCACCCTCGTCCAAGCGTTGCTGATCGTTATCGTGGTGATCTTTCTCTTTCTCGGTTCGCCACGATCGGTGATCATTCCGGTTATTGCCATGCCCTTGTCACTGATCGGGGCATTCTTTGTCATGCTCCTGCTCGGATATACCATCAACCTGTTGACCCTGCTTGCCCTTGTGCTGGCCATCGGCCTGGTCGTCGACGACGCGATCATCGTGGTGGAGAACGTCCACCGACACATGGAGGAGGGCACCTCCAGGCTGCAAGCGGCGCTTATGGGAGCGCGCGAACTCGCCAACCCGATTATCGCCATGACCGTGGTGCTGATCGCCGTGTATGCCCCCATCGGCTTCATGGGGGGCCTCACCGGATCTCTCTTTACCGAGTTCGCCTTTACGCTGGCTGCCGCTGTAACCGTGTCGGCGATCGTCGCCCTCACCCTCTCGCCCATGATGTGTTCGCACTTTCTCAAACCGCTCCAGAAGACCAACCACCGGAGCTTCATGGCATTTGTCGATCTTCAATTCGAACGGCTCCGTAAGGTCTACGCAAGGTTGCTCTGCGGTGCGCTCGACTATCTGCCGGTCACCGCGGTGTTCGCGCTGATCATCTTGCTCAGTATCTACTTTCTGTACATCACCTCCAAGAGCGAACTCGCTCCCCAGGAAGACCAGGGCGTCGTCATCGCCCTGGTGACGGCGGCGCCGGATGCCACGTTGAAGCAAACGCAACTCTATACCAAAGAGGTGTACAAGATCTTTGCAGCGTATCCCCAGACCGATCACGTCTTTCAGTTGGACGGCATCAACGGTACCAACTCGGGGATCGCGGGGATGGTGCTCAAACCCTGGGACGAGCGCAAACTGACCCCCATGCAACTGCAACCCGAAGTGCAGCAAAAGCTCAATACCCTCACCGGTGTGCGCGCTGTGGCTTTTCAGAGAGCGCCCCTGCCCGGCGGCGGGAGAGGGCTGCCGGTCCAGTTCGTCATCGGCACCACGTATCCCTTCGAGCAGTTGAACACCGTATCGCAGGCGCTGGTGGACAGGGCGCGTGCCACCGGATTATTCGCGTATATGGACACGGATCTGAAGATCGATAAACCGCAGATCAGCGTTCAGATCAACCGTGAAATGGCATCCCAACTGGGCCTGAATATGAGTGAGGTGGGCGCTGCGCTGGGGTCGATGCTCGGCGGCGGCTACGTCAACTACTTCAGCCTGTCAGGCCGCTCATACAAGGTGATTCCTCAGGTGATGCAGCGGTACCGGCTGAATGCCGATCAGTTGAAAAACTATTACATCAATACTGCGGATGGGCGGAGCATCTCGTTCGCGACCTTCGTCAAGCTGAAAAGGTCGGTGATTCCAGAGACGCTCAACCACTTCCAGCAGCTCAACGCGGTCACCATCTCAGCGGTGCCGGTCCCCGGCGTCACCCTCGGTGAAGCCCTGGCGAAGCTGCAGGAACTGGCTGGCCAAGTGCTGCCGGCCGGCTACAGCATTGATTACAGCGGTCAGTCCCGACAGTACATGCAGGAGTCCAAAGCCCTGCTGTTCACCTTCATGTTTGCCTTGATTATCATCTTCCTGGCGCTGGCGGCCCTGTTCGAGAGTTTCCGCGATCCGCTCATCATCCTGGTCAGCGTGCCGATGTCCATCTGCGGGGCTTTGATCTTCATCAGCCTGAGTGTGGGCGGCAGCAGCCTGAACATCTACACCGAGGTCGGGATTGTGACACTGATCGGCCTTGTCAGCAAACACGGCATCCTGATCGTCCAGTTTGCCAATGATCTACAGCGGGAGGGCAAATCCAAGCGCGAGGCCGTTGAAATGGCAGCCGGTATTCGTCTGCGGCCGATCCTGATGACAACCGCGGCGATGGTCCTGGGTGTGGTTCCACTCGTAACGGCCGCCGGCGCGGGCGCCGTGGGCCGCTTCAACATGGGGCTGGTGATCATGACGGGGCTATCCATCGGCACCCTGTTCACACTCTTTGTGGTGCCGGCCATGTACATGCTCCTGGCGGTGGTCCACTCCTCGCAGAACGAGGAACACCAGGCGGAGAGCCGCCGTGATGTGCGGTCCCACCCTTACGCCGATACAGGGTAAAAAACCATGCCTGGTGGCGAAGTCCGAGTGAGTCGTCCCCGATCAGCCGAGTGCGGTCACTTCCCCGATGAAATACGGTGTCCACCTATTTACCACTTTACAGGCGCCCCGTTGTTGACGGAGCGCAACTTGGTTTACCGATTATGTACTTCCTCCTTCTTCCAGTATGCCATGTAGTAGACCATGGGCACGACAATAAGGGTGAAGAAGGTGGATACGGTGATCCCGAAAATGAGGGCCCAGGCCAGGCCTGAGAAGATCGGATCCAGGGTGATAGGCCATGCGGCAAGCATCGCCGCCAGCGATGTCAGCAGAATAGGCCGGGTTCTGAGGGCGCCTGCTTCGATGAGCGAATGGACCAGCGGACGCCCTTCCGCCTTACGCTGCTCCACGAATTCAATGAGGAGAATGGAGTTCCGCGTCGCAATCCCCGAGAGGGCGATCATTCCGATCATGGCGGTGGCCGTGAAGTAGATCGGGTTCTGCCACCCACCCACGGTATGCCCCGCAAAAACATTCAACAGCCAGAATCCCGGAATGATGCCGATAACCGACAGGGGCAGCGCGATCAACTGGATGGCGGGGAGCAAGTAACTCTGAGTCTGGTACAGAAGCAGTATGTAGATCCCCAGGATGGCCACTCCGAATGCAATCCCCAGGTCCCGGAAGACCCGCAGGGTGATATTCCATTCCCCTTCCCCTGACCAGACCACGTCAACGTTATTGAGCTCCGGATCTTTAGCCACCTTATCTTCGAGGGCAAAAATGGCATCCGGAGGCGGCAGCCCCGCAGTATCCCCGAACACGTAGACCACCTCCCTCAGGTCCTTATGATAGACCGGCTGGTCGATGGTTCCTTCTTCAAAGGAGCCCAGCTCGGACAGGAATACACTCTGCCCTTCCGAGCCGATGAGCATCAATCGATCCAGGTCCGTTCGGAGTGCTCTGTCTTTTCGAGGAAGTCGAAGCTTTATCTTCACCGCGTGCACCTGGTTCGCGATGCGCAGGGAAGCGGGAGCCGTCCCCAGCACGGTTCCCTGGAGGGTCTCCGCAATCTGCCGGTTACTGATTCCATTCAAGGCGGTCTTGGTTCGGTCGACACGGAAAACGTCCCTGCGCTCCGGCGCCACGAGAACGTCGTCAATGTCAACCACGCCGTAGGTTCCCTCCATCAAAGCCCTGACTTCCCTGGCCCCGGCGACCAGATCGTCATAGGACTGGATCATCCTTCGTTTGTAGATCTCGGCAACCAGTGTTGCAATCACCGGCGGCCCCGGCGGTGTTTCCACAATCTTGATGTTGGCGTTATGTTCCACCGCGATCACGTGCAGGGCGTCACGGAGTCGCAGGGCGATGGCGTGGCTTTGTTGTGCTCTTTGCTTTTTGCCGATGAAATTGATGCGAATGTCGGCCGCGTTGGCTGCGCGTCTAAGATAGTAATGACGCACCAGGCCGTTGAAATCCACGGGACTGTGGGTGCCGACATACGTGCTCACATCGGTCACTTCGGGGACCCGGACCAGATAGTCGGCCAGGGCGTTGGTAGCGGCCTCGGTAGCTTCCAGGGTCGTTCCCTCCGGCATGTCCAGGACGACCTGGAGTTCATTCTTGTTATCGAAAGGGAGCATCTTGAGGGGCACTCTTTTCGAAAATACCAGCCATCCTGAAAACGCCAGCAAGAGCATGATAAACCCGAGGATGGCCCACCTCAGACCTCTGAATTGAATGACGGGCTGCGCCATAGCGTTGTAGACGCGATACAGGCGAGTCTCTTCCAACACGAAGGGTTTTATGTGCGGCTTGTCATAGTCGGCTCTCAACATACGGAGCGTGAGCCAGGGGGTAATCGTGAAGGCGACGAGAAGGCTCATAATTATGGCCACGGGTACGTTCACGGCCATGGGAGCCATGTACGGCCCCATCATGCCGGTGATGAAAAGCATCGGAAGGAAGGAGATGACCACGGCCAGCGTGGCAAGGATGATGGGAGGATACACTTCGTTGACGGCATGCCCCACCGCTTGAAAAGGAGGCTCTCTCTTCATGGAGAAATGGCGATGGATGTTCTCCACATCGACGATCGGATCATCCACCACCAGGCCGAGCGAGAGGATCAGGGCAAAGAGAGTCACTCGATTGATGGTGTATCCAAGCATGTAGTTGATCAGGAGCGTGAAGCTGAACGTAACGGGGATCGCCAGGGCGATGATGATCCCCTCACGCCATCCCAGGGTGTAGGCCAGAAGGAGTACCACGATGATGATGGCTACCGAAAGGGCTTCTACGAGATCGTTGACCTTTTCGTCGGCGCTGCGGCCGTAGTCTCGGGTAACACGAAGATAAACGCCCTCGGGCAGGGCCTGGCGGGCAAAATTCGCGGCCTCCTTAAGCACCTCCTCGGCCACCCATACCGCATTGGTTCCCTTTCGTTTGGCCACCGCCACAGTCACGGCAGGATAGTCTTTGAACTGCTGAATCTGCGGAGGCAAACCCTTTCCGTGGGCTACCGGGTCGGATTCGGAATAGGCCCTCTTGCCAAAGGCTATCCGGGTATAAGTCTCAGGCTCGGCGGGCCCATCTTCAACGTCCGCGACCTCATAGAGATAGACCGGCCGCATGTCTTTCAATCCGACGGTAAGGTTCTCGACGTCCTTGGCCGAAAGGATGAACCGGCCTGCATCCAGTTTGATTTCTTCGTTGTCGCCGACCAGCTGTCCTGCAGGCAGAGCAACATCCGCAGCGCTTATCACCCGTTGGATGTCCTGCAGCGAGATGCCCCGGCTTGCCATTTTCGACGCCGAGAGACGAACCGAGACCTGTCGCGGCCGGCCTCCCACGAGATAAGTGCGTCCCGCGTTCTTCACGCCTTGAAGACGGATCTCGAGCTCCTCGGCCAGGCGTCTCAAGTCGTAATCATTATACCGGTCGCTGTAGAGAGTCAGATTCACGATGGCCACATCATCGATTTCCACCGGCTTCACCACCCAGCCCGCCACGCCGGGAGGCACCTGGTCAATATTAGACTGAATCTTGTTGTACAGCTTTACCAGGCTCCTCTCGCGATCCTCCCCTACGTAGAAGCGCACGGTCACGACGGCCTGAGAAGGAAAACTCATAGAGTACACATATTCGACACCGTCGATCTGATAGAGAAGCTTTTCAAGCCTTGTGGATACCTGCCGTTCCACTTCGCGGGCCGAAGCGCCTGGCATACTGATGAGGACGTCAGCGATTGGAACGACGATCTGGGGGTCTTCCTCTCTCGGCGTCACCCAGAGTGACACCGCCCCGGCTATCAGGCTTATGAAAATCAGCAAAACCGACAGATTGCCCTGGAGAAAGGCCTCAACAACGCGCGTTATCCAGTGGTGGGCAGCACCCCTTGTGCTCATGGGACAACCACCTCTTCATCTTCTTCAAGACCTGAGAGGATCTCAACCATGCCGTCATGATGCTCACCCGTGGTTACGAACCGGCGTTCCGGATATCCTTCACGATTGAGGACGTCCACCAGGGAGAGCTGTCCGATCTCGCGCAGGGCTTTTTCCGGGATCACCAGGACCCTGTATGTCCCGTAGGGAACCAGGAGCTTTCCGTAGAGACCGCTGACGAGGTCAGGATGCGGAGAGAGGTTGACCTTCACCAGGACCGTTCGTGTGGACGGGTCGGCCTTGGGCTCAATTTCCGCGATCTCCCCGAGGAACGTCTTGTGGAGGGAATCGATCTGCACGTTCATTCTTTGCCCGACCTTCAGGCGGGGCACGAAAGTCTCGGGAATGTAAGCGAAGAGTTGAGGTTTTGAAGCGGTTTCCACAACGAAGAGCGGCTGCCCGGGGATTGCCATATCACCCACATCGAGCTTTTTCTGAATGACAACGCCGTTGAACGGAGCTCGAATCTCGGTGTAGCTCAGCATGACCTGGGCCTGGGCAACAGCGGCCTCAGCCTCCTTTTTCTGGGCCTGAATTCTCTCCACGTCGCCCTGCACCGACTGGACTGCGCTTTGAGCCGCGCTCAGCTGGGCTTCCGAAACGGTTCTTTGAGCTCGGTATTGGTCCCTTTGCAGGCCGGTGGCCGCATGGTTGCGGTATAGCTCCTGATAGCGGTCATCATCGGCGACTGCCTTATCCCGGTTGGCTTGGGCCGCTTCCACCTGAGACCTCGCGGTCTTGAGCTTGGCCCTGGCCGCTTCGAGTGCGCGGCTCATGGCCTGGGCCTGGGATTCAGCCTGGCGGAGTCTGGCCTGAATATCCCGGTCGTCCAGGCGGGCCATGACCGTTCCCGACCCTTTGCCGTCCTCACCTCCGAGGACCTTGTCCCCCGCGCGTACGTATATTTCTTTGACCTGGGCCATAATTTGACTCGACACTTCAGCCAGCGTTTGAGCGCGAACGGTTCCGACTTGATCAATAATGAGGGGGAGCGTCCGCAATTCCACCTTGCGGGTGGCAACCTTGGGCGGCGGGGGTTTGGGCGCGGGAGGAGCAGGCTCGACCTTGCTGACAAAACTCCCGGCCAACCACATCATTAAGAGTACAAGGATAAGCACCAATCCAAGGCCCTTTGCGACTTCGCTCAACATATTTCGCGCGCCCTGTTCATGCACGGCAGCCATTTCCTACGCCTCCCTCCTCGTCCCTCTTTACATCGGCCCCAAAATTCCCTCATTGCTGCGCCTTATCCGTCCAGCCGGCGAAATCCCCAAGGGCCTCCCTCAAGAGGGTCTGGGCGATTCTACCCTCAAAAAGCGCCGCCGTATACGCAACCTCAGCCCGATTCCACGCTACTTCCGCCTGGAGCAGGGCCTCAACGGTGACAACCTGACCTTCATACTGGTATCGAACCTCTTTCAGGGCCTGCTGCGCCCATCTTATCCTCTCCGCGGCGACCTTGACCTTTTCGGCGGCCTCCGTCACGGCCAAGGCGGCATGGTGAACCTCGAGGGCGATATCGAGGGCGATCTGCTCTCCTCGCTCTTCCAGTTCCTTCATCCGAAAGCGGGCCTCCCGGATCCTGGCAAGGGTTATCCCGCCTTCAAATAGCGGCCACGTAGCCTGGACACCCACAAACCAACTGCCTGAGCCACCATCAAGGTCTTCCGCATTCCATTGGTAGTTGGCGTTGGTTCCCAGTCTCGGCAGGAGACCGCCCTGCGCGGAGCGGACTCGGTTGCGAGAGGCCTCGATCAATTCCCGCACTGCCGCCATTTCGGGTCGTTTTTCGAGGGCCCGTTTGACAAGGGACTCAGAATCCTCTGAAATAGGTGCTCCTCCAGGTGACTCCAGCGAGGTCGCCGGGGCCGGGATTTCAGCGGCACCGATAGGCCGGGCGAGGAGTCTCTCCAACCCCGCCTGAAGCCTCCCCGAATTGCTCCTGGCGGTTACCAGATTTCCTCTGGCTTCCGCCGTGCGTGCCTTGAGGCGCATGACTTCGCTCGGCAGCACCGTTTCCGCCTTTAATCGCGCTTCTCCGAGCCGTTCATTGGTCTGGGCCGACTCAAGCGACTTTTCAGCCACCAGGATGAAAGCGAGGGCCTGCATCCACTTGTAGTAGGTCTCGGTGACCTCGGCCACCAGTTGATTGCGCGCAGCCCTTAGATTGCCTTCCAAGGAACGCCGGTGGCCCATGGCAGCTTCCCGCCCATACCAGTTGCTCCCCCCTTCAAAAAGCGACCACTCTCCTCTTATCTGGGTTGAAAAATTCTGCTGGCGGCCGAGATTGTTGAAATCGACACCGGGTTGGAATTGCCTCTGATTTAAGAGGTTCATCAGGGCGACCGTCGGATTGGTGGTGATGTTGAATTCTTCGCCGAGAATCAAGTGGGGATAGAAAGCGGCTTCGGCCTGTTTGACCTGCTGATCAGCAGCACTCATCCGCTCGCGAATCTGTGCCAGTTCAGGGCTGGCTCGCAAGGCCTCTTCTATGGCCTTGTCGACCGTCAGGACGTCGGCATATCCCTTACTGGCAGGGGGCGTCAGGATTTTTGTCGGCTGCAACCGCATCTCGCGTTCCAAGGCAAAGTCTCTCGGCGACGGAACGAGGGCCTGCTGCGAACACCCGGCTATGAATGCCGCCATGGCGAGTATCGCCGAAGAGGACCACGATCCGAAAGCAAGCCGCAAAATCCGAATACCCGGTACAAACATCCTTTTTCCCTTTCCGTATGCCTTCATGGCCTACCTTGAGGACCCTATTTCCGGGACGAGCATCAATCCCGCAAGGAGTCCGGGACACCGGAACCGATTTCATAGGAATTTCGTGCCTGGTAGATTTACTGAGTGGTCTCCAGGTGGGCGTGGCAGTTTATACCTACCTTTGCAACGGCTTCTGCAAGTGCCGGGACAATGGCCGCCCCGATGCCGGAGCTTCCCCCAGTGACCAGGGCCCGTTTTCCGTCAGGTCGAATATTCATCTTCCCAATCCTTTGCCGAGACTCGTTGCTCCAGCCCGGGAGCGATGATCATGTTGGTGGCCCTGGGAGCCCTTTTGAGGGCATCCTTGCGCCGGACACATTCGTCAACCCCGGAAGACATTAATCGGATCTTGCCCACATCTGTATTCGCAGATGTATTTCTGTTTTTGCAGCTGAATAGGGAGGACAAGAAAAGGCCACAACTCATAACATAGCAAGTGTTTCGATGCGTCTTCTGATGATACACACGCTCTCTATTCTGGCTCCTCACAGGAATTTGTGGGTCAACAGGTTGATATCGAGAGCGCAATACGTTGAAGTACCATCGTTTATCGATCGACATCCGGATTTTCGAATCTCAATCTGATGGCCCTGGAGTCCGGTGGGAGGCCTGCGATATCTTTTCTTCGATTCCGGGGCTCCCGGGCTGGTCTTTTCAATGACGTATCTGCGGGGGAGTTCTGCCCCCTCCGACA
>CAZAGT010000109.1:0-14237 GCA_964484515.1 uncultured Desulfobacteraceae bacterium | reverse complement strand
CGAAAATCCGGATGTCGATCGATAAACGATGCTACTTCAAGGTATTGTGCTCTCGATATCAACCTGTTGACCCACAAATTCTTGTGAGGAGCCCAATATCTAATGGACCTAAACCCAAAAATGATCAAAACGGCTTGGCACAGCTTTTCGGTGCGCAAAGACAAGTCAGGTACGCTATTTACGTCATTAGGGCATTCGGGCTTTGGATTTGTTTCGGATTTCGATATTCAAATTTCGGATTTGACGGTGTTACTGCTCTGCCCGGCATAGCCACTGAAACATGACCACGCCCATAAGACGTGGTCTTCTACATCGGAATAAGAACTGTCTCAACGGTCGTTCAGCAGTCGCGCGGCGTCCTTCGCAAAGTACGTCAGGATGAGATCGGCTCCGGCCCGCTTGATCGCGTAGAGGGATTCGAACATGACCCTGGGGCCATCGATCCAGCCCTTCTCCTCCGCTGCTTTCACCATTGCATATTCCCCGCTGACGTTATACGCCGCCAGGGGGAGCAGACACTCCTCTCGCACCCGCCTGATAATGTCGAGGTAAGGCAGGGCGGGTTTCACCATGATCATATCGGCCCCCTCTTCCATGTCCAGGAAGGCTTCCTTGACGGCCTCGCGGGCGTTCGCCGGATCCATTTGGTATCCTGCCCGATCGCCGAATTGCGGCGCCGACTCAGCGGCCTCCCTGAAAGGGCCGTAGAATGCAGATGCGTACTTGGCGGCATACGAAAGGATGCCCGTCGTTTGCAACTGATGAGCATCGAGGGCCTCTCGAATGGCGGCAACGCGCCCGTCCATCATATCCGAAGGGGCAACCACATCAGCGCCCGCCTTGGCATGACTGACGGCCTGTTTGGCCAGGAGTTCGAGGGTCGCATCGTTGTCGACCTCTCCGTTCCTGATGACGCCGCAGTGGCCGTGATCGGTATATTCGCAAAGGCAGACATCGGTCATGACGACCATCTCGGGCAACTTCCCCTTGATGGCTTTAATCGCTTGCTGCACCACTCCATCTGACGCATATCCGCGACTCCCGACCGCATCCTTTTCGTCAGGAAGGCCAAAGAGAATGATGGATGGAATCCCTGAAAGCCACAATTCTTCCACCTCGGCGATGATGGTATCGACCGAAAAGTGATACTGGCCCGGCATAGATGGGATCGGATCTTTGATTCCCCTCCCGTGTTTTACGAACATGGGGTAGATAAAATCCTTTGGAGAGAGGCTGGTCTCCCTGACCATGTCTCTCAGCGTTCGGCTTTGTCTTAGGCGACGCGGACGGATACGCATCGTAGTCTCCGTTACACTCGGGTAAAAGATTGGATGTGAAACGCATCAAAAGAAGCAGCCGGTCAGAATTATTCCCGATCTTGTCTTCGCTCGAACAGGATATAGGGAGTAAGGCGGGAGATGCAAGACCAAAACGAGGGTGTGGCGACCTAGTGTTCTAGGGCGGCGATCTCCTGGTCACTTAGATAGCAGGCCGGATCGGCGGCCCATAAATCCCCGGTTGCAGCCTCGGCCCGAACCCTGAAGTTGCCACCGCAAATCGGTAGCCAGTGACAACCGGCACAACGTCCCTTGACGTGTTTTTTCTTGTCTTTGAGACGTTTCATCAAGGGATCGGAAAGATCCGTCCAGATCTCACTGAACGGACGTTTGAGGATACTGCCGAAGCTTCTATGTCTCCAGAACTGGTCGGCATAAACCGAGCCGTCCCAACTGATGCAGCCAATGCCTCGACCCGAATTGTTGCCTTCGTTCATCTGCAGGAGTTTTAGCACTTCGCGAGCACGAGGGTTTTTCTCTCGCAACATCCTCAGATAAAGATAGGGGCCGTCGGCGTGGTTGTCGACGGTCAAGACCTCCTTCTGAAGACCCCGATCGTGCAGATCTTTGGTCCGATCGAGGATTAGATCGACGGCTTGCCTCGTCTCCTCATGATCGAGATCTTTCTCTATCAGGCTCGAGCCACGTCCCGCATAGACCAAATGATAGAAGCATACTCGCGGAATGTCTTCCTCCTCGAGCAGGTCGAAGATAGCGGGCAACTCTTTCGTATTGAGGCGGTTCATCGTAAAGCGGAGTCCGACCTTGAGCCCGGCATCCTGACATTGTCTAATTCCCTCGATGGCCTCCCAGAAGGCCCCCTGTCTCCCTCGAAACCGATCGTGGACATCCTCCAAGCCGTCGAGACTGACGCCGACGTATGAAAGACCTACTTCCCTGAGCGCTCGGGCCTTTTCCTTTGTAATTAGGGTCCCGTTGGTGGAGATGACGGCTCGCATCCCTTTCTTCACGGCGTATCTGGCCAAGTCGACGAGGTCATCACGAAGAAGGGGCTCGCCTCCTGAAAACAGGAGCACCGGAACGCCGAATCCGGAGAGATCATCGATCATCTCGCGGGCCTGCACCGTCGTAAGCTCGTTATCGGAAGCCTTCGCCACGGCGTGCGCGTAGCAATGGCGGCAGCGCAGGTTACAGGCCTGCGTCATATTCCAAACGACAACCGGCTTCTTATCGGCTGAGAACTGAAGCAGATGCGACGGCAACTTCCCTGAGTGCCTGCCGTAACGAAGTGCGTCGGACGGTTCGATCGTTCCGCAATAGAGTTTCGATATCCCAATCACTTTTAAACCGCAAAGGTTGGAGGGGGAGTTGGAGTGAGGCCCACCGATTATTCGTTCTCACTTTCCTGTTGATAGAATTTCTTGACGAGACCATTGATATAGCTCTCCATATCAGTGACGGCCTCGTGCGTAATAACAAAATTGTCCATCCCCGACCGTTCTCTTACCAACTTAAGGCCATATTCCAGTTTCTTTGCAAGTTGAAAGGTTAGCGGTCCGGCTTCCTCGCCGCTTTCAACAGCCTTTCTGATGATCTCGTCAATGGCACTATCATCGAAGGTAATGCTGATCTCAAGCTTGTCTAGCAGAGTGGATTCCTCCATCTTAATCTGGTTGTACATCTGCAGAAAGTCCTCGAAGGACGTATTGATATCCGAAGTCGTCTTCAGATAAATCTCAGCGACGATGTCAACCCGTTCATCGTCGATCTCCAGTCCGGATCTCTGATGGAAATCCTCGGCTTTCTCGGCCACAAACGCCCTGATACTACTGAGTTCTTCTTGGGCAGCCCTTTGGAAGCGTGCCAACCTCTCCGGATCATCGGGGTTGCTCGTCAAGGCAGACAACTCTTCTTCCGGGTTCTCGACAATCTCGGGGGTCACCGTAAGTTGCTTGATACTCGTTGATGGCAGGTGTTTTTCGAATGGGATCAGGACTTTTTCGATGGCGCTGACAAGCCCGCGTGCACCGGTCTTCTGCTGGGCCGCCAACTCCGCGATCTTGTACAGGGCCGCATCTTCAAATTTCACGTCAATGCCGTAGGCTCGAAAGTCCTGCCTTTTACTGAGAATGACCGGGTTGTTGGGGTTCTTCAGAATCTCCACTAAATCATCTTTGTTCAGTTCGTCAAAGACGACCACAACCGGCAGCCTGCCGACAAATTCCGTCTCAAACCCGTAGGCGATCAGATCCTGAGCCGTGACCTCTTTCAGGATCTCCCAGGGGACTTCCTTGGGGCTCACATCCGCCTCGAAGCCGATTCCCTGGCTCTGCAACCGCTCTTTAATGATCTCCGCCAGATCACCGAATGCGCCGCTCATGATGAAGAGGATGTTCTTGGTGTTGACCATCCTTTTCTCTTTCTTGCCCGTCCGGCGATAGTGTTCGATGGCCTGGATTTGCGAAACGGCATCATGCGGTACCTTAAGGTCCACATCCGTCTCCTCCATCGGTTTCAGCAGGGCCCTCTGAACGCCTGTCCGCGATACATCGTGTCCAATGATATTCCGCGCTGAAGCGATCTTGTCGATTTCATCGATATAGATAATGCCATTCTCCGCCAGGTCGATATCGTCGTCCGCCTCGTTGACGAGATCGCGCACTAAATCCTCGACATCCCCTCCCACATAGCCGGTCTCACTGAACTTGGTCGCGTCGCCCTTTACGAAAGGCACACCCAGCTTCTGCGCGACAAGCTTGATCACATAGGTCTTGCCCACCCCGGTCGGCCCAATCATCAGGACATTGTTCTTGATCATGCCGACACCGACGGTCTTTCCCTTGCCGGCGTTCTTTCTCAAATATCCGATCCGATTGAAATGGGTGCAGATCTTCGTCGCCAGGACCGCCTTGGCTTGATTCTGCTTGACGATGAATCCGTCGAGGAAGGCCTCCAGTTCCTCGGGGAGCATGTCAAAGGACGGACCGCCACCTTCTTTCAAATCAGGAGCCGCGCCCTCCGTCGAGACCTCATGCTCTTTCGGAACCACGAAAGGCGATATGATCTTGATCCGATCTCCATATTTCTTGGAGAGATAATCACTCAGCTCTTTTTCAAGCTCTTTCTGATTCGGAACCTTACCACTGCGCTCACTATCTTTTAGATCTCTGTGTTCCATCTTGTCCTCGATCAGCATTCAGTTTTTTTGTCCCACCAGCCCTTAAACTGGAATATTTTGCGTAAGAACTTAGACTTACGCGTGAGAATATATTCACTGCCAACGACCATTTCAAGCCCTTGCGTGGCACCCATTTCGGCGAATCGTTGTTCCCTTGTGACCTCGTCTGCGTTCCTCCATGCCTATTGACGCCACTCAGGGATTTATCTATGGTAGCGCCACGTCAGCCGCGGTTCATCTAGGCTATGTGCGACGCGAGGTCCCCAGCTCAGAGAGTCCATTCTGGAATCTTTCTTCCGAGGCTGGGGCCATCATCACGAACATGCTGCTATCAGAAAAAACGCATGAAAAATAGACGGTTAGCTTCCGTCTCATGACGCAACGCAGGCCGAGAGGTGTTCAATCCGGAAATGGGCCATTCTTCTTTTGAGCAAGGCTGCTGTCTTCGACTCTGAGGCTACTTTCGACCTGAGACCTGTCGAGGAGCCTTTCGGCCACGAGACCTGTCGACGAGCCTTTCGGCCACGAGCTCAAGGCCGAGTGGCTCAGGTCGAAGCCAGGCCGGATGTGAGCACGCCGTTCAGAGAAAAGGCGGCCATTTCCAAATGGACGCTAGACTAGGATATCGGTCAATACGCCATGAATATTTAGGATTTCAATCACACCGGAAACCGACAAGTCACAAACACAAGACTGTGGAAGACTCCCAAAATGGTGGCACGTCTTGAAATCAAGTTGAAAGATGATCTACTCGATGCCGAAGGCGCCAATATCCAACGCAAGGCGCGAGACTATTTCGGCTTCGAGCTGAAGGATGTTCGTGTTATCCGCGTGCTGACGATCGACGCCGACCTGAACGATCAAGAGCTTGAGCGGGCCCGAACCGCTATTTTCACGAATCCGGTGACCGAGGATTCGTCCTTTAAGCCGATCGCCGGGGACTTTGATTGGCTTATCTGGGTTGGGTTCCGGCCCGGCGTCAAGGATACACCGGGAAGCACCGCGGTGGAAGCGATCGAAGACCTACTGAAACACGCCTTCAAACCGGATGAAGCCGTCTACACATCCAAGCTCTACGCCATCAAGGGCCATCTGACTGAACAAGAGGTCAACACCATCGCCCGTGAAATGCTCGCCAACGACATCATTCAACAATGGCAGATCTACTCGAAGGGCGACTGGAATCGGGATGAGGGGGTGGGATATAAACGACCAAAGGTATCACTTGACCACGAACCCGAAGTCCGGGCGCTCTCCATTGGTAGCGATGATGAGCTTCTCCAGATATCGAAGAGCCGCAGTCTCGCCCTTCAAAAGAGCGACATTCCCGTCATTAGGGAATATTTTTTGCGAAAGGACGTGCTGGCAGAAAGGATGGCGGTACGCCTTGATTTGCCCACGGACGTGGAGCTCGAGTATATCTCGCAGGCCCGCAGCGATCACTGCAACCACAACACCTTTCGGGGCCTCTTCGACTATCACGACCTCGAAACCGGTGAAAAGGTCACGGTCGATAACCTCTTTAAGACCTGTATCGAGGAGCCGACCCTTAAGATAAAGGAACAAAAAGACTGGGTCGTGTCAGTCCTATGGGACAACGCCGGGGTGGCTCGTTTCGATGAAAATCACAACTACACCATCACCGGTGAAACTCATAATAGTCCCTCGAATATGGAGGCCTATGGAGGCGCCATAACCGGCATCGTGGGCATTTACCGGGATCCGATGGGGACTGGCAAAGGCTCGCGCCTCATCCTCGGCATGTACGGCTATTGTACAGGCCGGCGAGACTACCGCGGCCCACTCAAGCCGCATCTGCATCCCCGCCGCCTGCTCGACGGTGTCATCGAAGGGGTTCGCGACGGCGGAAACAAGAGCGGTGTTCCGACGCCGTTCGGCCAAGTGGTTTTCGATGACGGCTATATGGGCAAGTGCCTGGTATTCGTTACGGCCCTTGGCCTTATGCCGGCCATGGTCGATGGCAGACCGAGTCATCTCAAGAAGACCAGCCCGGGAGACCTTATCATCATGTGCGGCGGAAGGGTCGGCAAAGACGGCATCCACGGCGTAACCGCCTCTTCTCAGACCTTCACCGAAAATACACCCGCCGGCCACGTCCAGATCGGCGATCCTTACACCCAAAAAAAAATGCACGATTTCCTGATCGAAGCGAGGGATGAAGGACTGATCGCCTTTATCACGGACAACGGCGGTGGCGGGCTGTCCAGTTCGGTGGGTGAATCGGCACGATCCAGCAACGGATGCCGGGTCGATCTGGATCGAGTCCCCTTGAAGTACGAAGGCCTCGATCAGTGGGAAATATGGGTCTCCGAATCCCAGGAGCGGATGACGGTCGCCGTGGGACCCCAAAACCTAGATCGTTTCATGGCCCTCTCGGCGAAACACGCCGTCGAGAGCACCGTGATCGGCGAGTATAATGATTCCGGCTTCCTGCGACTGGACTATAAGGGGGAGACCTGCGCCTTCATCAGGATGGACTTCTTGGAGGCCGACTTCCCGCAGTGGCACTTTAAGGCCGAATGGACACCTCCCCAACTCCGGGGGCTTAAAGAGCCCGTCCTGGGTGAGCCTACAAGGCAAGGTGATCTCCTCAGAACGATCCTGGCACGCCCCAATATCTGCTCCAAAAACTGGATTGCCAGGCAGTACGACCACGAAGTTCAGGGGGGGAGTGTCGTAAAGCCGCTCGTCGGTGTCAAGAGGGACATGGTCAGTGATGCCGCGGTCGTCAGGCCGGTCTTGAACTCGGAGCGTGGGATCGCGGTGAGCCAAGCCCTCAATCCGTTCTACTCCGAGATCGACACCTACCATATGGTAGCCGTTACGATGGACGAGGCGGTTAGAAGGGTCTTGGCTGTTGGTGGCGACCCGGAGCAGATGGGCGGTGTCGACAACTTCTGCTGGCCCACGATTCAATACGACGCCAGGGAAAACCCGGACGGCAAGTACAAAGCCGCTCAACTGGTCAGGGCCAATTGGGCCTTGCGCGATTACTGTTTGGCCTTTGGGATCCCGCTTTTGTCCGGCAAGGACAGTATGTATATCGACGGCGACCTAGAAGGCCCCTTTGGTGAAAGACGAAAGGTCTCAGGTCTGCCGACGCTCCTCTTTACGGTCTCAAGCGTGGTCAACGAGGTATCCAAGAGCGTCTCGATGGATGTCAAATGCCCCGGGGATCTTGTCTACGTCCTGGGTGAGACCAAGAACAAGCTCGGTGGCAGCGAGTACTATCAATTGATGGGAGCAGTCGGCCTCAACGTCCCCAAGGTGGATGTCGCAGAAGTCCTGCCCCTCTATCGATGTCTTTACAAGGCCATCCAAGCGGAGGTCATCTCCTCCTCTCATGCGATTACAAGAGGCGGACTCGCGGTTCACCTGGCCTTGACAGCCATGGGAGGTGAAATGGGCATGGATGTCGAATTGGGAAAGGTCCCTGCCGGGAAAGGCTTGTCTGATACCCGACTCCTTTATTCGGAGTCAGCGGGTCGGTTCGTGGTGACGGTGAACCCGAGTCACCGCTCGGTGTTTGAGCAAATCTTTGCCGGGTGTAAGATCGGTCATGTTGGATGCGTGACGGAATCGGGATCTCTCCGATGGAGAGACCAGAGAGGCACCTTGATCCTCGATGAAGACGTCCTCGCGCTCAAGGAGGCCTGGAAGAAGCCCTTCGGAGCCCTAATATGATCGCTGTTAGAGCCCTTGTGATCACAGGATACGGCCTGAACTGCGATTATGAGACGGATTACGCCCTCAAGACGGCAGGCGCGGAATCGCACCGGGTCCACATCAACCAAATGATGATGTGCGGGCAAAGGCAACCTGACGTGCGCCTCGAGGATTATCACATCCTCGTATTCGGGGGTGGCTTCAGTTGGGCCGACGATCACGGTGCCGGCGTTCTCCTGGCCTCAAAGCTCAAATCGAACCTGGGCAATGATGTCACGCGGTTTGTTCAGGATGGGAGACTTATCATCGGAATCTGTAACGGTTTTCAGGCCCTCGTCAACTGGGGTCTTCTTCCCGGGTTTGAGGGGAATTATCAGGAGCAACGCGCCGCGATCACATACAACGACAGCGGGAATTTCATCGACACCTGGGTCAACCTGCGGGTGAACCCGGACTCGCCCTGTGTCTTCACCAGGGGCCTTTCCAGCATCGAGCTGCCTGTGAGGCACGGCGAAGGGAAGTTCTACGCGGCCGAGAAGGAAATCCAGGCACTCATTGACAGCAACCAGGTCGTCATGGAATACGCGGACGAGGCTGGAGAAAGGGCCGAGGGCCGCTGGCCCCTGAACCCTAACGGATCCCTGAGAGACATTGCCGGCATCTGCGACCCCACTGGACGGGTTTTCGGGCTGATGCCCCACCCCGAGGCGTTCAATCATTTCACCAACCACCCGGACTGGACCAAACGCAAAGAAGAGCGGCTGCGTCAAGGTCAGAAACTCGGATCGCTCGAGGGCGAAGGCATCCGTATCTTTAGGAGCGCGGTAGAATACGTTCGAGAGGCGATTGAAGGCGGGAAGATCAAGGATTACAGATTGAGGGTTTGAGGCAAAAACAAGAGACTTCAAACGGCTTTTTCGGTTTCACTTTATGCCTTCCACCTTTAACCTTCGACCCTTTCCAGCAACCTTCAAAGCTAGAAAGGGAGCGTCACAGAATACCCGTAGTTTCCCCTCTGGACCAGTAGCGTGAGGGCTGTCAGGTTCCGGGAGCGGGCGACGGCCTGCTTGAAATCGTCCAGGTTTGTGATGAGGGCGTCGTTTATCTTGAGGAGCACGTCCCCGCGCTCAAGGCCAATCTTGCCGGCCGCCGATTCTCGCCTCACATCCTTGATAAGGACTCCTCGATCCCCATATGTCTTCTTTGCGGCGCGATCCATTTCAACGACTGCGATCCCCAAACGACGCTCCACAAGATCCAATGCAAGGTGCAACGGAAACGGGATCGGCTCGATGGATTTGGTCAGCTCCTGACCCGCTCTGAGGATTCTAAGATCCAACCGTTCCCCCACCGTGAATTCATTCAGGGCGCCTCGATATTCGGCTACGGAACCGACAGGGATTCCCCCCAGAACCAGCAGGATGTCCCCTCTTTTCACACCGCCTTTGGCTGCCGGGCTGTCTTTCAAGATATCACTGATGAGAACACCCATGTCTTGTCCCTGGATGTGGAAATAGTCTTTCAATTGAGGCGTCAAGGGCTGTATCTCGATGCCGAGCCAAGGGATGCGTACCTCCCCCACCTGGATCAACTCCTCCACAATCAGCTTGACCCGATCGATCGGGATCGCAAAACCAATGCCCTGGGCCTTTTGGTAAATGGCCGTGTTGATCCCGATGAGCTTACCTTCAAGGTTCAGCAACGGGCCTCCGCTATTGCCGGGATTAATCGATGCGTCCGTTTGAATGAAGTTCCGAAAGACATGGTCCTCTGTCCGCACGGATCGGTTCAACGCGCTCACCACGCCGGTTGTTACCGTGTGAGAGAGGCCAAAGGGGTTCCCAATCGCGATCACGGTCTCGCCGATCATGAGGTCGTTCGATCTACCCATCTCCACTTCCGGTAGCCTAGCGGCGCTTTCGATCTGAAGCACAGCGAGATCCGCACGCGGCGCCATACCCACGATCCGCGCCTTGAAGCCTTTCTGATCGGATGTCATCACCTTGATCTCGCTCGCCCTTGCAACCACGTGATGATTGGTGACGATATATCCCTTGTCACCGTCAATAATGACACCCGAGCCGAGACTGGTATGAGAATATTCGCGTGCAAAAAGATCGGGGAAAAAATCCCTGAAAAACTCATCCCGCCCAAAAGGGAAGGCCGGCCGCACTCGCTCCCGTATGATGGTGCTGATATTCACAACGGCAGGGCTCACCTCTTCCACCGCAACGACCACGGCACTACGCCGCAGCGATTCCCTGGCCGCCAAGGCTGCAGAAGCCCCAAGCAGGACGATTGCCGAAAAATAAAGAATGAATATTCTAATTTTAGCCACTTTAATTCACTCCAGGCACTTCAGTCACTTTAGTCACCTTGGTCACTTCAGCTCACTCCAGTCACGTTTGTTCACTTTCTTCCAGGAACTCCACCAGCACCCTCTTGAGTTCTCCGAGCTTTCCCGTATAAAAGTGATCGGCGCCCTCGATGACCTTGAGCTCCGCCGCAGGACTCCAGGTCCGAAGAGTGGCCTTGAGAGTGTTCAAATCGGCAAATTCATCACGTGTGCCCACGATGACCAGTTCGATCTTCGGGTTGTCGCTCAGGTCGGGAAACTCCAGGAAGTTGACGGGAGGAGACACCATGATCGTCCGTTCGACCTGTTCAAAACGCCACGATCCGAGCGCATTCACCCACGCCCCGAACGAATAACCGGCCAGATCGATCTTGCTTTTGCCTTGATCGTTCAGGACCTTGAGCGCGGATTCAACATCTTTTTGTTCACCATGACCATGGTCGTAGGCCCCTTCGCTGGCCCCTACCCCTCGAAAATTAAACCGGAGGGTGCTGTACCCGGACTCCCTGTACACATCGACAACCGATTGCACAACGCCGTTATGCATATCACCGCCGTAGAGAGGATGGGGATGAGTCACCACAACGCCCCTATCGCCAGACACGATCTCCAGGAGTCCCTCAAGACCCAAATCGCCACACTGAAAAATGACTCGTTTTTCCCCCATCCTGATGTCAGCCTTCGACCGCAACCACTCGCTTTTTACAGCCCACCGGAAGATGACTTCTTCCACCGGCAACCGCGTTTCCGGCCCCTCGTGAAGGGTTTCTTCCTCGCGCCCCGATCCTCGTTCCTCGAATCTATTGTATATACGGGTTTGACCTTTTCTCCGTCCCGATCGTCGAAGAGGGCCTCACCCCATAGTCATGCCCCGGCCAGACGATCGTCTCATCAGGAAGCGTCAAAAGTCTTTCTTTAATGGATTTCATAAAATCATCCAAAGACGCCCCCGGCAGGTCAGTCCGGCCGACAGCCCCGACAAAGAGCGTATCACCCGTAAATAGGTCACCGTCTGCAAGCAGACATATCCCACCGGGACTGTGCCCGGGGGTATGCAGGACCTTCAACGCGACATCTCCGACGACAATCTCATCGCCGTCTTCGACGGTCATATCGGCGGGCGGGGAGGGTGTAAATCCCCACTGCCGCGCCATCTGCAAACCTTGATCCGAAGAGAAGATCTGATTATCCAACTCGTGCATGACGATCCGCGCCTGGGTCAGCTCTTTCATTTTCGCGTTTCCGCACGTATGGTCCGGGTGACCGTGGGTATTGACAATGTATTTCAGTGTGAGGCCCCGTTCCTCGATCCTGGCGAATACCTTCTCCTCATCCCCCGCCGGATCGATGACCAGGGCTTCTTTGGTCCGAGGGCTCGCGATCAGGTAGCAGAACACGTCCATGAATCCCACTTTGATTTGCTCAATATCCATGCCATCCTCCAAACTCCATCATCGATCGCTACTCCTTCCCCCGGATTCCCTTATTCTCGCATGAAACTCCATGAAAGGTCTGTGATACCCCATTATCGCGCGGTCATGGGGGTCTCTTTTCAAGAAACGAAACGTTACCTGCTCGAACGCTGAAGAGGCTTGCAAGCCGTTCGGCCCCGAGCTCACGGCCGAGGGGCAAGGCGGCCGGAGCAGGCTCTGAGAACGCGCCAAGGCTCTCAGTTCGGCCTATTCCACGGAAGCCCTCCGGCCGCCTCGGGTAGCGCCTTATGCCGAGACAACGCACTCAATTGCTCGCTTTTGAAAAGAGACCCCCATGGCCGCGCGACAAACGTCGAAGAATCTCAAAATGTCAAATACGAGTGCCGACCTCATGACGTTAACTGCTCGATCTAATTGCCCCCCTCCGCACCCGGTGGCGTTGGGCGGGGATTCTTTACTCGGCGGATTCCAGCCTGGCAAAGATCTCGGCCATTTCATTCTTTTCGTTCTCGGGGACCAGGGCCATTCGCTCCTTGCTGAGAAGCACGAATTCCCCGGTGCTGCGAGCCAAGATCTTTCCTTCGTCGTCGAACAGCTCAGCGATGATCTTGACGGTGCGACCGTTCTCTTCTTCACTCAATTTGCCTTTCGCAGTCAAGGGCACGCCTACCATGACCGGCTTGACAAATTTGAGCGCCATCTTCCTGGTCACAAAAAAGGAGCGTTTGTGATAGATGACGGTCCAGGACATGACCTCGTCCAGAATGGTCGAAATGATCCCGCCGTGGGCCATGTTTTGCCATCCCACGTAATACTTACCCAGAGTAATATCCGTGCAAACGGCACCGTCTCGGCGATAGAAATGCAGGTTGAGCCCGATGGGATTGGCCGTACCGCAGGCAAAACAAGCGTGGCCGTCGGGTTTTGGTATTTCAATGCGTTCTTCACTCACCGTCCACTTCTCCACTTCTTATAATCTAAGACACGACAATGAGGTCTGGCTACTTTAGTCATTTTATTTCACTTCTTTTGCCGCCTTTTTGCCAGAAACGTGAACCAGGTCATCTCATGGTCCCATTCCCGGACTAACTCCAACCCACAGCCCTCCAGTTTTGCCCTAAAATCCCTTGCCTCGCTGCGCATCATCCCCGAAACAATGCACCATGTTTTGTTTCTCAGGCATCCCGATGTCAATAATCGCTGAATCACCTCATAGTGGATGTTGGCAACCATAAGATCCCTCGGCTCATGCATGAAATCTTCGGCCTTCCCCTCCACCACTGTGATCTTTTCCCGAAGCTCGTTCAGATTTACATTATTCCTTGCCGTCTTGACACACAGGGGATTCAGGTCCACGGCCAAAACCCGAGTTGCACCCAAGAGGGCCGCCGCGATCGCCAATAGACCGGTGCCGGTACCGAGATCCAGGACTTCTTCAAAGCGCCCACTGTGATTCAGGTAGCGCAAGGCCCGCAAGCAATCCCGAGTCGTCGCATGAAGTCCCGTTCCGAATACGACACCAGGATCGAGGATGATTCTTCGATTTCCAGGTTCGTTGGGAATATCCTCCCAGGGCGGAGCAATGACAAAACCTTCGATCTTCAAAGGTCTTACATCCTCACCCTGCCATTGTTCGTAGCTCAAGCAGTATTCATCTAAGAGAGTCAAATCAGGCCGTTTCCGCAATATTTCCCGTATCGCCTCGTCAGAGCGGCGGTCAAAAAAGAGAAAAGAATGAGCATCCTCGAGCCAGTTTCCAAGATAGGCTTCTTCGGCGCAAATCTCTTCTTCCTCCACCTCACCGGCGATCAGGTAAATGAAGAGATCACGATAAGGTCCTTGAACCATCATAGAACGCCTCAACAATCGACTCCCCTGAATTAGGAATCACTCATCTATAAGCATGGTAGGCGGATGTCAAGGGGCGAGGAAAGAATTCCCCTTCAAAGGGATGGGCTTGAAAACCACGGCAGGGGAGCTCACGCTGTCTCTTCCGGGATAGGACGCGACAGGTTTACACTGCCTGGAATTTTACGCACTCTCATGCGCTTCAAAGAGGGTCCCTCGCTGTCGAGACTATCGTTTCCACGGCACCGGGATATACCCAGGTGTCTATGCTGCAGCCGTTGGCTAAAAGGAAACGCCTTTCGCCGCCAAGCTCGATCCCCTCGCGGACGTGGTTCTTCAGGAAAGCACGGGTCGTTCGCGCCACGATCTTCTGATCGATCCCACCCATGACACATCCGGCAAAACGATCCTGCGCATACTGAAGTGATGGGCCGGCC
>CAZAGT010000108.1:0-14249 GCA_964484515.1 uncultured Desulfobacteraceae bacterium | reverse complement strand
CCGAACGGCTGGGCAGCTTCTTCCGCGTTCGAGCGGGTATCGTTTCGTTTTTGAAGAGAGACCCCCCATGGCCGGACGTTGACTTGTTTCAAAAACCTAAATTGATGCAATGAATAGATATCCAGCGCGTTTCGAACGCCCTCCAAGAGAGCCCTGGAAATCGGCAAGAGATTCCGTCTTGAGCGCTGGATCGATGCGCAGGTCGTGATAACATACTGATTTTATTGTGATATATTCTTGGCGGGGCCCTGATCTATTATCTCGGCTCCTCACAAGAATTTGTGGGCGAAAAAACCGTTGCCAGCCTCTTCAGCGTTCGAGCAGGTCACGTTTCGTTTCTTGAAAAGAGACCCCCATGACCGGCAGAACAGCAGTCAAACAATCTCATCTCAAGATGCGAAATTAGAGTACCAAGTTCATTAAGTTTCCTGGTCGATCAACCTGGCCGCTCCTGCGGCAAGCGGCGGGGCTGGCAGCTGAGTCGGGCATAATCGAAAGGAACGTGGCAGGGAATCAGCGATCGGCCGAAACGCATTGACCGGGTCCTGACTCGATCACATGAGGGACAATTCAATAAGCTTATCAACCAGTTGGGAGAGAGACATGCCCGCCGTGCGGGCAGCCAGAGGAACGAGACTGTTTTCGGTCATGCCCGGGATGGTGTTCGTCTCAAGGATGTAGAGGGTCTCACCTTGCACAATCATGTCTGTTCTGCTCCAGCCCCGGCAGCGCAGCACCCGATGAGCGCGCAAGGCACAATCGCAGGCCATTTCGGTCTGGACGGCTGAGAGACGCGCAGGGCAAATCTCACGGGTGGCCCCTTCGGTATATTTGGCGTCGTAGTCGAAAAATGAAAACTCTGGATTCGGCACGATCTCCACGAGGGGCAAGGTCTCACAGTCAGCCGTACCAAGGACACAGCAGGTCACCTCCACTCCTTCCACATGGCGTTCGATCATGACCTCTTCGTCATACTGAAAGGCCAGTTTGACTCCTCGAACCAAGTCTTCTTTGGAGCGGCAAACGGTCATACCAAGGCTCGAGCCCTCGGCAACGGGCTTGACGACACTATGCGGGCCAAGGGTCTCCACGATGTCGTCGACCGAAAAGGGCCGTTCCCTGAATACCATCACATCCTCGATGACCTTTAGCCCCGCCTGTCTATAAAGGGTCTTCGCCACGCTCTTATTGAGCGCCATGGCGCTGGTCAAGACGCCAGAGCCGACGAACGGAATCCCAAGCAAGTCCAGAAATCCCTGGATGCGACCGTCTTCGCCGAATTTTCCGTGAAGCAGGATAAGGGCGAGATCAATCTTGTCCTTGTCCTTTATCAGGGCCACGAGGTCATCGCGCGGGTCGTATCGCGTTACGTGATACTTACGCTGGTCGAGAGCCCGAAAAACGGTTTCCCCACTCATCAGCGAGATCTCTCTCTCGCCGGACCAGCCGCCAGCTAGGAGAGCAAGCCGTAATTTACCCATGGCGGTTATCCGAGGACGACCGGAAAAGGTTTGACGGTTGCGAAGCTTCGAAAAGGAAGACGCGAGAAGCGTTTCGTTGGATTTCGGCAAGCGATACAACCGGGGAACGGAAAAGTTTTTCTACCATGCGGATAAATATTATATCGAAAGGGAATGGCGCGCACAAGCGCAAAAGCTGGAACCTGTCGCCTTATGGGCATATTGGCCCCTTTACGGAGAGCACTTCCGACGATCAGCCCTGGGAACAGGACATCGGAGTATTCAAAAAATCAAGCCGAAAAAAATGAAAAAGGACGAAAAACGATAAAAAACTGAGCAAGCGTGAGCTTTCCACTTGTTGGTCTATTTATGCACTAGCCGAGAAACCAAAGAAAGCACTTGAATTCAGAGGCAAAAGTTTCGCAAAAATTTCTCGTGATCCCACGTGGTGTTGGGTGATTAAAAAAGAAAAGAGACCGAATTTCAGCATGTTATTATATGTCGAAAATGTCTGTCGCGCTAAGTCCCCGGCACGACTCATCCGCTTTGACAGTGGCGGCCCTGCTCCGATAGAAGCTGCTCAACTGGTGATCGGAATCCTACGTCAGGATCCAAACCGCTGACAATCATTGGGGGCCATGATGAATTCTATTTGGGAAGAGGTGAAGAATCATCTCAAGCGGGAGCTTCCGACAAAGAGTTTTTCACTCTGGATCAACCCGATCACCGTCTTAGATCAGAAGGAGGACAGCCTGACGCTCGGGTGTCCCAACAGGTTTTCCCGTGACTGGGTCAAAGAGAACTATAGCGCAATCATTGAGGAAAAGCTTGCCCAGCTCAGCGGTGAGAAGTATCGGCTCGCATGGAAGATCGTGCCCTTGAAAAGGAAAGGACGGGCCCCGGGTGCATATCCCGACAGCGGACAAATGGCTCTTCCCAATCTCGTCAAGAACGGCCATGCCGGTCGTCGCGGCCTGAACTACGATTTCACCTTTGACCGTTTTGTAGTCGGAAAGTGTAATGAATTCGCCTATTCAGCATCTAAGGCCTTGGCCCTGGGAGGTCAATGGCCGTACAATTCTCTCTTTCTGCTCTCCAGTACGGGCTTAGGAAAAAGCCATCTTTCACAAGCCATCGGGCACGAGATTCTGGCGCAAAATCCTGCTGCTAAGGTCCTCTATGCGACTGCGGAGGATTTTGTAAACGAGATGGTCTTCGCATTGAAGAATGGCCGGACGGAAGAGTTCAAGAGCAAATACCGGCGCGGGTGCGATGTCCTGTTGCTGGAAGAGGTTCATTTCTTCGGCGGTAAGGAAAGAACACAGTTGGAGCTCGGGCATACCCTTGACGTCTTAGCCAATGAACGCAAAAGAATCATCTTTACGAGCGCGCTCTTGCCCAAGGATATCCCCAGTATGACCAAGAGACTTAGCTCCCGTTTGACCTCCGGCATCATTACGACCCTAGACAAGCCGGACTATGAGACACGAGTCAAGATCCTTCAAAAGAAGTCGCGCGAGCAAGGCCTCGTTCTTTCCGAAGAGTTCATCCGCTTTCTCGGCAAACGGCTCACCGGCGATGTCCGCCAGATGGAAAGTGCGCTAAGATGCTTGAAAGCAAAATCCGAACTTCTGAAAGTGAGGATAGACCTGGATTTGGCCGAAGAGGTCCTCAGTTGCCACGTGAGCGAGGAGCAGCGCACCTCTATGGAGGATATCATCAAGCTCGTATGTCGCTATTTCAGGATAGAGCCCCAAATCCTCAGGTCGAAATCAAGGAAGAAGATTCACTCCTATCCCCGTAACATCTACATCTACCTCTGCCGCCATTTTACGGATGCGACCCTGGAGGATATCGGGAAGTCTATTGATCGCAACCATTCCACCGTGTTATATGCGTCGGAAGTGGTTGAACACAGGATGAAGGTCGATACCGTCGTCAAGAATCAAGTCGGCTTTTTAGGCGAGAGGCTAGTGGCCAATACCCCATGATTACGCAACGTTCGTTTCCCGTGAAAAACCTGAGCCTGTGGTGTCTCTTGATTGGGTTCGGCCTGATTGCCGCCTATGTCATTTTTGTGTCCCTGGTGTCGGTGTGGTTCGGCTTGCACAACGTGAATGAGGATGGCTTCTGGGTACCGGTCCTCGCCGGTGCGGCATCCATCGTCGTGGTCGCGTGGATCTCCATCAGCATTTTGCGGTATCTTCTAGGTCGCTTACGAGAGAAGGAGCGAATCAGATTATAGGATTACCGCTGCGATGCGGCCCTGTAGAACGCCCTTAGTTCCTCTTCTTCCTTTGGGGATAGGTTGAATCTAAGGGACGCCTGTTGGATCAGGCTGGAGATGGCCTTTTCCTCATCGTCCAAGCGCTCTGAAGAGATCCAACGAACAGCCTGCCTGACCCTCTCTCCCTTTGGTTGTATGGTCGCCATCACGTGGTTCCCCCTCCCTAGCGAAGGTGTCGAAAATCCTTTTTCTCGGAGGCTGACAGAGAATGCCCATCCCGTTGCCTTCAACGGGACGAGATCCCGCGGAATGAGGTGTACGAACCCTCAGGTTCGAGGCAAAAGAGATGCGAACCCTATTTCCGTGTTTGCCCTTCGGCCTTATGCCTTGCGCCCTGAGCCTTGCGCCGCTCATGTACGCCCCAGTGACTTGCCCTGTTGAATCGGCTTCGCCGTCTCTCACAGCGAGAATTCAACAGGGCGAGGATGACGGTAATATCCCGATGCAATCGGGACAGATGGGCGTTTTCCGACAGCCTCAGCATGGTTTGTTCCCAGCCTCTCCGCAAAAGAGTCTGAAGTGCTCTCGGTTGGCCTATTGTGCGCCTTTTTCATGCCTAAATGCCAGCGAAAAGGCGGCCGTCGGCAGGGAAAAAGTAGAGGAAGGGTCATTGGGTGAGAGTAGGAAACAGTCGTCGGTCCGTGTGAGGGATGAAAAGGGCGGCCACATACTCATCCATATAGGGCTGGTAGTTGGAAAGCTCGATGTTCGTCATGGACTTGGCCACCACCAGGCATTTCTCAAAGGCGGCTTCGGATAGAAGCGCCATCCGGGCCCCGGTCAGGGAGCTGTTGCCGACGAATTGGATTCGATCCCGCGGAATGTCGGGGAGGAGGCCGATGGCGACCGCTTTCTGGATGTTGAGATAATTGCCGAAGCCTCCCGCCACGTAAAAAGTGTCGAGCTGGTCAAAGGTGAGTCCGATGTAGTCCATGAGGGACTTGATCGCTGCAAAGACAGAGCCCTTCGATTTCATGAGATTATCGAGGTCGGGCTGCGTGAATACGATCGGATCGCCGGTTTCAGTCTCATCCGGCCACGCGATAACGTAGCTGGGGATGCCATCTTCAAGGGTCAGGCGCGGATCTTCGGCGGAGCGATTGAACTTGCCGTCCGGTTCAATGAGGCCGCTATTGAAGAGCTCATATATGGTGTCTATCAGCCCCGATCCGCACAGGCCTCGCGGTTTGACACCGCCGATGGTACTATAATGGAGTTGGCCTTGGCGGATTTCCACCCTTTCGATTGCCCCTCTGGTCGCTCGCATGCCACAACGCGTTCCGCCGCCCTCGAAGGAGGGTCCCGCCGAAGCGGAACAGCACACCAGCCATTCGTTATTCCCGATTGCAATTTCACCGTTTGTGCCGATATCGATCAACCCTCGAACCTCGGGTCGATCCGTGATTCCGCTCGCCAGAACGCCGGCAACAATATCACCGCCAACGTAAGAGGCGACGCTGGGAAGTGTCTCGAGGATCCCCTGCGGGTTTATGCGAATGCCGATGTCCCTCGCCTGGATCTGGGGATAGATGTCAGCGGTGGGGACGTACGGCTCCAGGCGTATGGCGCAGGGCGTCAGGCCAAGGAGAAAATGGCTCATGGTCGTGTTACCCGCCGCGACGATCGCGTTAATGGTTTCGTGAGATATTGCGGTGCGTGCACTCAGATCCGCGATCAACGAATTGATATTCTTGATGACGGCTTCGTGGAGACGCTTGAGGCCACCCTTGTTGCAGGCATAGATCATCCTTGAAATGACATCCTCGCCGTACGGTGCCTGAAGATTGGCCGCGGCCTCGGTCCCAAGCACCTTGCCGGTCTTCAGGTCGGTCAATTGGGCGACCACCGTCGTGGTTCCTACGTCGACGGCGACGCCCAAATTCATGGATGTGGTGTCACGCGGTTCAACCTGCTGGATCCGGTAGTGGTCCCCGTCCCTGACCACCGAAGCAGTGACCTTCCAGTCGTGAGCCCGGAGCTGATCGGGCAGCTCGCGGAGGCAGTTTAGAGAAGTCCCGTAGGAATGCCAGCCGATCTTCCGTCTCAGCTCCCGGGATACCCGTTCAATGTCCGTGAGATTGTCTTCAGCCGTGGGTGGCGGTAGTTCCAGGTAGATCTTCCTTACAAGGGGCTTCAGGGGAGTGGAGGCGGTCTCGGGGCCCGGCGACGTCGCCGACTCCCCGGACTCGGACGTCAGGATCTGCTGCCCTTCCATTCTCGATTCGGGAGGGATTTCGACTTCGATGTCCCCCTCGATTTCTGCCTGGCAGGCCAGCACGAACCCCTCATCAATCTCTTGCGTCGAAAAAAACCCCGACAGGTCCTGACGGGCCTTGACATGCCCCGAGCGGAGCCGAACCCGGCACTGACCGCAGGCCCCCTCGCCGCCGCAGAGATTCGCGATAAAGAGGCCGGCTTCTTGCGCGGCCTCTAACACGGTGGAACCGGATGCGACCGAGATAGATTTCTCATCGGGTAAAAAGATCACCCGACACCTGTTCATCGACATTCCTCCCCTCAGAAGCGATCCTCCTTAATGGGCGCTTCTTGAGAGCCCCGTCTTCCGGTTGGGACACCCTACCGCCGGGTTCGATTCGCCACCCATATAGCACTCCGCCGGGCACATGGAAACTGAAATCTGTCGCGCCCGCGGTCACTTGCCGCCCCGGTCGAGCGCTCGACGTTCAAATGAGCGCTGGCGACACTATCTTTCTCGTTGACATACAATATATTGGGTTCTAACATTATTTAGTTGCCATATGTGAGGTATCGCTCGTTCCTGGTTTGGGCGGAGGTCGCCGCCGATTCCAAGGAATTCTTTGTGTCCTACGTGCCGGCCGTCGGGAGGATATTCATGGCTCATGAGGGCAAGGTCTTGGTGACGGAAGAGGGGACTTTTGATCTCAGCGCCCATCGTTGGGACGATCGTTTTTTCTCCGATCTCCTCGTCCGCGAAAGTGAGATTAACACGGATCAGGCCATGGATATTAGCCGATCTTTGCGCGAGGAGATCCGGAAGATGGAGCTCCAAACCCTTACGATCCCTCTGCTTGAGAGGATTATTGAGGCGAAGCTCCTCGAGTATGGGTTAAAGAAGACTTCTCCTATCAAGCTTGATAGTGCACTCTTTGTCAAGGAGGGTCCCGAACTCTCGCTAAATGCGCGTGTCGTCCTGGAGCGCAGGTATCTGAGGAAAGATGAGGCCGGCAATGTCATTGAGACGCCGGTAGAGATGTTTCGTCGCGTTGCCCGGCACGTGGCAATAGCGGAGCTGAAATACGCGGATGAGGCCGAAGCCGAAGAGGCCGAGAAGCTCTTCTATAAGATGATGACGGAGTTTCGATTTCTTCCCAATTCACCAACCCTCATGAATGCCGGTCGCCGACTGGGACAGCTGGCAGCCTGTTTTGTCTTACCGGTAGAAGACAGTATGGAGGGGATCTTTAAGGCCCTCAAAGACGCCGCCATGATTCACAAGTCGGGCGGGGGGACAGGGTTCTCTTTTTCACGTCTGAGGCCGAAGAACAGCCGGGTGGGAACGACGGGCGGAATTGCCTCAGGGCCTGTCTCGTTTATGAGAATATTCAATACCGCGACCGAACAGGTCAAGCAGGGCGGCACGCGGAGAGGGGCCAATATGGCGATTCTGCGGGTCGATCATCCGGATATCATGGAGTTCATCACGTGCAAGCGGGACAACGACGTACTCAACAACTTCAACATCTCTGTCGGTGTGACCGAAGACTTTATGCAAGCCGTCAAGGAGGGGCGAGACTACGAGCTGATAGACCCCCGGGATCACCGCTCCACCGGCACATTAAGTGCTCCGATGGTCTATGAGGCCATTGTGCGCCAGGCCTGGGAAAACGGCGACCCGGGAATCCTGTTTCTCGACACCGTCAACCGAGATAATCCCACACCGGAGCTGGGCGAGATCGAAAGCACCAATCCCTGTGGGGAGCAACCCTTACTCCCGATGGAGGCCTGCAATCTGGGCTCCATCAATCTGGCCAAATTCGTCGTTGAGAGGGAGGGTGAGCAAACGCTCGACTACGCCGCATTGAAGGAGATGGTTTGGCTGGCGATCCGGTTCCTGGATGACGTGGTCGACGTTTCCGAGTATCCCCTACCGCAGATCAAGGCCATGGTGCAGGGGAATCGCAAGATCGGGTTGGGGGTCATGGGTTTTGCGGACATGCTCTTTAGGCTTGGGATTCCCTACAATTCGGAAGAGGCGCTTCAGGTGGCGGAGAACGTGATGAGTTTCATCCAAAGGGAATCCAAGGAGGCCACGCAGAATCTGGCTCAGAGTCGCGGGGCCTTTGAGAACTACGAGCGCAGTGTGTATCGAAATGGAGATCATGGCTTGTTGCGGAATGCGACCACGACGACCATCGCGCCGACAGGCACCCTCAGCATTATTGCAGACTGCTCGAGCGGCATCGAGCCCTTATTCGCGCTCAGCTTTGTGAGGCGTGTCATGGATAATGACGAACTGCTTGAGGTCAACCCATACTTCGAGAAGGTGGCTCGGGATAGGGGCTTCTACAGCCCCGAACTGATGGCGCGGGTCTCGAGGTCCGGCAGCATCAAGAGTTTCGAGGAAATCCCGGAAGATGTCCGCTCGGTTTTTGTGACCGCCCATGACGTAACTCCGGCATGGCATGTTCGGATGCAAGCGGCCTTTCAGAAATATACCGATAACGCCGTTTCCAAGACCGTGAACCTGCCCCAGGATGCGACCCCAGAGGATGTTCGGAAGGTCTACGATCTTGCCCATGAGTTGGGGTGCAAGGGTGTCACCATCTACCGCGATGGGAGCAAGGCCAACCAGGTGCTTAGCGTCGACGACGAGAAAAAGGAAGGGACTTCCTCGATCTCCGCTGTCAAAGACCGGCCGGACATGCTTCCGGGTTTTACCACCAAGATGGTGACGGGAATGGGGAATCTCTACGTGACCGTGACCGAATACAAGGGCCAGCCGTTCGAGGTCTTTGCCACTATCGGCAAGTCCGGCAAATCAACGATGGCCAAGACAGAGGCCATCGGCCGGCTTGTCTCTCTGGCCCTTCGTTCCGGGGTGCACGTGGAGAAGATCGTGGACCAGCTGAAGGGTATCTGTGGGGAGCACCCGGTGTTTCAGCGGGATGGGCTGGTCCTTTCCATTCCGGATGCGATCAGCCGGGTCCTTGAATATAGGTATCTTCAGGATACGAAGCGCAAGGGACGACGAAAAGCGGAGAATAGCCTCCTGGGAGAGACCTGCCCGGAATGCGGGCAGACGATCAGTTTCGAAGAGGGCTGTATGACATGTCATTTCTGCGGTTTCACCAAGTGCGGTTAAGGAGCTGGGGTTAGCCTCCTGCCCCTGAATCCTGCTCTACATGTTTTGTATCCCTTTCGGGGTGCTCCCTCGATTTCTCGTCCCGTGGGCGAGGATAACCTTCCTCTGGGGTTCCTTTAGGTGCAGCCACTCAGAGGCCGGGGACTCTAAAATTGAAGGCGATCGGCATCGTTGGCTTCAAGAGGAGTGGCAAGACCACTCTCGGCGTTCGTTTAGCCTGTGAACTTTCAAACAACGGGCAGAGGATTGCGGTCCTTAAGCATGCCTCAGGCGAGATTGCGTTGCCCGGGACAGACACGTCAAAGTACAGGCCATACGCCCCCTTTGTCGCCGCGATCGCGCCCAGGGCAACCGAGATTGTTCTGACGGGGTCGCAAAGACTCGAGGATGTGCTGGTCTATTGCGATGCCGATCTTGTCCTGGTAGAGGGTTTCAAGCGAGAAAGGACGTTTCCCAAGATCGTCTGCCTGAGAAACGCCGCAGAGGCGGCCAGCCTGTTTGACGGGCTCCAGCTCTTCACAGCGGCCCTTCAGCCGGGTGCAGCCGACATTCACATCCTAAACGATGACGATATCAAGCGAGTTGCCCTTGTCGTCAGGGAGCGGGCCTTCAAGTTGCCCGCCTTGGACTGCGGTCTTTGTGGCTATGATAGCTGCTATGCCTTGGCCAAACGGATTGTGAAAGGAGAGGCTTCCTGGACGCAATGCCTCGAACGGTTGCCGACCCTCCGAATCACATGCGACGGCAAGCCTCTTCCGCTTGACGCCGGCGCTGCGGTGAGCCTGAGGGCCCGGATGAAGAACATCCTGTCTTCTTTGAAGAATCTGGAGCAGGGGGCGATCGAGATTGAGATCCCGAAATAGCATTCCATCGAAGCCCCGCCCGGGGGAGGCGGTCCTCGCCTTGGGGCGTCTGGATCCATCCGAAGTGAGAGGTATAATCGGGGAGTCGTGATATGACGATAAGAGCAAGACAGGGTGACGGTCTACGGATGCTTCTATCCGGAACCCTCTGGATATTGACACTTACATGCAGCACGGCTTTTGGTGCGCCGGCTCCGGGGGGCGTCGTTGCGAAGGTCAACGGGACCATGATTCCCCTAGAAGCCTTTGATCGAGCGATGGACGATCTGAAGGTGCGACACGTGACGAGCGGGCGCAAGGGAGTGGACTACGATTCGCTGGAGGTGAAAGCGGAGGTCCTCGAGAGCCTGATCAACCAGGAATTGCTCTTTCAAGAGGCCCGACGCCAAGGTCTTGAGGTCAATGAGGAAACGATCGATGCCCAGCTTCAAAAGGCGAAGGAACAATACGGAAGCGAGGCGGCATTTCGGAATGCACTGGCGGCCGTGAATCAATCCGAGGCCGAGTTAAGGCAAGAGCTGAGGCGATACCTGATGATTCAAGAGCTCGTCCACGAGCGGCTCTTTCAGAACACGGACATATCGGAAGAGACCTTGCGAGCGTACTATGAGCGACACCCTCAGCGTTTTAGCCAGCCGGCCAGTGTCCTGGCCAGCCATATCCTCATAAGGGTCAGACCTGATGCTCCGGAGGAGCAGAAGCAGGCGGCTCGCAGGGACCTGGAAGCGCTCCGCGTAAGACTGGAGGAGGGGGAGGATTTTTTGGCCGTGGCCCAGGAATTTACCAAGCAGCGTCCGAACGCCGAGGGAGGGGACCTGGGGCTCGTGCTGCGAGGGCAAATGCCGCGCCCCTTCGAAGATGCGGCCTTCGCCCTGGAGCCGGAAAGCGTGAGTCAGGTCGTCGAGACGGACAAGGGGTTTTACCTGATTAAGGTCATCGACAACACGCCTCAAACCAAGGTCCCCTTTGAGAAGGTCAGGGAGGAACTCAAGAAACGGCTCACGCAAAAAAAGGTCGAACGGGACTTGCGGGGCTACATCGCGACATTGAGAGAGAAGGCCACCATAAGGCGCTACATTTTGGACGATTGAGGGATCTCTCGTATGAAACTTCATGAAATGAGGTTTCTGATACCTTATCGTCCGGCCCGCGGCAAGAGGCGGCGCTGCCTTCATATCCCCGGCCGACGTCAAGATATGGCGCAAAGATTTCAGTGAATTTCAAGAACCGAAATGTTTACGCTCTTACCAGCTTGCGGAAGCTTCGCAGTTCTTGCGGCGGATCCAGGCTGCTCCCTTTGAAGCTCCAAGAAACTTCTCCGACATAGAGATCTCCGTGGGAATCGGTGGCAAGGCCATGAGGAGCCCAAAACTGATGCGGTCCTTCGCCCATCCGGACATCGCCAAGTCTTGCCAGGCGTTGCCCTTCCAGATTGTAAATGCTGACGCGAGGGCCCAGGTTTGGATAATCTGCATTGATGCTCAGGGCCGGTCCGATTTCTCCCACATAGCACAGCTGCGCGCCGTTTGAAGCGATGTGTAACCCACAAGGTCGATGCAGGTTATTCCATTGTGTGACGTAGGTCCCCTTGGCGTCGAAGACCTGGACCCGGTGGTTTTCGCGGTCCGCTACGTAGACATACCCATCCATGTCCGTGCAGACACTATGGACGAGGTTGAACTCGCCCGGGTCGGAACCCGGCTGACCCCACGAAAAGAGCAGCTTGCCGTCGGGCGTATACTTATGCACGCGTGAGTTGCCGTAGCCGTCAGATACGTAGATGTCGCCGCTACGGGGATCGAGGGCGACTTTGGTGGGCTGGTTGAAAGGTTGGCCTTCCTGAAAGGGGGCTGCCTGTCCGGGGGTCCCGATGGTCATGAGGAGCTTGCCTTCAGGCGTGAATTTTCGGACCGCGTGCGCGACGTCGTCAACGCAATAGAGGTTGTCATCCGGGCCGATGGTAAGGCCGTGCGGTCGCTTGAATTGATCTTCGCCCCACGCGGAAAGCATGTTGCCGTCACGATCGAAAACGATCAGAGGGTGCTTACCACGGTTGAAGACGTAGACCCTGTCCCTGGAGTCCACGGCCACATCGGCAACCTCGAGAAAGGACCAGTCATCCGGCAGCTTGGCCCAGTCGACCTGAACCTCGTATCTTGAATCTCCATCACCCATGGTGGTCATCATCGTATTTCCTCTCATTCAGTCAATTCTCAACACCTTGGCGCCTCGGATGCGCCGATCCTTGAGATCTCTGAGGGCCTGATTAGCCTCGGCCAGTGGATATTCCTGAAACTCCGGCTTGAGCGAGATCTGCCCGGCCAGTTCCAAGAATCCCACGATGTCCTGCCGGGTCACATTGGCGACGCTTTTGATCTCCTTTTCCAGCCACAGATGCGTCGGGTAATCGAGGTCCAAAAGACAGTCCTTGTCGACCGACTCTTTGCGGATCGCATTGATGACCAGTCGACCTCCGGCGTCCAGATTCTTAAGGGCCTCCACGACGGGGGACCACGCTGGCGTCGTGTCGATGACGGCAGCGAGTTTTTCGGGGGCGGGAGCCGCAGTATCCCCTGCCCATTCCGCACCAATCTCGGTGGCAAACGCCTTTTCCTTGTCGCTACGCGCGAATACGAAGACTCGGGAGTTGGGATACAGGTGCTGGGACATCTTGAGAACGAGGTGGGCAGATGCCCCAAAACCGGTCAGGCCAAGATTGTCCCCGTCTTTGATATTGGCCAGCCCAAGCGAGCGGTAACCAATCGCACCGGCGCATAGGAGAGGGGCCGCTTCCGAATCACTGAAGGTCTCCGGAATCTCGTAGGCGAAATCCTCTCCGACGACGGTGAATTCTGCGTACCCCCCATGGGCGTCCCGTCCGGTGGCCTGAAAATCCCTACAGAGATTCTCGCGGCCGGCCCGGCACTGTCGACAGGTTCCGCAGCTGGCATATATCCATCCGATTCCTACCCTGTCTTCGAGCGCATATCGACTCGTCCGAGTCCCCAGCGCTTCGACTCGACCGATGATTTGGTGTCCCAGAACGACGGGAAACCGAGGCGGCGGCGTTCGGCCTTCGATTTCGTCCAATTCGGTGTGGCAGACCCCGCATGCGGACACCTTTACAAGGATTTCCCCTTCGCCGGGGACCGGATCGGGAATTGTCACCATCTCCAACGGATTCGGCTCTTCCGCAAACTGAGAGATCCCTTTTAGGACCATAGCTTTCATGACAGGAGTGGCTCCCGTGGATAGATTCCGTGAGCACCGGCCAGATGGATCGTGTACGAAAGCGTATCAGGCGGTGCTGCGGCCTTGCAGGTGGTTGAAAAAAATATTCATCCCGAAGCTGATGACGAGGAGGACGATGCCGAGCGCGACGCCGAGGACAAACTCTCCCTTGTCATATTCCAAGGCCATCGCCGTCGTCATCGTGCGCGTGTACCCTCTCACGTTTCCACCGAGCATCATGCTGATCCCAATCTCTGAAATAACCCGGCCGAAGGCGGCGATGATGGCGGCGACGATTCCAAAGCGCGCTTCACGAAAGATGACCCTGGCCGTCTGTAATGACGTCGCGCCCAGGGTCATGGCGGTCTTTCGATATCGCGTATCGATCCGGCTGATGGCCGCGATGGTGAGCGACGTGACAATCGGAAAAATGAGAATGACCTGTCCGATGACCATGGCGGTCTGGGTGTAAAGAAGGTCAAGCATACCCAATAGGCCGCGCCGGGAAATCAAGGCATAGACAAGGAGTCCCACAACCACGGTAGGCAAGGCCAACAGGGAGTTCAGGAGCGTAATGACCCCCCTCTTGCCACGAAACTCGTTAAAGGTGATAAGAAACCCGGCCGGGATGCCGAAGAAACTGGAAATCAGGGTCGAGCTCAAGCTCACCTTGAGCGAGACGTAGATAATGAAGTAGAGCTCGGGATCAAAAGACCCCAACAACAGAAGGGCGGACAAGATACTGTCTAAAAGGAAGTCCATGCTAGGCTAAGGTTATCCGTGGGCACCAAAATCAGTCCTTGTGCTCATCCGTCAATCCCAGTGACGCTGAAAAGGGGTCCCGTGTCGGTCCCGCCGCGTGCCGCAGGACTTTTCCCACCTCGGGAGGGCGACCAGATCGATCGACCGGGAAACCCCGCAAAAATGGTGCTGAGGCTGTTGAAAAACGCCCATCTGCTGCGTTGCCCTCATCCCTCGTCACTGCGAGGTACACAGAAGGTAAAAGGTAGAAGGCTGAAGGGGGAAACTGACTGCTGTCGCTTGTCTTTGCCTCAAGCCTTGCG
>CAZAGT010000107.1:0-14292 GCA_964484515.1 uncultured Desulfobacteraceae bacterium | reverse complement strand
GGCTAAGCCTCGTAAATTCTCACCGGCATAGCCGGTGGTTTACTTTGTTCAATTAATGAGGTAAAACATATTTTAAAGGCAGGGACGAGAAAGAAACATCCAATATGTGACGGTTGAAATCGAGCCCAAGGAGTGACATCGACCGGCTCATTGTAGAGAGAGACCCCGGCGATCAGCGCAAAAAAGCGTGCGGCTCAGAGAAATGCTTTGCGGGCTTGGCTACCCGTTCGACATCATCGTGATCTCAAGCGAATGGTTCGAGGAAAGTAAGGGCGTCATCGGCGGCATCGCCTATCCGGCCAACAAGTACGGGAAGGTGATTTATGAGGCCGCCTGAGGAGGTCGAATTGGCCTGGAAAGTCCGGGACGCGGTTTTGAACCGCCTAAAGGAAATCCACTGACTCAAAAAAAGACCGCCAAGAAAAAGACACCGGCGAAGAAGACCAAGCGAGGTCGTTCCGACACTCTGGGCCAGAGCAGACGAAGCGCCGTGGACGAGGCCCAGGAGATCATGTACGACGCCTGGGAGGCTCCCACGCGCCAGCGCGCCGTGGCCCTGGCCAAGAAGGCGCTCACCATATCCGCCGACTGCGCGGACGCTTACGTTCTTCTAGCCCAGGAGACGGCGAAGACGGTTGAGGAAGCCATCGACCTGTACCAAAAGGGAGTCGAGGCCGGGGAGCGGGCGCTCGGGAAGAAGACCTTCAAAGAGGACGTCGGTTATTTCTGGGGGCTTTTGGAGACTCGGCCATACATGCGCGCCCGGGCCGGATTGGCGCAGAACCTCTGGGAAGCGGGGCAACGAGACGAAGCCGTCGAGCATTATTTAGACATGCTCAGGCTCAACCCCAACGACAATCAGGGCGTCCGCGACCTGCTGATGTCGTGCCTCATCGAGCTTGGCCGAGACGAGGAGGCCGAGAAATTGCACAAGCAGTACGAGGAAGACGGCATGGCCGTCTGGATGTACTCGAGGGCGCTTTTGGATTTCCGCAAGTACGGCGACTCCCCGGCGGCCGACAAGTCACTGAAGGCGGCGCTTGATGAGAACAAGAGCGTGCCTTCCTACCTCCTGGGCCGCAAGAAAATGCCCCGCACCCTTCCCGATTATTACGGTTTCGGTGATGACAACGAGGCTGTGCTCTATGCTTACGGAAACAAGGCGGCGTGGAAGGCCACGAAAGGGGCGATGGAATGGCTCGCCGCCAAGATGAAATAGGCGGCCTGTCCGAAACACGCTTGACAGAAGACGTTTGATGACCCTAAGTTACAGCCGTGGCCATTGTTCTGAAGTAGAAGCCGCTCGCGGCCAAGCGATGCCCCTAGGCGCCTAGTTCCTCCAGTGCGTCGGCGAAGCGGCGCGGCTTCTTTTCTCCCCAAGTAATCCTCTAAAACTGAAAATGGCGGATCGCGTGAGCAGACTGACGCCAGTGTGAGGCTCACGGCGAAGAGATATAAGGGAGACAGACAATGGACCAACCAGAGGAGTTCTTTTTCGAGATCTTCGACGCCTCTTTGCCCCGTCTCGGCCCTGGGGACGAGGCTTCAACCAAAGAAGCGCTGGAGGCGCTTCTTTCGGCAAGACCGAAACGCCTGAATGAACCAGGTCCTGTCAAGCTCAGAATCTTGGATATAGGCTGCGGGAACGGCGCGCAGACTATTCAGCTGGCTAAACATATTGATGGGACAATCTTGGCTGTGGACAACCATCAACCGTTTTTGGACGAGTTGCAGCGTCGGGCTGAGGCCGAGGGTGTTTCAGGTAAGATCCAACCTTACCTGAGAGATATGCGCGATTTGGGGCTGGCCGAGGGTTCCTTTGATCTGATCTGGTCAGAGGGAGCTCTCTTTGTCCTGGGATTTTGTGAGGGGCTGGCAATATGTCACTCCCTGCTGGTCCCCGGCGGGTTGCTGGCGGCGAGCGAGCTTTCTTGGCTGCGGGCCGATCCCCCAGATGAATGCCGACAGTATTTGGCCAATGTGTATCCTGCGATAGTGGATATTGACGCCAACTTGGCCATCATCAAAAGCTGTGGATATGAGGTGGTCGGCCACTTCACCCTGCCGGAGTCGGCCTGGTGGGAGCCGTACTACCACCCCCTCGCCGACCGACTGCGATCAATCCGAGACCAGCACGCCGCAGATCCAGAGAAGCTGGCGGTCATCGAGGCCGTCCAGACGGAGATCAACTTCTACCGTAGATACTCCACCTCCTACGGCTACGTGTTCTATCTGATGCGGCGCTGAGGAGGCTTGATTTTCCGAATCCAGGCCTTCGTTGAATGCGCTGCTAATCCAAGGCGAGACCCCGCGGCTTGACCTCCGCGGGGTTTTGTCGTTTCGACCGCCCCCACCGCCTCTCGCGCCTCCCGGCACATCCCTTTTGATGCTCCGTGCCGCCCTGTTTAACAGCCCGGCTGCATCCGGGCACTCGCTTCGACGTTTCGAACTTACCTCCGGTAGGTATCCGCCGGGAGCCGGGGACAATGCTCCAGAAGTTGGAACACCGGGGCAATGTTCGCGGCGAGTGCACACTCGAGACAGAAAGCGTCAGGGACGACGACACGCTGCTCCGCTCTCCTGACAGACTCTCAGACCGCGAAGGCGTAGTTGATCGCATAACCTATGGCTTGCGTCTGGGCAGTTTCTTTGATCTGTTCAATGTCAGAGAGGTCGATTTCCATCTTGCCGAAAACCAAGTTCGGCCATGGTTATGAGCCCGCTATTGCCAGTTCCGCGCCTGCCCGGGCAGAGGCGTTCGCATGCTCGGTGAAATTGCCGGGCCAAGAAGTCGCGGAAGGCAAGACACCCTATTCGCGAGGTCAAAAACTCGTCGGGGAAATCGGCCTCGGCTCTGGAGACAGACACGCGGAAGACGCCGGTGCCAAGCGGCGCATAGGGATCCTTCGGGATCTGATCCACGTGAAGTCGGAAGCACTCGTAAGCGTAGCTTCCCTTAAGGGACTGATAGGCAGCGTAGTCCTTTCCATCCAGGCCGTTCAACTGCGGTCGCAGTGAATCAACAGGGCGCGCTGGTTTTTCTCCAACCCTCGTCTCGGTCGTCCGTTTCATGACGAAGAATCACTCTCGGCGCCTTCTATTTTTCGCTGAGCAATCAGCATGTTAATGAAGGCGGCCACAGCCCGCCATTCTTCTGGGGTCAGTTGCTGGCCGCTCAACGGATGAGGGTGCATCGACGGCTCACGCCTGCGGGCTTGGGCAAGTTGCTCTTCATCAAGGTACCCGGCGAGTTCCATCAGACGCAGATAAGAAACCTCCAGGACGACAGCGAGTCGTGCGAGCACCCGTGGAGACGGGCTATTGACAACGCCACGCTCGAGCTTGTGAAGGTACGCCGCTGAGATCCTGGCTGGACCAGCCACTGATTCGAGCGATGCGCCTGTTCCTTTTCGTGCTTTCTTCAATTCATTTCCGAGTTCGACCAACATGCGGCCATATTAACTATTGTAAATGACTTTGTCAACTAAAATTAATGAAAGGAATTCTGGCCCCTTGGCGGGTGATCCGAGCGCCTGAGCGATCGGTTTTGGCTTGACTTTGTTTGTTGGTTAATCTATTAATTAATTAATCATATGCCATAACTGCGATACCAACAAATAGGTCATTAACCATCTTTAACCTGAATTACCCGGCAGAATTGAAAATGAAGTTACAATATGCGCCGTAACATTATGATATAATGAGCTAAACCATGCAAGTAGTGGATTCTATAAATGCCCGGTAATGGTGAAGCTCAGGAATGAATCATCAGGCCAGAATTCAATTGATCTATACTAATCTATTTCCTCGGGGCCAAGATTACTTAGGACGCTGGTTTTCTGGTCTTGCGGGAGATCGATGAGCGGTTCAAGGCGACGGCTCCTATGGGTCGTGAGATTGATGATCCAAGATCATCGGTTCACATCAGGCATTCCCTGGTCTAATTATTGTTGGCCCGACAAAGGAAGAACCAAACTCGGATGGACAAGCTAAGATACACGGCGTCGGGACGCCTTAGCATATGGGACTCCCTTTCCGGCGAACGCAATTACTTCCTTGCTTCGCTGGCACGCATACTCCAAGATAACTCCCATGGCGTTCTTGAGGCTGATGAGATTGAGTTCCTGCCGACCGACAACTCCTCTCTCGCATCGGTCACCGCCATCTGCGATAAGATCATCGCCCGTGGCAACCCAACACTAGTTGACCTGGATTTTGAACGCGCATTGCTCCTCGGGCCTTGCCGGCGGTTTCTGCGTGTAGAAGAGCTGACCGACGGCCCTGCCGTAGGCTTTCGGTTGGCCGGACTCCAGATTCCCGGGACCATGGCTGATCTTCTCAGGGGCGCACAAGATTTGCTTTCTCTGCGGTATCTGACCGAAACCATAGGCGCAGGTGCAGCTAACGACCTGGCTTTAGAGCTCCGTGAGCTGGTCAGCGACGAGGAAGACCTCTTTCTTGACCAATTCAAGGCGACATTCGGTGAACGTTTTGGTCAGCGACTTCACCGCCAAGTCCTGATTCGTGATCTGGTTGATCACCCTGATGACGAGCTTGTGCGAAGCCGAGTTGATTTCGTTTTCCAAGTAGGACCCTTGAGATGGATTTTCGAGGTCGACGGCCCACAGCACAACGAACCAGGTCAAAGGGACCTAGATGAAAAACGGGACACCCTGCTAAAACGCTATGGATGGGCGATCTACCGCGTTTCCACAGGAACCGTCCGCCAAGGACTTGGCACGTGGTTCGAGCGTTTGAAAGCGAATCTTTCCCCAGAGAACACTCATGCTCTCAATTGCGGCGGTTATGATTCCGTTCAGGCTGCGACTGCTGCATCGGACATCCATGCAGCCGCGCTTCACAGCATTCTCGTACCACTCGCGGTACAGCGTTGTCTCCGTGGCTTGCTTCTCCTCTACTCACACGAGATTCTGGACCCTATCCGCCAACAGCGAATCCTAATCATCGAGGAAGATTTGCCCGTTGCTGCTGAGGCCTTTCGTATTCTCTATGCCTTATGGTCGCGGATTCACGTCCTCGCACCTGAAACCCCACCTGCGCCCACCTTGCAACTTGACGTCATCGGCGAAGAACCGGCCCCCCAGGGCAGCCAGGCAATTAATGTGCGCCATCTCGACAAGCCGGACGGCAACTATGACATTGTTTTATCGAATAGTTTCCTGCTCGATACCGGATGTACCGGCGAATCCGAGAGAGCAACCTTCCCCACTCGCCCACAGAATTTCGTTCGTCTGCGGCATGCGATTGGCTTTCGGGCTGAACGCTCACTTCAATGGTGCGAGCCTCTTCGCTATAACCTCGCTGATGTTGAACGATCCATCTCCAGCCAGAACGGCGCCGCGTCCGAGTCAATGCCGGAAGATAAACACGAAGCCTTGCTCTTCTTCCTCAAACACATCTTCCGCAAACGCGAGTTCTGGGACGGGCAACTTCGGGTCATCTCCAGGCTTCTTCAGGCAAAAGCGTCGATCGTCCTTTTGCCCACGGGCGGCGGCAAGTCACTGACCTACCAACTCAGCGGCCTGCTTCTTCCCGGCATGACGATCGTTGTTGATCCCCTCGTTTCCCTAATGACCGACCAACTGGAGAATCTCAAAGCCGCCAGTATTGACTTGGCGGGTTCCATTTCCGGCCAACAAGATCCAGAATCCAAGGATGCTGTCCTTCGTGACATGGAGACCGGGCGTTTGGCATTCACCTTCATCTCCCCTGAGCGTCTTCAGATACAGGATTTTCGGAACCAACTCCAAACCGTTGTCGCTCGCTTTCCCGTTTCACTCGCTGTCATTGACGAAGCGCATTGTGTTTCAGAATGGGGCCATGACTTCCGCCCTTCGTATCTCCACATGCCACATAATCTGCGGCAGTATTGTTCAGACGGGGAGGGGCGTAATCCCACACTTGTCGCCCTCACGGGTACAGCGTCATTTGCCGTACTTACAGACGTCCAGATGGAGATGCAGATTACGGACGAGGACGCGATCGTTTTGCCCCGGTCTTTCGACCGAAAAGAGCTCCGATTCGAGGTCCGCATCGTACCTATGGCCCAAAAGGCTTCTGCCCTGCGAACACTCAAGATGCAGATGCCACGCATCCTTCGTTCCAATCCGCAGCATTTCTACGACCTCCGCGGAGGTCGTACGAACAGCGGCATTGTCTTCTGCCCTCATGTCAACGGGTCACTGGGTGTTTCCTCGGTAGCGAACCAACAGGGGCACAACAATTTCTTTGCCGGCGAGAAACCGAAAGCGTTTGACGGTGACTGGTCTCAGTGGAACCTCCACAAGGAGCGGGTCCAACAGGCATTCAAGAGGAACCAAGTCCAGGAACTCATTGCCACCAAGTCCTTTGGGATGGGAATCGACAAGCCGAACATACGTTACACCATACACTATACGGTTCCCCAATCTGTCGAGGCGTTCTATCAAGAGGCCGGCCGCGCCGGCCGCAACGGCATCCCTCAATATGCACTCTGCTCTATCCTTTATAGCGACGACAACTGGGAATCCGCTCTGGAAATACTCAACGAGCCCGATCACCAAGTAGCCCTTGCGAGGCTTAATGCCATTAATTGGGATAACCGAGGCGATCTACTTGTTCAGCTCTGGCTCTTGTTTAACTCGTATCGCGGTCGTTCCCAAGAAAAGAAGCTCACTTTGGACTTCTGGAACCAGAAACTTGCCCCGGTCGTCTCGGGCATGCGGGTTGGGGCTGCAAATACGCAAGAAATCGCTTTCCGCGATAACAAAGCACGTGAGGCCGACGAGCGCGCAATTTTCCGGCTGATGCTACTAGGCGTAGTTCAAGACTACACGATCAACTGGCAACTCCGCCGCTTCGCCGTTCGTGTTCTCCGAATCACTCCGGCCCAGGTCAAAGATCACCTCCGACATTATCTCATGCAGTACAAATTCAAGGACTTCGCATACGACGCAGTGAGCACCATCCCTGATGATACGGTTGAGGAAGCGCTGAAGGTCGCAATTGACGTCTTGATCGACTTCATCTACGACGAGATTGTCGCCAAGCGTAAACAGGCACTCCGCACCATGGGGGAACTTTGCCGCAACTTCACATCTGACCGGGATTTCCGTGAAGCCATTCTCGCGTACCTCCAGGAGTCGGAGTTCTCGGACGAACTCCGCAAATGGATCAAGCGCGGCTTTGACAGCATAGGTCTTGACGCCATCCATGACTTACTTGAAAGGGTCACAACTTTGGAGGAAGTAAAACGGCTAGTGGGCACCACGCGCCGCATGCTCGATGAAGACCCCCAAAATGTGGCTTTGCGCTATCTCTCCATGTGCGCCCGTGCGCAAAGCGCATCGGAAAGCGACTCCAGCGTATTTCAGGAAGCGACGACCCTCACAATGCAAATCGACAGGTTTAGAGAGGACATCCACGACGCCAACGAGGTTCTCGTGTCCGTTCTGAACGATCTTGCAGCCCGAAGACCCAAGTTACTGAACGACGTAGGCAGCGTCGTCCTTCGCCGTGCTGGCACAGATGCCCTTGCCCGATTGGTGTTGCGCTCTCAGCTTGCAGAAAGCAAAATCCTCTACGAGCATTCCATCAAGTTACTTGCGGCTGGCGTTCTTCGCGCTTTGAGGGATTGCGCCTTCTACACAAGCTTGCAAAAGGAGCTACGACATGCCTGATACGGACCGGATTCTTGAAGCTGAGCAAAGCATCCAGAGCATCGCCTCGGAACTCAAGCGTATGCGAAATGCCGCCAACTTGCTCCAAGGCGCGCAAACTCAGGCGAAAGCGGTAATTGCCAGCGCTCAGCGGGTGGTCGAGGCCACCGACCGTTTCTCCTCTCAATGCGGCGCTGTCGTTGCCAAACTCGATTCAACAGACCTCAGCGAACAATTCAATAAGCTGATTGAAGAGATTTCGCAACTGGCGACGGAAATCAAAGAGTTTAGGGATCAGCATGACAGTATCGCGAGAGGGGCCAAAATGCGACAAATCACAACTATGGCATTTGTGATGATCACTTCGATAGTGGTATTCGTTATCCTCTACAAGATACTGGTGGCGGGCGGGTGATCCGAGGGCCTGAGCGATCGGTTTTGGCTTGACTTTGTTTGTTGGTTAATCTATTAATTAATTATATGTCATAGCTGTGATACCAACAGATAGGTCATTAATCATCTTTAATTGTTTGAAATAATAAATTTACTTGGCGTGGAGGCGCCGCAGAGCCTTGTGAAGGCATCAGGCTGGCGGGGAGTTCTTTAAAAAGGCCAAGCGTCAAGGACAATTACCATCGGGGGTATTTTTGGGCTGAGGAGGGGGTGAAGCAAAATATCTTTAGCCGCCTTTGACAAAAAACCGAGCCAAGAGGGGGCGGCTGCGGTGGAAATTTTTGTTTTGGGCCCTGCGGTATTACACCAGGGCGTTTTGTTGACCCTCTTTGTTCTCCATAGAGAACATATGTTGCATATGTAGACAAATGAACAAAAAAAGAACATTCAGGAAAGTGCCGGCGGTGGACAAGTGCTTTGGCATGCTGGACCTTCTGGCTCGCTCGGAGCGGCCGCTCAGCATAAGCGCGCTGGCCAGAAGTTTAAATTACAACAAAAGCACGGTCTACAACCTCGTTCACACGCTGACTGATCTAGAGATACTCGAATACGCCGCGGAAAACAGATATCGTTTGGGCGCGAGGCTTTATGCCCTCGGAAAATCGGCCGGCCACGGCTCGGCATTGATCTCCACCGTGCGCCCCTATCTGGAGGAGATCAACCGCCAGACGAGGCTGTCGGTGTTCCTGGGCGTCCGTTCGGGGGGGCGGGCGGTGATTCTTGACAAAATCGATTCACCCGAGGACATCAAGGTGTCCTCGGATACGGGCATGAGAATACCTCTTCTGGCCGGAGCAGGAGGAAAGGTGCTCCTCTCCCAGCTTCCTGAGGCCGAACTGGACGACATCCTCTCCCGGAACGAGCTGAAGAGATTCACTCCCTCCTCCTGCATTGACAAGAAAAGGTACAAGGAGATGGTCAGAGCGGCCCGGGAGGAAGGATTCGCCTTTGACGACGAGGAATACATCGAAGGCGTCAGGGCCTTGGCCGTGCCTCTGCGCCTCCATCGAGACAATCTGCAGGCGGGCATATGGGTCGTGGGTCTGAAGAGTCAGATCAAGGACGAGGTCCTGCCGTCCTTCCGGTCCTTGCTGGCGGAGATGGCCAAAAGGATCGAACCCCGATTTTCCCTGGAATGAGCCGGGAGGTTTAAAGGAAGATGCAGGGGATGATCGAGAAGAACGAGTCTCTGGCAGGAATTAAAGAAAGTCATCATAGAAAAAAATCACCCCAAGAACGTCCAGATTCAGGAGATGATCTATGAGGCTGCCAAAGTTTGAATACGCCGAGCCAAAGGATCTCAAGGAGGCGTCCTCCATCTTGAGCCAGGAGGCGGACGCCAGAATACTCGCCGGCGGAACGGATCTGCTGGTCAACATGAAGCACCGGGTCGAGGTGCCCAAGGTGGTGGTCAACCTCAAGAAGGTGGAGGGGCTCGACTACATCCGCCTCGACAATGGGGCGGTGAGGATAGGCCCCCTGACCCCGCTGAAGAAGATCTATGACGACCCTGACATTCTTGAAAAAGCGCCCGCCCTCGCATCGGCCGCTTCCTTGGTGGGCTCCTATCATCACCAGACCATGGGCACCCTCGGCGGCAACATCTGTCAGCAGAACAGGTGCAAGTACTTCAACCAGTCGAAGTGGTGGCGAAGCTCGAGGGAGTTGTGCTTCAAGGCCGGCGGGGAGATGTGCCACGTGGTCAGGCAGAAAAACATCTGTTATTCGTCCTATTGCGGCGATACGGCCCCGGCGCTGCTGGTGATGAACGCCAAGGCCTTGCTGGAGAGTCAAGAAGGCTCCAGGGAAGTGGACCTGGAAAGCCTCTTCAGCGGAGATGGGAAAAAGCCCCTCAGTTTGAAGCGAGGAGAGATTTTAACGCAGATCATCATACCCGAGGAGGCAATGGAAGGCCTGTCCATGTATCGGAAATTGGCCAACCGGGAGAGCATTGACTTTCCCATCGTCGGGGCTGCCCTGTGGGCCTCCCCGGACAGAAAGGAATTCCGCTTCGCCTTGAGTGCCGTGGACCAAAAACCCCTCAGGGCCAGAAAGGCGGAGCGACTCCTCCAAGGCGGGGCCTTTGACCAGGAATCCCTGGCCGCCGCCGCCAGCCTCGTCCTGGAGGAGGCCAAACCGGTGAACACGTCGGTTTATCCCTCGTCTTACAAGAGAAAAATGATGGGGCTTCTTTTTAAGACCATGATAAATCAGGCCGCGGGGAGGTGAGAGCGATGAAGCATGCCGTCGCTTTGCGTATTAATGGAGACACTTACGACTTATTGATCTCGCCGAACGAAACCCTTCTCGAAGTCCTGAGAGAGAAACTGGGTCTCATGGGCACCAAAAAGGGCTGCGACCTGGGCGCGTGCGGGGCCTGCACGGTGCTCGTCGACGGCCACGCCCACCTTTCTTGTCTGATGCTCGCCGTGGATGCGGCCGGGAAGGAGATCGTCACCATCGAAGGCCTGGCCCAGGGAGGCGAGCTTCACCCTCTCCAGAAGGCCTTCATTGAGACGGGCGCGCTCCAGTGTGGATTTTGCACTCCGGGCATGATTCTGACGGCCAAGGCCATCCTTGATGAAGAGGCGGAGCCCGACGAGGCCAGCATAAAGAAAAAAATGGCCGGCAATCTGTGCCGCTGCACGGGATACAAAAAGATCGTCGAAGCCGTCTCGAGCGTCGCCGGTCTGAGCGGGCGGGAGGAATAAAATGGAAAGGGATTTGTCAGTCGTCGGGGCAAAGCTGCCCATGATCGATGCTGGAGCCAAGGTCAAGGGAGCGGCGCAGTTCACGGATGACATCATTCTGCCAGGGATGCTGCACGGCCGGATTCTGCGAAGCCATCTGCCACACGCCAAAATACTCAACATCGACACTTCAAGGGCGGCCAAGCTGAGCGGGGTCAAGGGCGTCATCACCGGCCAAGACATCCCGGACAGGAAATACGGCATCGTCCCCAAGGCCAAGGATGAATACGCCCTGGCCAAGGAGAAGGTGAGATATATCGGCGACGGGGTGGCGGCTGTCTGCGCCGTGGACCCTGAAACGGCCGAGGAGGCCCTGGAGCTGATCCGCGTCGAGTATGAGGAGCTTCCGGCCGTCTTCGATCCCCTGGAAGCCATGAAGGAAGGAGCGCCGCTGGTTCATGACGACGTCCCGAACAACATCTCGGCCTCCATTTACAAGGAGTTTGGCGAAGGCGAAAAGGCCTTTGACGACTGCGATGAAGTCTTTGAAGACACCTTCTACTCCCAGGCGGTCAATCACGCCCCGCTCGAGCCCCACGCCGCGGTGGCTCAGTTTGATCCTTTGAGGGGCGAGATGGTCATCTGGTCCTCGACCCAGATCCCTTTCTTCCTGCGGCGAAACCTGTCCACGACGATCCTCATCCCAGAGAGCAAGATTCGGGTCATCAAGCCAAAGGTGGGCGGAGGTTTTGGCGGGAAGATCGACATGTTCTCCAAAGACTTCTGCGCTTGCTGGCTTGCTAGGGCGCTCGGAAGGCCGGTCAAGTTCGTCTACGAACGGGAAGAGGTCTTCATCGCCACCCGGCAGAGGCATCCCATGTACGTCACGGTCAAGACGGGGATGAAGAAGGACGGCACGATTCACGCCCAGCGATTCTGGGCTTACGCCGACGGCGGAGCCTACAACAGCACCGCGCCTTTGATGATCACCCTGTCGTGCTATTTTCTCATGCTGCCCTATCACGTCCCCAACCTCATCTACGAGGGCTACCACGTCTATACCAACAAGCCGGTCGGCGGGGCCATGCGGGGGCACGGCATCCCCCAGGCCCGCTTCGCCGTGGAGCGCCAGATAGACATGATCGGAGCGCGCATGGGCATGGACCCGGTGGAGCTGCGAATCAAAAACAGCATTCAGGCCGGCGAGGATCACCCCGGAGGATTCATCATCAACACCTGCGGATTCGCCGAAAGCGTCCAGAAAGCCGCCGAAGCCATCGGTTGGAAAGAAAAGAGAGGAAAAATGCCTTTTGGGCGAGGCGTGGGCCTGGGCGGGGCTTCTTTCCCTAGTGGGGTGAGCAACATGGCCCATCTTAGCTCCGGCGCGGTGGTCCAGCTCGGCCAGGACGGGGCGGTGACGGTCCTCACCGGCGCCGCGGACATCGGCCAGGGGGCTGAAACGGTCATCGCCCAGATCGTGGCCGAAGAGCTCGGCGTGTCTTTGGAAGACGTCAGGGTCATCGCCGCCGACACGGGCATCACCCCCTTGGACCCCGGCACTTTCGGGAGCGGGGTCACGGTCAGAGCGGGCAACGCGGCCAGACTGGCCGCTATTTCACTGCGGAGCAAACTCTTCCAGTTCGTCGCTCAAAGGCTGGAGGCCAATCCCGAAGACATCGTGGCCAAGGACAGGAAAATCTATGTCAAGGGGTCTCCGGATCGAGGCTTCGCCTACCTGGACGCGGTCAAGCAGTACAGGTACGCTGATCTTCCCATGCCGATCATCGGCCGCGGCTCCTGGATGGCGCCCGCCGAGCAGCCGACCAACCTGCTCAAAGGAGACGGCAACTTCGCGCCCAATTACTCCTTCATGACCCAGGCCGCCGAGGTGGAGGTGGACGCCGAGACGGGCAGGGTCAAGGTCCTGAAGATGGTCACGGCTCACGACTGCGGGACGCCCATCAATCCTCTCCTGGTGGAAGGGCAGCTCGAGGGCTCCATTCTCGGCGGCATGGGCCAGGCCCTCTATGAAAACGTCGTCGTCGAAAAGGGTCAGGTCATGAATCCTTCTTTCCTCGACTACGGGTTTCCGACCACGATGGAGATGCCGGAGATGGAAGGGATCCACGTCATCACCGACGACCCTCTCGGGCCCTTTGGCGCCAAGGAGTCCGGGGAGGGCACGCAGTTGTCGCCGGCTCCGGCCATCGTCAACGCCATTTACGACGCCATCGGGGTCGATTTCAATGCGCTCCCCGTGACGCCGGAGAACATCCTCAAGGCCCTCGAGGAGAAACGTCGGAGCGCCAAAACGGAGACCTAACGTCGCCTCTGCTTAGTGGTTTATCCAAGAGGGCGGGGCGGCCGTCAGGCGCTCGCCCTCGTCCTTACTTACCGCTTACCGGTTTTTCTTGATAATCTTCTTGACCTTGGCCAGAAGCTCGAGCTTGTCGTCTTCGGAGAGGTCCTCGAGTATCTTCGCCAGGGACTTGTCCTTCTCTTTCTCGATTTTTTTCAGGGTTTTTTGGCCCTTTGGCGTAATCTCAAGCACGGTCACCCGCTCATCATGGGGGTCGGACGTCCGAAGCAAAAATCCTTCGCGTTCCATTCTCTTGGCTATGCCGGTCATGTTGGCCTGGGGCACGAGCATGATTTTGCTGACGCCCCGGATGTAGTTTCGTCCATTTTCCGAGGCCTCGAGAACCCGAAGGACATTGTATTGCGGAAATGAAAGTCCATATTTTCGGAAAATAGTCGAATGCGTCCGCTTGAAACCCTCCGCCGCCCTGACGATGCCCATCAGCACCTTCTCGTCGATGCTCAAATCGCTGACGTATCGACTCTGCACCATGGGATCGCACTCCACCCAATACCGGCCAAAATATTATGTAAAACCGGTGAGTGAATTGCAACCCCATGAGCCGGGGGCGGCCGCAATAAGGCCCATCCCCCAAAAGCAAGGAAGGCCAATTTTTAATCCAGAGTCGCAGGAGAGATCGACAAGGGCGGTCAGATAATTTCTGAAAATAATTTGATAAAATCTTCCGGCCGGCCAAAATTTTAATATGCCAAAAATGTCAACATATTGACTGAAAATATGTTTACTTTTTTGGTCGAGGGCGCTATGAAAAACGTGTCGGATGGAATTCTCTGACGTCCCCCGGCTGGAAATCAGAGCGGATGCAAGACAAAACTCCGCGCGACACGTCATCCAGACTGAGAATCAGGCCCAGAGATGAGGACGCGGCGATGAGTGAATTGAGAAAAGTCAGGACCGTGTGCCGGAGTTGTCATGGCGGCTGCGGCGTGATCGCCCACGTCAAGGACAATAAAGTCATCAAAATCGAAGGCGATCCCGAATCGCCGATCAGTCACGGGACCCTCTGCGCCAAAGGGTTGGCCATAACCCAACTGGCCTATCATCCTGATAGAATCCTGCACCCCCTGAAAAGAACCGACCAGGGCTGGCGGCGGATCTCTTGGGCTGAGGC
>CAZAGT010000106.1:0-14318 GCA_964484515.1 uncultured Desulfobacteraceae bacterium | reverse complement strand
GGCGAACCCAGGGCCCAAAACCCCGGATGCGATTCGAGAAGACGCGGGGCCCCGGGGGAAAAACCAGGAGGTAAAAGCGAAGGAGAGAGCCATGTACCGACGATCGCCGCCGATCCGGCCACCTCCAGTCAGCGGCTTCATGGCGGCACGGACCTGTTCAGGACGTGCCTCTGATCGTGAAGATCCCGTTGATCCTGTCCCATTAACTTATACGGCTGAGAGGAGGCAGCCTTGACGGTCCCATGCCCTCGGCCGGGCCGTCAAAACCGCAGCGTATGCCGATAATAAGCGTCGATAAAGGAGGCGTTAGGCCTAGTGTGCGTCGCGTTCCCACGGACACGACGCTCGTCGTCCTGCCCACGACCCTGGATCGGGTCGGCAAGGAGATCGACGACGAAGATGAAAAGCCCGTCAAGGTCGACAGTGTGGAGGACGCGTTTGAGAAGTTCAAACCCGCTATCCGTTTTGAGACCCTTGCCGGTGAGGAGAGCACGGAGTTCGTGGCCGAGCTGGAATTCAAGAGCCTGAAGGACTTCGGCACGGAAAACATCCAGAAGAAGGTCCCCGGCAAGCGCAACGACATCGCCGATTTGAAGAACACGATCGATTTGCTCTACCGGATGAAAGACCTGTGGGCCCTGCCGCGGGTCAAACGGGCCTGGAACGACCCGGATCAACGCAAGCAGATCCTGGCGGCCCTGTCGCGATTGCGGGAGGGCCTTGAGACGGTCGCCCAGGTGGAGAAAGGAGGTGCATGATGGCCGAACAGGAAGCCGCCGCCCCCGTCGGGACCGTTGATGAGATGCTGACCATCGTGGAAGACAAGCAGGGCCGTAAGGCCCTCCAGGAGATCTTTCACGGCATTGGCCCGCAGATCGAAGGTGAAGAGAAGCTCGACGACCTTTTCACACCGGAGAGAGCCGGTGAGTACCTCAACCGCATCGCCGATCTGGAGTCCGCCCTCAGCGAAGGCGACACCTTTGAGCAGACCCTGGCCAAGTTTCAGGATCAGATCGACAAGGCCGAGCAGGTCCGCGACGAGGTGATGGCCAAGTTGTTTGAACAGCTGAGGCCCATCGAGGCCAGCTATCGTCAGATCTGGCTCTTTTACGAAAACTCAGTCGTCCCGGACGGCAAGCAGCGCATGCCGGTGGAATTCTTCGTCTTTAACGGCGAGTCCACGGCCATGAAGGACCGCGAGAGCGTGACCCTCGAAGCCATCAGGCGCTTTGTCAAAAGCAGCAACGACAATTTCAATTTCCGCGACGACATCTGCAACCTGGTGGTGCCGGGCGCGATCCCCATGATGGTGCGGGAGGCGCTTGAGGAGGAGGCCTGGAAGTGGGGCATGCTGCTGGTCACCGACCTGGCCGACGAGGAGACGTACGAGGACGTCGAACGTCAGTTTCGGCCGGGGGGCCGTTACGAGTTCCTCAAGCGCCCCGACGACAAGGCCGCGTCTGACGTGGTCATGGTCGGTTTTCTTAAGCTGCGCGACGCCCATTGGTTTGAAAAGGACGTGGGTGATGGCGACGGACTTTACGCGCCCGCCTCGACCATTTTTGCGGGCGCGTTGGCGCGCACCGACCGGGCCCGTAACAGCGTTGTCCAGGGACCGGTGGGCACCAAGTTCGGGCAGATCAAGGGCGTGGAAAACGCCCGCGTCGAGTGCCTGATCAGCCAGATGGAGCTGCTCTCGCAACAGATGCAGGTGATCCCGATCATCCGCGACGCGGACAACCACCTCTGCTTCTACGGCTGCCGCACCCTGGCCGATGACCCTTACGGGGTCTATAAATTTTTCACGGCCTACCGCGTGCTGTCCTATCTGGAGCGCGTGATCGCCAACCGGCTGCGGGAGGTCGCCGGACAGGTCCTGACCCGTGATTTCATGGACGAGGAGATCGAGAAACCGATTCGCCGCTTGCTGGAGGAGCAGATGAAGGATGGGACCATCATCAACTACGATCTCACGGTGGACAAAGACTCCAACAAACGGATGCAGGGTATTTGCGACATCAATCTCACCGTGCAACCGACGGGACCGGCCGAGACTTTCCGCGTCAAGCTGGATACGCCCGAATTTGAGCCTGATTCGGGGGGAAAGTAGCGCGCCTGCGACGACGATCGCAGGCGATGCTCAAACAGGTCGGGAGTTTCTTCACCCGCATGTTCGGGAGGTGACATCCGTCATGCTGGAAAGAGGGTTTTTCTGTCTTTTTGGTCACTGGGAGAAAGGACCTTTCGACATCAACGAATGAAAGTTCAGCATCACCTGAAAGGAGGAAGACCATGCCAGGAAGAGTGAGTGTGACGATCGATGGGACGAAATTCAACACCATCGAAACGGTATTTGCCATGGGTACCCAGAAGGACGCGACCGGCATGCCGGTGCTCCAAACCCTGAACACCAAGGTGAAGGTCTTTGTCGATCTGTTCGACGACGAGAACTTTCCCTATGACAACACCAAGAAGATGTTCGATCTGGCCAACGTGCCGGATAGGGACAAGCTCAAGGAGATGAAGATCGAGTACTGGAAGGACGATCGGATGGAAGATGTGATCTGCTCCTACGGTTTCACGGGCTGGATCAGCAAGTTCGAGGTCTACAACCCGGTGCTGGCGCTGAATGAACACCCCATGGTGACGGACGCGGCCGACCGCGTCTACAACCACGTGATGTACATGGAGTTGGAGCCGATCATCAACTCGAAGATGTTCCAGGAAGTCAAGATCAGCAACTAGCGCCGGGGCCTCGATCACTGCCGTTTCGTGTTGCTTTGTGGGTGCCGGTGGCCGGCCAAGGTTGGGTATCCAGCATGGAATACCTCAGGTCTCCGATTAGGATTGGACCAAAAGGGCGGCTTGCGCGTGTGGGCCGGAGCGCGGAGAGCCTCGCGCAGTTGGTGGCGATCATGATGGGGACCCCGCGCAGGGGCTGGCGCGGTTCCTCGGATTTCGGCCTGCGGGAGATGCTGGTGCAGCTCGGTATGAAGCGGGGTGTTCAACTCACGGCCGTCAAGCAGATGAACCGGGCCTTCGAGGACCTCGGGATCGAGGGGGTGAAGGTAAAGAGCATCGAGCTGTCGGTTCAGTCCGCCGATCGATCCGAATCCTCGTTTGATCTGGGGGTTGAATACGAAGACGGGAGGAGCGAGGTGCTCAAGGTAGGCCGGCCGGACGGCGTCTGAGACATGATGTTGAATTAGCCGCAGACACGCTGTCCGGACACATCTTTCACCAGGCGCAAAGATCACAGAGAATAATGGTTTTATACTTGCCGTTGACCCGCCGCCGCTCAAACTATGGCAAGGCAAGGATAGCGGCAAAGGAAAAGCTCTCAGCTTGGGTGTCCAATCGAACCACGTACTGGGGGCACTTGGATGGCAGGAGCAAGGCAAAGCCCCGCAGGGGTGCTGGTTTTTGCTTTTCGCCCTTTTATCCCGCTGTTTGTGTAGCGGGGCTCAGCGAAAAGCAAAAAAGACCAAAAAGGCTCTCCGCGTGCTCTGAGTCTCTGTGGTGAATATACGTTTCAATCCGTACTGAGCATGCAAAAGCTCTTGCACCGATGCGCCCCAACGCGACGCAATAGGACAAGGAGACCATAGGACATGTCAAACGGTCAATGGCCCTTCGACCTGAAGATCGACGGTGAGATCCTCAAAGAGGCGATGATCTCGAGGCTTGAGATCACCCAGGAGCTGGGTGAGCACTGGTGGTGCGAGGTCGAGTTCAAGTCCCTGGCAAAGGAGCGCATGGAGCTGGAGAGCTATATCGGCAAGCCCTTTGAGTTCGTTACCTATGAGGAGTTCGAGACCGAGTACCCGATCTTCAGCGGCTTTGTCTGGGAGGGGGAGCTTCACTACGAGATCCACGGCGACTATGTAGCCAGGCTGAGGGCGGTGACCAAATCCTTTCTGCTGCAACTCACGCCCGAGGAGGATTACTTCTACAAGAAGACGCTAAAGGAGGTGGCCGAGAAGGTGGTCGGCGACGATGGCCTCGAGCTTGAATTCCAGGCGAAGGGCGAGATGCCCAAGATGAACTACGTGCAGTGGGACACGACCGACTTTGACTTCATCAGGCGCATTGCCGACGACCAGGGCTGTTTCATCCGGCCGACCCCAAAAGGGGTCGAGATCCGCAAGGGTTTTGAGGATGTGGGGCTGAACCTGCGGTGGCACGACGAATACGGGATGATGCAGTTCTCCCTTAAGGGGACTTTGGGTCAGCCCTCCCTCAATGGCACCTGTTACGATCCGCGGACCATGCAGAGCAAGACCTTTGAGAAGGTAAAGAAGGAACCGGACTTTTTCGACGACACCGCCGCGGAGATCATCGAGGCGGTCAAGTCGCAGTCGGACCAGTTGCCGCCCGACCGCCTCGTCTTCGACGGGCGCGCCCCCAAGGTCGATACGTACAAGGCCCTGCTCGAAAAGGAGAGCGCCCGGTCCATCGGCACGCGCGTCTCCGCCACCGGCCTGAGCCGCAACGTCCGCCTGCGGCCTGGTGACCAGATGCAATTGGAGGGTCCCGATTTCGACGCCAAGGGCACGTACGGCCTGGTCCGGGTGGTCCACCGCTACGACATGAGCAACGGCTACCGCAACGAGTTCACGGCCACGCCCTGGAAGGACTACACCTGCGCCAAGCAGCCCGCGCCCCAGAAGCTGGTCGGTGTTGTGCCGGCCCGCGTGGTCAACCACAACGATCCGCGCGGGATGGGCCGGCTCCAGATCCAATACGACTGGATGGAAGGCGCCAGCACGTCCTGGGCGCGGATGGTGACCCCCCATGCCGGCGGGGGCCGCGGTTTCATGTTCATGCCCGAGGTCGGCGATGAGGTCCTGGTGGGCTTTGAAAACGGCGATCCTGAAAGACCCTTCGTGCTCGGCTGTCTCTGGAACGGCGTGGACAGCGCGCCGCGTCAGGGTTTCTGGGAGGAGGAAGGCACCGAAGCGGTCGGCAACAACTCGGTGCAGGTGCCAAAGGACATGGCCCGAAACGATATCAAGCGGATCGTGACCAAGAGCGGCCACCGAATCCAGTTTGTCGACGTGGCGCAAAAGACATCGATGGTCCTGTCAACACCCGGTGGGCAGATGATCCAGCTCATTGACAATTGCCCGGAGACGGGAGGGCGGCAGATGCTCTGCCTGACATCCCCCGGTGATATCTTTTTGAACGCGCCTGGCGGGCGCGTCCATGTCCGCAGCAAGTTCTATTCAAAGGAGGTGGGCTAGAAAGAAGTCCTCCTCTGATCAAAGAAGCAACGCTGCGACGAGATCGCTCTGTATGGGTAAGAGGGAGAAATAATGGCAAAGGGATCTTCGGTATTCGGTGCGAGAAATCTGGTCGCAACAGGCTCTGCCGTTCCGGCTGCGGGAGCGGACAACCACGTGAATATAAAAGGCAGCGCAGGGAATTGGCCTTCGATAACAGGCAAGCAGTTTCTGAAGGGCCCTGAGCCCGGCCAGGATCAGGCCCTCATCAAAAGCGGCGACCAGACGGTCGATATTGAAAAGAAACTGCGCACGCACATCAAAGACGAAGAGATCCGTCTGGTTGATACCGTGGGCAGGACAACGAAGATCACCAAGAGCGAGGAGCTGAGCGTCACCGAGGATATCAAGGAGTCGGCCAAAATGAAGATAAACATCGCGGCGGGCGTAGAACTCACGTTGCAGGGGCCGGCCGGGATGATCAAGATCGACGCCACGGGCGTGACCATTCAAGGTGTCTTGGTGAAAATCAACTGATCATCGAAATCGAACCGAGGGGTCATGCGAAGCTTAATGCGGGACATCACGGCTCGCTTCACGGGCTTCATTGACGGATCGCTGTATGACATCATGGTGATCTTGTGCGAACCGGAACACTCGGCCCTTCTGCTGAAGACCCTTGACGCGCTCGAACAGGACCCCGAAATTCCGGACATCTTTTTGACCTTCGGCCACCCGTTTGGCAATCCAACCGCGTACGTCGATCAGGTGCTCGCCACGGTTCGCAACCAGTTGGATCAGTTGAACGCCGAGCTGGCCCAGAGGGGCGATCAGCAGATGGATCCGCTTCCGGCCGAGCTCGCAGATGAAGCGCTCCTACCGGAGGCGAAGCTCCTCGGAATCATGCAACACGTCAGAGGGATCGTACCGAGCATCCAAAGGGTCGTCTGGACCATCTATCCCCTGGAGATCAACGACCCTGCGCAGTACCTGCGGCTGATCGACTACGTGAGCGTTCAAATCAGAGAAGCCCCATTGGCCGGAACGAAGCTCATCGTGCGAGACCGCGTTGACCCGTCCATTCTCGCTCCCCATCTGGAAAAGCAACCGGGGGTACGCCTTTACCAGCCGGAACTCGATCCCGCCTCGATGGAAAAGAAGCTCAACGAGAAGGCCAATAACCCGAGCGTGCCGCCTGAGGAACAGGCCCAGATCCACATGATGCTGGCCGGCATGGATGTGGCAAATGGACGTTTCGATATGGCCCTGGCCCGCAACCAAGAACTTCTTGGCTATTTTCATCACACGGGACAAAAGCAGCAGCAATCCGTCCTGCTCAATAACATCGGCGACCTTCACTACATCCAAAAGAAGTATGCGGAGGCGCAATCCTGGTACGAGCACGCCATCAATCTTTCTGTGGCGCTCGGATCGCAACCGCTCGTACTCTATCAGAGTATGAACCTGGGGCACGCGCTCTTCATGCAGAAGAGAATCGACGAGGCCGTCTTCTATTACGAATCGGCTGAAAAGCTTGCGCAGTCCTCGAACGCTCCGGTCCAACAGATCCAGGCTTTGGAGCGTATCGGCATTGCCAAGCACCAGAACGGACAGCCTGATGAGGCGGCCCAGGCCTGGGAAAAGGCGGTCGACCTGAGCACCAAGTTCCACGACGACTCGGGCCGGCGAACCAATTTGGGGCACCTGCGTCAACTCTACAGCGAAACAGGTGACAAGAAGCGGCTTCAGGAGTGTGACGAGGAGCTTTCTCAATTGAAAGCCGAGGCTGCGGAACACCGTCATGAATAGTGGACAGCGCATAACCAGCCTCCCCATGAAACAACCGCCGGACTCGACTCAAAAACCGGATAACCTGGCGCGGGATGTCCAGCAGTTTGTCGGCGAGAAGATGGCCGCGGTCATGAAGCCCATCGACAACTTAAATCTGGCCGTCGCCGAGGCAACATTAGCATTCGTGCGGGCCCTGCCAAAGTTTCCGGCGGCTCGGTTGTACGGTGATCTTGTTTTGGGGTGGCCGCATGCCCACAAGCCCCGCCCACCAACCTTTGGTGTGCCCTTGCCAAGCCTCGGCCCCGTTATCTGCGCGGGTTCCTTAAGCGTCTTGATAAACGGTTTACCCACGGCTCGGGTAGGCGACCTTGGGTTCGGAGCATGGTGCGGCGGTCTCTTCCCGATCTTCGAGGTCTTTACCGGATCTTCGCATGTCTTCATTGGCGGCTCCCGGCCTGCCCGGCAGTTCATCGACTTCACCCATCATTGTCAGGAAGCCACTCCCGGCATGGGGAAACTGGGCGCCGCAATGTTTGTCTTTTCCGCAGGGATGGGAGCCCTTGAGGTCGCAGCGTCACTGACGGACATGTCAAACGCCGACGCGCGATTGGCCCAGGCGGAGAGCGAAGCAGAGGCCGCAGCCGCAGCCGCTGAGGCAACGGCCGCTGGTGTTGGCGCTGCGGTAGCCGCAGCCCAAACCGCCGCTGACGCAGCCGCAGCCGCACTCTCCGCCTGCATGGGATTGGATGAGGCGATGCCGGATGGGGTGGTCGCGGTCGGCAATTTCATTACCGGCAGCCCCAATGTCCTTATTGGCGGCTTTCCCATGCCGGGGTGGATGGCCATCCTGCGCGGATTGGGAAAATTGCTGAAAAGAGGGATGCGTCGGGTTCGCAGGTCGAGAACCAAGTCTGATGCGGGCGAAGTGGGGACGCCAAACTGCAAAATCGGTTGAGGGAAGTACTGGTGGATTGCAGCAAACGAAAATCCCGTTGGTCACATCGCCTGGTCGGGGACCCTGTCGATGTCGTGACCGGTGCTAATACCGACGTCACGCTCGACTTCCAACTCGCCGGCCCTATCCCGCTGTATTGGCAACGCTACTACAATAGCGGTCGAAATGACCGATTGCGGCCTCTAGGATGGGGTCACACCCACAGGTACGATCACAGGCTCCAGTTCAACAAGGACGGGATAACGTACACCGATCCGAGCGGTGCGCTTACGTTTTTCGATCCTCTCCCTGCGGATGGAGATTCAGAAAACAGAGAGGGTTTGACCCTGCGTAGGGTGGACAGCCGCATTTATCGCATTCACTCGTTCCACATACCAGCTATGGAGTTCGAGTTTGATAAGGACGGGATTTTCGCCTCACTAATCCGGTTGGGGCGGGATGAGCAATCGATAGAGTTTCAATACGGAAGTGGCGGGCACCTCGAAACCATCATCGATTCTTTGAACCGTGTGATCTTTGTTGAGCACGACGAGGAAGGGCGGGTACTCCACCTTGATCTGCAAAGAACTGAGCAGGATGAATTCCATCCCCTTATTACCTATCAGTACGACGAAACGGGCAATCTGATCGGAGGCATCGATGCGCATGGCCATCGATTTAGTTTTGCATATGATCGAAACAGGCGGATGCTTTCAAAGACCGACAAACGCGGATACACCTTCCGCTTTGAATATGACGATACGGGGCGCTGTGTGCACTCGCGCGGAGAGGATGGTCTCCATGAGGTGCGATTAAGCTATAACCCTGCCAAGGGAGAAACCGTCGTCACAAGGGCAAACGGGGGTAAGTGGAAGTACCTGTATGACGAAAATGGAACGATTACACGAATCGTAGATCCCTATGGAGGTGTTCAGCGCTTCGATCTAGACGACCAGGGGAGGGTCATTCAAGAAACGGATCCGATTGGTACGATCACGAAATGGCTATACGACGAAACCGGAGAGTTCCTTGGTAAACAACATGCCGTTGACGAGTTCATTCTTGATCTGGAAGACTTTGAAATAGGCCGCGAAAACCTTCGGTTTCCGGAAACACCTCGTGAGTGGGAATTCGGCAGCCTATCCTTTGAGGGGTCGAAGGCAGGCGCAGTGAATAGTGGACATTCTCTTGGCGGAGTTCCGAGTTTCTTGTTACCGCACATAAGGGAACAAAGCGGTGCCGATCACAAGGCAGATCTCGACATCCCGGATTGTAGAAAGGCGTATACATTACAAGAGACTATTTCGGCGGAAGGATTAATTTTCGATGACTCCGAATTGCTCACAGAGCAAAAGATGGGGGAGAAATCCAGGAGATGGCTATATGACGAAAACGGCAATGTCTGTCAGTACACGGATTATGAGGGATCAACCTACATGATCGAGTACTCTTCGTGGAACCTCCAAACGCGTTTCGTAGATGCGCTGGGGCAGTCGGTGACCGTCGAATACGGTCCCACGGAACAGATCAAAAAGGTTACGGATGAAGAAGGCAATCAGACCGAGTACGAGTATGATTTGAAGGACCGCCTCACGCGAGTTCGTCGTTACGGGCGGATCCGAGAAAGCTACCGCTATGATCCGGCCGACCACATAGTTGAGAAACTAGATGGAAACGGAAGAGCCCTCATCACCTGGGAATATGACCATAACGGGCTCTCGATCGTGAGGAGGCTTGCGTCGGGTGAAAGGCATGACTTCAGTTATGACAGGCATGGGCGTATAGTGCATGCTTGCACCGATGATGTCGAGATAAGCCTTGGTTTCGACCAGTTAGGCAATTACGTCAAAGATCAAAGAAATGGGCTTGGAATCCAAAACCAATATTCAGGAAGCAGAGTGCAGAAGTCAATTCTCTTTGATAGCTTTACAGTATGCTATGACTATGATGAAGAGGGGAATTGCCTGATTGAAGACCCGGGAGGTGAGACACACAAGATCAGTCAGTTTGACAAAGGGCTGATCATGAAAGAACTTAGCAACGGAACCTCAGAAATCAGCCAATACGATACGCGAGGGAGATGCCTCCTAAAGTTGCTTTTCAACAGGCAGTCTCATGAAATCATTCGATCCATCAAATACTGGTATTCAGCCGAAGGCGATCTCACAAGGCAGGAAGATAGTCACGACGGAACACGTAACTATTCGTACGACGCTGCCCACCGAATCAATGCTACAGTGAACCAAGGTAGGAGAAAACACCGAATTTCATACGACGCCTGTGGTAACGTGCTCAATAAACCCGGTTTGCGCAAGGCGATTTACAGACAGGGTAATCTTCTCGAATGGGCCGACGGGGAGAAATTTGAATATGACGGCCGAAATAACATCGTTTGCAGGCGAGGCCAGAATGCCACTGTTGTCTACAGCTATGATTCATTGGACACCTTGGTTTCAGTTGCGGTCAATGGAAATGAATGGAATTACCGGTATGACCCATTGGGGCGCAGGATAAGCAAATTCTCTAACGGTCATCAAAGACAATTCTATTGGGATAGCAATCGCTTGGCAGCGGAGATTGGAAGAAATGGCCGTCTTCGCATATACATCTATCCAGATGGCGATGCGATCGTCCCGTTCATGTACATGGAGTTTGAAGGTTTGAACAGCGATCCAACGAAAGGAAAGAGTTATTTTATTCTGTGCAATCAGATCGGTACACCCATTATGGTACACGATAGTGCAAGAAAGTCTGTTTGGGAAGCCGAATTAGAACCGTACGGCACTACTCACATTGATGTTGACTCTTCAGTAGATCTGCCGCTGCGCTTTCCGGGACATTATTTCGACGCTGAAACCGGGTTGCATTATAACTTCTATCGGTACTATGATCCAAAACTTGGTCGTTATATCCAAAGCGACCCTTTGGATCTTGGAAGCGGAATAAACGTATATGCTTATGAGGACAATCCACTGATTAATGTCGACCTGTTTGGTTTGGGGTGTAGGTTGAGCAAACTATTTTCAAAAATGAAGAATAGTCTAAGGTATAAACTAGAGCCAATTGGTGATTTTTTTGGTGAAATGAAGTGGTTTCACAAGCCGTGGCGTGAAGCCGTCTTTCCAAGTACTTCATTATTCCGAATGGCAAAGAGGATAATTAGAAAATCAGCCGCTCTCAAGGAGCTGAGGACAAGATTCAGTACTGGTGCGATTTTCTCCAATAAGGAGGCTATTCGAAATACCTATTACCAATTCAAGAAGAAGATTCTAAAGAAGCATGGTATTGATGTTAGAGAGGTTCGGGAGAGCGATATGGATTATGCAGAACTTAAAAACAAAAGATTAAGGCCCGGCAATGCAATCCTTATTGACAATGACACGATTGGTGTTCTCGCCTCTGAAGTCCAAGATAACCCTCATGCAGCCTTGAGAGACGTCGGGCATGAAGTAGGAGCTATAGAGCTTAATCGTCAAGTGCTTAAAAGAAAAGACATTTCATCAGGTAGTCCTGGAGGTGATGAATTTAGAGAGTATATTCCGCGAGATTCAATAGGAAACGCTTTAACGCATGCAATTGATGACGTTGTAATGGGGGAGAATAGAGATCCAAATTGAGCATTGTATTCGTTGGCGATGACAATTAGCGAATGTACTTCTATAAATCCAACATTTCGTTCGATAATTCGAACGGGTTGTACAGAATCTTTACGTATGGGTGTCGTTTTATTTGGAGGGTGTGATATCTTAGCGTGTGCGAGAGGTCGCAGGAGATTTGCCGACGCGGGAGTTCTGTTAGGAGGAGATCGAAAAATCGATTCAAACCGTACTAGAGCGACAGAAGAGGAGGCTACTATGAGCTCCATGTTGGCAAAGCGGCCGAAAAATGGACGCAAGGTATCTGTGATATCGTTCTAGAGGTGATGCGAGTCGGAGGGAGGGAAATCTTTCGAACTAAGCTTGATGTTCCGGGGTTTGAATCTTAGCAAGATGAATAATAGCTGCGAATGAAGTATTCAACTGATGTTGCAGGTGTTCATGCCGGTACACCAGGAATATGAGAAGAAGCGTATCTCATGTCCGATCCTGATTCCGTGTCATATATCGGTAAGCCCTGGCCCAGAGTAGAGCGTATTCGTAGAAGTGGTTTGCTCTATAGAGGTTCTGCTCCAGCGGATACCACGCTCGCAATCTTGCCTTTGACGATGGATCGAATCGGCCATGAGATAGACGATGTGGATGAGAAACCCGTTAGACTTGACAGTCTAGATGTGGCTTTTGATGCGTTCAGACCTTCGGTGGCATTTGCTGCATCTGCTGGTGAGGGAGCCCAAGAGGTTGTCGCAGAGGTCGAGTTCCTCAAGATAGAGGACTTTGAGCCCCGGAATATCTTTAAGGGGGGCACTGGCAAACGAAACGACGTCGCGCTGCTCGACGAGGCTATTGGTCAGCTTTCGGATTTCAGGGAATGGTGGTTACTGCCCGGCGTACAACGTGTCTGGAAGAACGTTGAACTCCGAGATCGAATGCTGAGAACGCCGATCGATTTGCTGACCCAGTTTATGAGGTCTTCTCCGGAGAAGCTGGGGATCGAGAATAGCGGGATGGAGGCCACTCATGCGAAAAAGCTTTTGGAGGAGGCCCTCGATGCGCTGCCCCCATTGTTGCACAAGAGGAAAGCGTCGCTGACCGATTTATTCTCTCCTGAACGCGGTAACGCCTTTATCGATCAGTCCTGTGATATACGATCGCTTGTTCAAGTGGCCGAGTACCATAATCAGGTTTTGCACAACGTTGGGAAACGGATCTCCGAAGCTGAACAATTGCGTGACACCTTGATGGCACGACTTTATCAGCAGCTGCGCCCGCTTGAGGCCAGTTACCGCCAGCTCGAGCTGTTCTATGAGAATTCATTCGTACCGGACGGCAAAAGGCGTCCGCCAGTTGAACTCTTTGTCCTCAACGCCGATGCGGCGGCCATGAAAGACGAAAACAGCGTGACGCTCGAGGCTGTCAGGCGGTTTGTCAAGAGCCGCAACGACAACTTCACCTTCAGGGACGACATCTGGCACCTGGTAGTGCCGGGACCGATTTCGAGTGCAGTGAGGGAGGCGTTGGAGCAAGAAGCCTGGAAGTGGGGGATGCTGCTGATCACGGATCTGGGCAACGAGAGATCGTCCGAAGATATCGAACGTCGGCTTGCTACCGGCGGCCGCTATGAATTCCTCGGGCGGGCCGATGGCTGGGCCGCTACCGACATAGTCACGGTCGGATACCTCAAACTGCGGGATGACCACTGGTTTGAAGAGGATGTAGATAACGGGGACGGCCTTTATGCTCCTGACTCGCTCGTCTTTGCCGGCGCCCTGGCGCGCACCGACCGCGGGCGAAAAACCGGCACCAAGAATCCACCGGACCGCATGTTCGGTAGGATCAAAGGTGTGCGGAAGGCCCGCGTTGAGTTCCCGATCAGCCGGCTGAAACAGTTGTCACAACAGATGCAGCTCGTTACTGTCTCTCGTGACGACGATGGCGACCTGTGTTTCTATGGCTGTGAATGCCTGGGCGAGGAACCCCACGAGGTTTACAAGTTCTTTGCCCCCTTCCGAGCATTGTCGTTCCTAAACCGGCTCATTCTCAATTACCTGAAAGGGTTCTCCGGCGAAGTTCTGACAAAGTATTTCATTCTAGATGAGGTCGATGAACCAATCAAGAACTTGCTCGATGAGCAGAAAAAGCAGGGCGCAATCACAGTCTATGATTTCGAGTTAGACAAAGATTCAGAGAAGAGGAAACGCGGCATCTGCGATATTCGTATTGACGTGCAACTGTTTGACCATCAGGAGATATTTCGGTGGAGACCGGATATCCCCGATTCTTGTTTCAAAGCTATGGAACCGGGGGTGCATTATTCTCTGACCTGAACAAGTTGATGGCTATTTTGGATTACGAAAACGCTGGTCTTATGAGAGGCCGGGTATCTCCATCCCACTGGAAGGCAGCTATCACGCTCTTAAGCTCAACCCGGTCTATCGGAGGTAAATCAGTGCCCACGATAAGACTCACTCGTAGAGAGCCAGAAGATGCGCAGGTCGTTCCGGCAGACACCACGCTCGTTATCCTGCCCATGACCCCGGATCGAGTGGGTCGTGAAGTCGAGAACGAAAAGGAGGCACCGGTCAGGGTTGACAGCACGAATGCTGCGTTTGAGGCCTTCAGACCTTCGATTCGTTTCACAGCGTCCTTGGAAAAAGAATCTGAGGAATTCGTGGCGGAGATCGAGTTTGACAGCATTGAGAGCTTTGCGCCGGAGAGGATTCAAAGACAAGTCCCGGGCAAGCGTAACGATATCGCTGACCTGAAGGGTGCCAT
>CAZAGT010000105.1:0-14412 GCA_964484515.1 uncultured Desulfobacteraceae bacterium | reverse complement strand
CTCTTAAGGCTCGGACTGACGGACATCTTAGACATGCATACTCCTAGCTGGTGATCTCCTATTCATGTGTTCTTTCAGTACGATAGGCCCCAAAATACTTTGACCTATAATAATAACAATAAAACTGTTTTTATATCAAGTCTTTTTTCGGCAGCCAGACCCCAATTCCTTAATAGGCAACATTCTAGAACAGTCTTTATGAGGAGACTATGAGGTCAATCATGTATTGGAGGGAAATGCGGCGCGGACTAAGGGCCTTGAATCAGGGAAAAAAGGAAATATACTGCTGAAATCGAAAATCCGCAACAAACGGCTGTCATGGTTTCTCAACATCCAGATCCTGGACATCGAGCATGCTGGTGAGCATCTGAAGGGCTTTCACGATTCGATTCACCTGTCTCTCGGTCAGGGTGCTGAGCCCATCGATAATTTTCTGCTGAATGGGGGGTGGCGCATTTTCGGCAAGGCGTGTGCCGGCCTCCGTCAGCTCAACATTGATGACCCGGCGATCCGGCGAGTTCCTTGCCCTTCGCACAAGTCCTTTCTGCTCTAGTCGGTCCACAACACCGGTGACGGTGCTCGACTTGACCATCATTTCCCTGGCGATCCGGGAAGGGGGCAACGGTCCATTCTCGTAAAGGGCCAGGATGCAATTGAGTTGTGAGGCGCTGACTTGATAGGTCCTGCTGAGCTCCTTTGTATAGAGCTCCCTGGCCTGAATCAATCTTCTGATCGAGAAGATGATCTCCCGGTTGGTCTCGTGTTGGGAACTTGCACTCATGGAGCCACGCCGCCGTCTTGTCAAGCAGTCTTATTTTTGGTAAAAAGGTTTTAGTTCATATAATTATATATACAAATTATTTCAGCTCCAAGCACCAAAAAAACGTGCTTGGTCGTTAAAAAAAAGAGAGACTCCTCCCCAAATCCTCGTTCTGAAGATGTTGGACTGGCACCCATGATCCGGCTAACCCATCTTTGCAAGACATTCGATGGGGGGTTATCCTACGCCGTAAGAGACCTCACACTCGATGTGAAACAGGGTGAAACCCTTGTCCTGCTTGGCTCCTCCGGGTGCGGCAAGACCACGACCCTGAAGATGATCAACCGTCTGATCGAACCGACCGAAGGCATTATTGAGATCGGCGGAACGAATGTCAAGGATCATGACCCCATAAGCCTTCGGCGACAAATCGGCTATGTATTCCAAGGCATCGGGCTCTTCCCGCACATGACCATTGAACAGAATGTCGGAGCTGTGCCGCGCCTTTTGGGTTGGCCCACTGAGAGGAGAGTGAACCGCGTTCAAGAGCTCCTGGAGACCGTGGGTCTGCCGGTGGAGGCCTTCGCCGACCGATTTCCCGATGAGCTTTCAGGAGGGCAGCAGCAAAGGGTCGGGGTGGCACGCGCCCTCGCGGCTGACCCTGAGTATTTACTCATGGATGAACCGTTCGGTGCCCTGGACGCCCTGACGCGAGAGGCCTTGCAGCGGGAACTGATTGCCCTGAGGAAACGTCTGGAAAAGACCATCGTATTTGTGACCCATGATATTTTCGAGGCCCTTCTCCTGGGGGACCGCATAGCCATTCTCCATAACGGCAAATTGGAGCAGATTGGAACGAAAGAGGACATCCTGACCTCGCCGGCCACCCAGTTCGTGCACGATCTATTTGCGAAGCCGGCGAGACAACTCGCAGAATTTAGAGATTACCTGTGATGGACGCGCATTCTTTTGTCGCCTTTGTCAGCGAGCGCCTCCCTGAGCTTCTGTTGCGGACAAGTGAGCATCTCATGCTGACCGGCTGCTCCACCCTGGCAGCGGTACTTATTGGGTTGCCGCTCGGCATTATTCTGATTCGGGCAACCTGGTTGCGAAGCGCAGTTATGGCGTCTGTCGGCATCGTTCAAACGATACCGAGTCTGGCCATGTTGGTCTTCCTGCTCGCCTTGTTGCAGAAGATTGGCGTCATACCGGCCCTGATCGCCCTCACGTTGTACGCCCTCCTGCCGATTGTGCGAAACACCGTCGCTGGACTTGAAGGGGTCTCTGCCGAGGTTATCGAAGCCGCCCGAGGCATCGGCATGACCGAATACCAACAGCTTGCGATGATCAGGATCCCATTGGCAGGGCCGGTCATCCTGACGGGTATCCGAACGGCCGCCGTCATCGGGGTTGGGATCGCCACCCTCTCCGCGTTCATTGGTGCCGGTGGGCTCGGCCAGTTCATCAACCGCGGCCTGGCCCTCTCCGATACGAAACTGATTCTGTTGGGAGCTATCCCTGCCGCCCTGCTGGCCTTGATGATGGACTTTGCGATTGGGGCCTCGCAATGGGCCTTACGGCCCACCACGGTGCCAAACGCAAAGGGAGCGATCAGAAAGGTGGTTCGCTTCGGGTCGCTGTTAATGCCGGTCTGCCTGATCCTGGGAGGAATGCTTTCTTTTCTCATGGGACCTTTTACGGGTCTGCGGGCATCCGGCCTTTCGCGACAGCCGTTGGGAACGATTCGGATCGGGACCAAGAACTTTACGGAGCAGCTCATTCTAGGAGAACTCATGGCCCAGCTGATCGAAAATAGGACCAGCCTGCGTGTGGAGCGGCGCTTCAACCTGGGCGGTACGATGATATGCCACGAAGCCCTTATTAATGAGGAGATCGACCTCTATCCGGAGTATACGGGTACCGCACTGACCGCCATCCTGAAACAGCCGGTCATTTCAGATCCCGAGGAGGCCTTTAGGCATGTTGATAGAGCCTACCGTGAACGGTATGGGGTCATATGGCTGCCACCATTCGGATTCAACAACACTTATGCGATCACGGTTCGCCGGACTGATGCGGAGAAGCATGGGTGGATTTCGATCTCCGATCTTCGGGGCCCCGCGCAACAGCTGCGGGCCGGATTCACCTCTGAATTTGTGGAAAGGCCTGATGGGTATGTCGGTCTTAAGCAGGTCTACGAGTTGGAATTCGGCAAAGTACGAGACATGGATCCCGCCCTCATGTACCAGGCCGTGGCAAAAGGAGAGGTGGACGTAATTTGCGCCTTTGCCACGGACGGTCGCATTGCTTCATACGATTTGAAGCCGCTGAAAGATGATCGTGGGTACTTTCCTCCCTATCAAGCGGCTCCTGTGATCAACGAGGTGCTCCTCGATGCCTATCCGGAACTCACGAAAATTCTCTCCTCCCTCGGAGGCCTTCTTGACGATTCCCTTATGCAGGACCTGAACTTCAAGGTGGACGCCAAGAAGCAGAGCCCTGCTGAAGTTGCCAGGGCCTTCTTGATGGCAGAAATCTCAATCAGCGACCACCAGTAGAACTGGTGGTATGAGGAAGGCCCCTAAAAGGGGCCTCAATATTCAGGGGATGATCGGGGCTTATTGCATGCATGGACTTCTCCGATCCTAAGATCTTCAGGATCTCCCTTTGTGTGCGTAGGATCTGTTTCCCGAGCAGACCGATTGTGCTGCGCTCGGAAAAGGCACCCTACATTCATTCATCGCGCTCACTCGGTCTTCGGCAAAAAGATTTTCTCACGCCTGAAACGGTAGAACCTTTTCATTTCTCACCGGTATAATCGGTGGATTAGTTATGATTTAGCCCAGGAGAGCCGCTTAGTACCCACCGGCACCGGCTTCAATTTGTTTCTGGATTTTCTCCAGGTTGAATGAACCGGGTGTCTGGCTTGGCGGATACTCCTTCATGGTCATGAGAAACTTGCCGGCCAGTTGCTGCAGCGGCACCAGAACGAAGGCCCGGTCGAGGAACCAGTCGTTGTAGGTGTTGGAGTTGTGCTGCGCCTTCTCGAAGGGATCACGGCGCAGATTGAACAGGAGCGGTATGCGCAACTCGGTGAAGGGCTCGCGCCACACGCCGAAGGCTACGCCCCGGTTCTCCAGGAAGACTGCCTTCCAAGCGTCATAACGCATGGCCACGATCTTTCCATCATCGTTCACATAAATGAACTCCTTGCGCGGCGACTCCTTCACCTTGCCGCTGAGGTAATCAAGCATGTTGTTGCCATCAATGTAATTGCGGTAGTGGCGTCCATTGAGGTCCGCACCCTTCAGAAGCTTCTCCTTGATGTCCGGCGCACCGGCGACGGCGGCGAATGTCGGCAGCCAGTCCTCGTGCGAGACGATACCGTTCAAAGTAACGCCCGCCGGCAAGTGACCCGGCCACCGGACGAAAGCTGGCACGCGATATGCTCCCTCCCAGTTACTGTTCTTCTCGCTTCGAAAGGGTGTGTTTGCGGCGTCGGGCCAGGTGTTGAAATGGGGGCCGTTGTCGGTGGAATAGAACACGATGGTGCTTTCGGCAATGCCTAGTTCGTCGAGCAGCTTGAGCAGTTCGCCCACGTGCATATCGTGCTCGACCATGCCGTCATGGTACTCGTTGCCGCTCGGCCCTGAGATACCGGTGTGTTCCTTTTTCACGTGCGTGCGGAAATGCATCCGTGTTCCGTTCCACCAGACGAAGAACGGCTTGTTCGCTTTGTGCTGCCGATTGATGAAGTCTTTGGCCGCAGCGATGGTCTCGTCGTCGATGGTCTCCATCCTTTTTTTGGTCAGCGGACCGGTGTCTTCGATTTTCTGGGTACCGTCAGGATTCGCCCATGCGTGGAGCACGCCGCGCGGGCCGTATTGCTCCCGGAAGGTCTTACCGTTGGCGAGAACCATGTCGCCTGGATAATCGCGGTTCTCTGGTTCCTCTTCCGCGTTAAGATGGTAGAGGTTGCCTAGGAACTCGTCGAAGCCATGCATCGTTGGGAGATGTTCGTCACGGTCGCCTTGGTGGTTTTTGCCGAATTGGCCGGTGGCATAGCCCAGGCTTTTCATCACCGTGGCGATGGTGACGTCGGTCTTCTGCCAGCTTCCTTGGCGCCGGGCAGGCCGAGCTTGGTCATGCCGGTGCGTACGGGAACGTTTCCTCCGAGAAAGGCGGCGCGTCCGGCAGTGCAGGACTGCTGACCATAGTAGTCGGTGAAGGCAACTCCTTCATTAGCGATCCGGTCGATGTTCGGCGTCATGTAGCCCATCATCCCGCGATTGTTGTGGCTGATGTTCCATATGCCGATGTCGTCCCCCCAGATGACCAGGATATTGGGTTTCTTTTGCTCTGCCGCCGCTGCTGGAACGGTGACAAACGCCATCCCTACCAGAAGCACAATCGCCACACTAGACACCGTCCTCATCCAGAAATGCATACCTTTTCCTCCTTTGCTTTGGTTTTTGTCTTGAACGGTCTCTTTCACGTACTCCTCAAATTGAGTGTACCTCATGGGAAATCGAAATTGTCAAAACCTGAAAATAGAACTTGATAATCATTTAAAAGGCACCTCCTTGATCGCAATCCAGATTGCCAATAACTTATGCTTAGGAAAAGCGGTGATTTATTGAGAGTATTTCACGAAAGCTCAGCGTGTTAATACCTGCGAAAGTCAACCAAACCACAAGGTTCTTGCGAATTCAGAAAGCTGAGATCACACTCTCTGATCACGGAATCGACCATAGTTGTGATCTCCCATCCATATCTCAACTTCGACCAACCCTGCTATTCCCAAACAGTATGCCGCCGTGCAGTTTACTTGTCGCTATTGTACCTTTAAGTCGTCCGTTCTGCTTGCGCTCCGAGATAAGTTTTCCTGTCATTGATGGTTTTCCCAAAACTGAATAGCGTATTCCATCCACCCTTCGGCATCCGTACCAACACCGAGCCCAAAGCCGTGACCGGCATTCTTATATTTACGATACTCGACTTCTATTCCGGCGTTTCTCATGTTCTCAAAACGTCTATCTACCACTGATACATTAACGATTCTATCATCCTCGCTTACCGTAATAAAAGTTGGAGGATAGTTTTCAGAAAAGCTTGTATGACCGGTATAAGCAATGACTACCATACGCGGTTTAGGAAGATCATGACCTCCAAAGCTGGCAGTTCCACGTAAGGCAATATTACCTACCATCCTTGCGCCAGCCGAGCTACCCCATAAAGAATAATCTTCAACATTGACTTCAAACATTTCCGCTTTCTCAAAAATATAAGATATGGCTGCCGCCAAGTCTTCGGTAGCCCTTAGCTCACTCCCCACGCGATATTTCAATACGAAAGCATTATACCCTTTTTGACTCAGCTCTATGGCGTGTGGAAAGCCTTCATGGAGGGAACCAACATAGGCAAATCCTCCACCAGGACACACAATAGCAAACGGAGCTCCCGGTTTACCCCTGAAGAAGAAGAGGCCGGTGGACTTTTTGCTGGGGTTCTCCTGCTTTTGCTGTTCGGTGTAGAACTCGTAGAATATGGTTTTGCCGTCGTTGATTTCCTCAATCATGTGGTTAATTGCGCCCACTACTATGATCGGGTCCACATGGTTGTGATACGGCAAGAGCGAACCAACATTATTCAGTGATGTGTTGTAATAATTTGTGTTATTATCCCACGGCAGTAAATACTGACCAAAGCCTTCAAATGCCGGGTGTGTCACAATATGGCGGACAGTGTCATGGGTTGTTAGATGGGAGTGAGTTTCTTCTACTTTCCTTTCGCTCTTCATGATTTTCCCTTCATTACCATCAGACGCCACAGCAACATTCCCCCTAAAGAGTGACAACATCGAGAATAACAATACCCCGATCATTCCTATCCCACGTCTTTTAATCTTTTTTGATCTCATGATGTTATCTTTGAGAGTCCAGGGTTCTCAGAGCTGTTTTTTTGACGACTCGTTCCTCATGATGCTGATTTTCTCTGAATACTAATTTGCCTGCCTGTGGGTTAGCACCTTACCTAGTACTTCATAGGCACTCTCGGCTTCCTTTTTACCTACCTTGGATTTGAGTACGGAAATGAAATCCTTCATCTGAGCTTCGGTCAGTCCAGTATTCATCGCGGCACCAAGATGGAACCGCAGCTGGCCAGCGGTGCCTGTCATGCTGGCAAGGGCCGAAATGGTCGCCAGTTCCCTGCTCTTGTAATCCAGGTTATCGCGGGCAAAGATATCCGCAAAAAGATGCTCTTTCAGGAACGTGTCAATGATGGGCGTGAACAGTTGAAACCCGCTGGGAGGCGGAATAACTTCCCGCCCGGCAAGCTTTGCCCGCACCTTTGCGCCATATTCATCCTTGTTCATGCCCGCGGGCACCGGACTGGCTTCTTTGCCGATTTCATCCTTAATGCCTTTTGCCTGCCGCTCGTCCATAACCGCCATAAAGGCGTGGATGCCGTTCAGACTGCGCGGGAATCCCGCATAGGCATACATCTGCACGAGGATTTCCTTGATTTCATTCACGGTCAAACCGGCATCAAGGCCCTCATTCAAAGCTGTTTTCAGTTTTTCCATATCGCCGTTGGCGGTAAAGGCCGCGATGGGGACGATGCTTTGCTGTTTTGCACTCAGAGCTTGATTCTTGTCCATATTTTGTGCCTCCGAAATGGCTGCAAAGTTAACAATTAAGGCAGATATAACGGCCAGAAGCGCCAAGTTTTTTTTATCCATGATGGACTCCTTATTTACCTTGGTATTGTCCTTCGGTGACCTTTTCCATCCATTCAACGTTTTTGCCGTTGGCTGTTCCCGTGATGACGAGATGCGTCATTGCGGTGGTGGGGGAGGCTCCGTGCCAGTGTTTTACCTTTGGCGGGCACCAGATCACGTCTCCCGCTTTGATTTCTTCTATAGGGCCTCCCCACTCCTGTGTCCGGCCAACACCCGCGGTAACGAGAATGTGCTGCCCTGCCGGATGGATGTGCCAGGCGGTTCTGGCCCCCGGCTCGAAAGTGACATACGCACCGGAAAAGTGCGCCGATTCATTGGCCGGGAACAGACGGTCGATACGGGCATTGCCGGTAAAGAATTCGGAAGGCCCATTAAAAGAAGCCAGAGATCCAGCCCGATATCATGCCTGTCCAAAAACGGTTTTGAGATGAGAGGTTGAAATTGTCCTCCAAGTGGGGCACCGTTGCTTTGCAAACCAAACACGGAAGCCCACAGCAAGGAGGACAGAGTCATGGTACGTTGCGCAAGCCTTTTCAGTCAACTGATTGGTCTTTTCAGCCGCAGAGAGTTCTATCAATTGGTCTTCAAACATAGTGCTGAGCGATATTCGAAGGGATTCAGCTCATGGGATCATTTTGTTGCCATGCTGTTCTGTCAGCTGGCCCAGGCCAAAAGTCTCCGTGAAATCTGCGGAGGGCTTGCCTGCACCACCGGGAAGCTCCGTCACCTCGGAATGAGAGAGGCGCCCAAGAAATCCACCTTGTCCTATGCGAACGCCCATCGACCCTGGGAGATGTTCCGCGACTTGTTCTACGAAAGCATGAATCTGTGCAAAAGCACCGCGCCCAAGCATCGTAAATTCCGCTTCAGGAACAAGCTCCTTTCTCTGGATAGTTCCACGATCGCCTTGTGCCTGTCGCTTTTTCCCTGGGCGGCGTTCCGCCGCACCAAAGGAGCCGTAAAGCTCCACTTGCTCCTCGATCACGATGGGTATTTCCCCACCTACGCCTATATCTCTGAGGGCAAAAAACACGATATCACGGTTGCCCGCAGAATCGTGCTCCCCTCGGGTTCTATCGTGACCATGGACCGGGGATACAACGATTATCGGCTGTTTTCCCTCTGGACGCAGCAGGGCGTCTACTTTGTCACCCGGCTAAAGGAAAACGCCGACTACGAGGTTGTCGAAGAGCGGGTCGCGCCTCGAAATCTCGACATCCTCTCTGACCAGTTGATTCGGTTCACCGGCTACCGGGCTCAGAAGGACTGTCCTCATCTGCTGCGGATCCTCACCGTCTGGGATAACGAAAATGATCGGCCGATCGTGCTACTCACTAATCATCTGCAATTCGGTGCCACCACCATCTCCAAGATCTACAAAGACCGCTGGCAGATCGAATTGTTCTTCAAGGCACTGAAGCAGAATTTGAAGGTCAAGACGTTTGTCGGAACCAGCACCAATGCGCTCTTCATCCAGATTTGGACAGCACTGATTGCCATGTTGCTCATCAAGTTCCTGCAGTTCAAATCCACATTTGCCTGGTCGCTCTCAAACCTGGTAGCCTTTCTACGCTGGAACCTCTTTACCTATCGCAGTCTATGGGAATGGATCGACGATCCATACGACATTCCACCATTGTTGCCCGGCCCTGTCCAATACAGACTTTCACTGCCAGATCTTGGACAGCACCCGAAATTGGCGACAACCTGATTTCAAACATGACCCAAAATGCCCGCTAAGCTATTGATATGTCATAGACCAGATTGGAAAATCCCGCGTTCTTGGACAGCAATGGCCCGATATATTGTTTGCGACTTTTTGTCTGCTTCGTCGGCCAATGACAGGCTCGCAAAAGCGCCAGTCGAAATAAGTAGATAAAGCGACAAAAGCATTACTGTGTATTTCATTTTACTCTCCTTACTTGCATGCGTGCGTTTTTTCTTATCGATCAGCTCTCTATGCCTTCCATCGATTTCATTGTGGCGATGTCGATGACAAACCGATAGCGCACCTTGGTTCACGACCTCGCCCGCGCGCGCCTCTCACTGGCCGTCCCGGGCGTACTCCCGGGGTGTGCGCGACGATCAGGCATTGGTCGCGCACGGCATGATCTTGACTGTCGCGGAGCGTGCCCGTGCGCCGATCATCGGGCTGAGATACGGGCTGCCGTGGTACTTCGCCCGGTAGGCGTCGTCAACGAGGTCGTTTATCGGCCCACCGACCGGCTCAAAGGTGACTTCCTTCGTCATGCCGGCGGCAGTGATCTGCCCCGCTTTTTGCCGCATTGCGGCATGATACCATCGAGAGTTCTGCCCGTTGTAGGCGCGCACGTAGAGGGCATCGTCGACCGCGACGGACCAAATCCACGTCGGGGTTCCGTACATCCCCCCGTCCTTACGCAACGGTGAGATGTGCAGGTCATCGGCCTCCGCAATCTCGCGCAGTTCGTCTTTCGACCATGTGGTCATTGTGACCTCCTTTGCCTAGTCTTCAATCCTGATGGGGAAGGTTGTCGCGTGCACAACTTCGGGATCGGGACCGGAGCGCATTCCCGTATCAAGGGCGTCAATCGCCGCGATATGTTCCTCGGTCAGCGCGAAATCGAAGATGTCGAAGTTCTCTGCGATGCGTTCCGGCCGAAAGGATTTCGGGATGGCCGAGAATCCATGGTCGATGTGCCAACGAAGCACCACCTGAGCCGGGCTCTTGCCATACTTTGCAGCCAGGGCGACGACGGTCGGGTGCTCTAGAGGGTCGCCCGCCTTGCTCGGGTCGGCCGCGCGACGAACGCTGCCACCGAGCGGCGACCACGCCTGAGTGACAATGCCGAGGCGCTTGTGGGCATCACGCAATTCCCGCTGGATGAAGAACGGATGCAACTCCACCTGGTTCACAGCGGGCATCACTTCAGAGCGTTCCATGAGGGTGTTCAGGTTCGTCGAGCTGAAATTCGAGACACCGATTGCGCGCACCCGCCCCTCGGCGAGCAGTTTTTCGGCTGCCCGGTACGACGCCACGGTCGCCTCGAAGTCCGAGGGAACCGGCCAGTGGAGAAGGTACAAATCGATGTAGTTAAGCCTGCGCAGGCTCGAGTCGAAGGCACGGAGCGCACTTTCGTAACCGTATTCGCTCAACCAGAGTTTGGTCGTGATAAATATTTCGGAGCGATCAATGCCGCTGCGCACGATTCCTTCGCCGACTTGCCGCTCGTTGAGATAGGAAGCGGCGGTGTCGATGAACCGATACCCATTGGCGATCGCGGCCTCGACAGCACCCGCAGTCAGTTCCATGGTCTCCCGGCCCAATACACCGAGCCCGAAGGCCGGCATCTTGACGCCGTTGTTCAGCGTGATGAGAGGACTTCTTCCACTCATGGTTATTACCTCCGTTCTCGTTATGTTATGGTGTGAGCCGACAATCACTTCCGCCGGATGCAAGGAGAAAATATTGAGGGTTGGTTCCATGACTTGCGCATTAAGAGGCGCAAAGCGCCTTACGGGCGCAGCAAAGCCTTGATCGCGCGGCAGTCGAGCCTGAAGATACTGTTCACCTCTTCTCGATTGGTTGATGCTTTACTCATATAGGTTTCTCCTTTTCCTGCATCTTCGTTCCACCAGTTAAGACTTTCTGATGAGACAAACATCGTTTGCGATATTCGGACTATCTCAGGCTTGGGCGTGTCGACTTAAGAGAGACCATCGTGATGGATTGAACTCAACAGCTGCATTTCTCAACGACCGGTCATTTGCTCGATGTGCTCGGGGTACCGAGCTCCTTGGACCTTGATCTTTGAGGAGGCGCTAGTAAGATCACCAAGCTCCTCTGGGGTCAATTCAAGATCAGCCGAGCCGAGGTTCTCCACAAGGCGTTCGAGCTTTGTGGTTCCGAAAAGCGGCACTATCCAGGGCTTTTGCGCAAGCAGCCAAGCCAATGCGACCTGGGCAGGGGTGGCTTCCTTCTGTTCCCCAAACTGCTTGAGCAGGTCAACCATGGGCTGGTTCGCTTTTAGTGCTTCCGGGGTAAAACGGGGAAGGATGCTGCGAATGTCCTTGTTTTCAAATGTGGATTTTTCAGAAAATCTGCCCGTAAGGTAGCCGTGGCCCAAGGGGCCGAAGGGAACAAGGCCGATGCCCAGTTCTTCCAGCAAAGGCAATAGCTCCTCTTCAGGACGCCTCCACCACAGGGAGTATTCGCTCTGGACTGCTGTGACCGGCTGGATTGCGTGAGCGCGACGAATCGTCTGTGCTGCCGCCTCAGAAAGGCCAAAGTGCTTGACCTTACCTTCCTGAATCAGGTCCTTCACCGCCCCCGCCACTTCTTCGATTGGCACGTCCGGGTCAACGCGGTGTTGATAAAAGAGATCGATGACCTCGACCTTGAGTCGCTTGAGCGAGGCCTCAGCGACCTGCTTGATGTGCTCCGGTCGACTATCCAGGCCAGCCCTTCGCACGCCGTTTGGATCAATATTGTATCCGAACTTGGTGGCTATCGCCGCTCGATCACGGAAGGCGTAGAGGGCTTCGCCCACGAGCTCTTCGTTTATGAACGGTCCATAGTTCTCTGCAGTATCGAAGAATGTTACTCCTCGTTCCACGGCTTCCCTTATCAAGGTGATCATTTCCTGCTTGTCCGTTGTCTGTCCATAGGCGTGGCTCATTCCCATGCACCCGAGTCCAAGCATCGAAACCTCGAGTCCGCTGTTTCCTAATTGTCGTTTTTGCATGGTCATCTCCTTTCTTGCTCTTATTCGTACTTGGCGCCGTACTGCTCGTCGCTGACCTTTTCCATCCACTCGACGACCTTATCGTCGAGCTTTTCCTGAATGGCGATATGGGTCATGGCAGTGGTCGCCGTGGCGCCATGCCAATGCTTCTCACCAGGCGGAATCCAGACAACGTCTCCCGGCCGGATTTCCTCGATCGGGCCACCCCGGCGTTGTACCAGCCCACATCCGGCCGTCACGATCAGGGTCTGCCCCAACGGGTGGGTGTGCCATGCCGTCCGGGCGCCCGGCTCAAACGTGACACTGGCGCCGAGGGCGCGTGCCGGATCGTTTGCCTGGAACAGGGGATCAACGCGTACGGTGCCGGTGAAATACTCGGCCGGCCCTTTGGCGGATGGCTGTGAACCGCTTCGTTTGATTTCCATTTTCAGCGTCCTTTCTTTGATTGGTTGGAGGCGTCGTTTGTCTGCCACTTGCCAATAATCAGGGATCCATCAGATGTGGCGATATTGACCGGCTTCTTTTTGGCCTATCTTCAGAATGAAGTCTGGGTTCTCGCCTTCGAGCAATTCATCAAGCATGAAGCCCTCGATGAAGCCGCACTCCGACGGACTTTCCGGCGCAATGTAGGCCGTCTTGGCACCCACGGCGGCGGACCCAATCCCGGACCGTCTCGGCTGTGATCGAATTGTAGTCATGGAATCCAAAGTTGGGTAGACCAATCCTGTTCATTTCTTGCCTAATCGTCCGAACTCTTCGAAAAATGGGTAGCACAGCGACGTGGGATCTGGTAATTTACATAATAGTAGATAGGAGGTGATATCAATGCGTAAGCAAGCCTTCGATCCGGCGTTTGAGAATAACAGCATGGAAGTTGCGCTCGAGGCATTGGCAAGGAGCATCGCCCGATGGACCGCCTAGGTCGGCCCGAATGCGACCGCTATTTCAGCCTTGTCGCTCTCTCGGCGGGACGCTCCCATGCAGCCAATGAGCTACATGTACGAGCCGAGTGTCTGCTTGGTCGCACAAGGGTCCAAACGCGTGCTGCTCCGAGACGAAGCGTATGAGTTGGACGTGAACCAGTTTCTGATCACGTCCGTGGATCTGCCCACGTTTGTGCGGATAATGAAAGCGAGCCGGGAGAAGCCCTACCTGGGGCTCCTTCTGAAGCTTGACCAAGGCGAGATTTCACATCTGATGGTGGACAGCAATCTTCCCCCGCCGCGTGCCCAGCAATCAAGCCGAGGAATGGCGACCAGTGAGGTCACGCTGCCGCTGCTCAACGCCTTTCAACGGTTGATCGACTTGCTTGATGAACCGAACGATATCCCGATCTTGGCGCCGATCATCCAACGGGAAATTTGTTACCGCTTACTTGTGGGCGATCAAGGCGCGCGTCTGCGCCAATTAGCGTCGGGAGCAAGCCAGAGTCAACAGATAGCGCGGGCAATCGATTGGCTGAAGGGTAACTTCAGACGGCCGTTGCATATCGATGATCTCGCAAAGCAAGTCAATATGAGTACATCAACCTTCCATCATCATTTCCGAACGTTGACGGCCATGAGCCCGCTGCAGTACCAAAAATGGTTACGTTTGAACGAAGCGCGGCGGCTGATGCTCACGGAGCACGCGGATGCAGCTACTGTGGCCTTTCACGTGGGCTATGAAAGCCCGTCGCAGTTCAGCCGCGAGTACGGTCGTTTGTTTGGCGCGCCCCCGTTACGCGACATCACGAGCTTGCGCCAAATGGCTTCAAATGAGGCAGCTTAGGAGGTGTTAGGGGTCTGGAGGCTCCGACATGAAATGCCCCCAGTGCCAGCGCGACAATCCAGCGCAGTCGAGCTTCTGCCTGCAGTGCGGGGGGCGTCTGACCCTCACCTGCGGCTCGTGCGGCGCTGACCTTCCGTCGGGGTCCAGGTTCTGCAACAACTGCGGGAGTCCTGTGCAACCCTCAGCCGCCTCGCGGCCCCGGTTCTCCTCGCCCGATGCCTACACTCCAAAGCACCTCGCCGAGAAGATCCTGACCTCCAAGAGTGCTCTCGAAGGCGAACGCAAGCATGTGACCGTGCTGTTCGCCGACCTCAAGGGCTCGATGGAGCTCCTTGCCGACCGTGACCCCGAGGAGGCGCGAAGACTCCTCGATCCGGTCCTGGAGCGGATGATGGAGGCCGTCCATCACTACGAGG
>CAZAGT010000104.1:6020-14453 GCA_964484515.1 uncultured Desulfobacteraceae bacterium | reverse complement strand
GCCTGACATCATGCCAAAAGAAAAAGGCGACCGTGCCCCCGATCGCCTCTGATGCTGCGGCATTTTGTCACAAAAACGTCACATTTTCCGATTCTGTGTCAGTGCCGCAAAGCTAAGTCTTTGATATTTTTGGTGGAGCTGATGGGGATCGAACCCACGACCTCATGAATGCCATTCATGCGCTCTCCCAGCTGAGCTACAGCCCCAGAAAAAATCATCCTAACAAGGGGCCATGTGCATGTCAATATCATATTGACAGAGCCTTGCGGCCTCTCCTATAATCCGGACAGTTGAACGGTGCCGGAGTGGTGAAACTGGTAGACGCGCTGGACTCAAAATCCAGTGGTACTTGGTACCGTGGGGGTTCGATTCCCCCCTCCGGCACCAGGAATATCAGTCATATCAGTGAAAGCGAATCGCCTAACACGTGCCGCCGGGCTCTTGGTTCCATCAAAGGTCAACTAGCCTTTCTATCTATTTGAAGCTATCAACATCACGCCTATTCTTCCTTTCCACCTCAAGAACGACCACCGGGTTCAAACCGAGAGCGAAGCGCCGTCTCTTTCGATAGGCGGCGTACCTTTCCGCTGCCACCTAAGCATCAATGCCTTGTGACGCGGGATGAAGGGGTTCAACTCGTGGGCAAGGTGAAGACTGAGTGGCTAGGTGAGGGGTTGCAGGATTCAGAACCCTCATAGCACACCGTGAGAATGGTCAAGGATTCGAGTTTCTAGGATATCGGTTTGAGGCTCTAGGAGTCAATTGTAAAGGGATGTTGAACTCCATGTGCCGCAAGTTATGACGTAGACCTATCTCCGTCTTTAAATACGCTTGTTTTGGGGCTGGCGTTGTCAATATAGTTTCGGGATGTATGGCAACTATGTTGACATGCCAAGGTTCGCGTATCACAGCTTTTTCTTGATCCTACCTCGAAATATGGCAATCAGGTTGACACTTATCTAAATAGCGACGATAGCTCGCCCAACACCACCACAACATGGGCAATTATATTTTACCTGCAAAATCAAAGACTTGTATGAGAATCTCCCGCTTAGCTTTCTTTTCCTCCTGATTCGGCATCCAAGTTGCTCTCTACCCGATGCAAGTGCTCTAGCGAACCATGACCTTTCAGAAATCAGCAAAGCAGGAGGTACATGACATGTCATTATCAGCAAGCCTTGTCTTTGTTCTCTCTTTGCTCATGGCCCTGCTGGGGAGCTGCGACCGAACAGCAACCGAGGCCGAAATCCGGATCGATCCCGTTGTCATTGAGGCAAAAAAACTGTGCTTGGATCACCTGAGACTCGACTCGGAGATCGTGGGGAATCTGAAATATAGAGGGGGAGTCCGTTTGACTTCACCTGATCCACGGTTCGGCGGACTTTCGGCGCTGAGCATCAGTCCGGATGGCCGAACTTTTGTGGTCCGATCCGACGAGGGGCACAGATTCCAGGGCGAGTTGGTTTATGATGAGAGAGATAATTTGGCTGGGATTGCCGACGCCGAGATCGAAACGATCCGAGATAGCAAGGAGAACAAGCCACCTCGATCGATGGTTCCGCCCGAAGACCTCAAAGCCAGGCTGTCCAGTGGGGATATTAGGGCCGTCACCCCGATTCCCGATAACCGCCTCTTCGTGCTCACAGAGGCGGTCGGCAGCGGGGGGGGAGTGTCTGGCTGGGTCGGCGGTGATGGGGGTTGGTCAAAACTGAGCTACACCACATGTGCTCGCGAAACGTTGAAGATGCGCCATAAGGTCCAAGTCTCCCCCTGTTTCAAAAAGCAAAAGCAAGCTGGGTCAGGGTATTTCGAGGAGTTCAGACCGGTTGCTGCGACCACAACCCCGGGCGGCGAGATCATCATTGTGGAAAAGGGAATCCCTTACATCGCGACCCGCCTGCGTCTCTTGCGGGCGACGGACATAAGACCGATGGCGAGACTCGAAGCCGAAGAGCTTGCCATCCTGGAAGACTCACTGGCATTCCACAACATACAAGGGGTACATACCAGGCAAGCGAGTGGCGGTGAAACGTTGATCTACCTGGTTTCGAACGATCATTACACCGGCCCGCAAGCGACCGTATTGCTGATGTTCGAGCTGGTCGGCTAGCATGCACTGCAAAGACGGAATCGCGTTCCCAATCAGGACCGGAAAGCCGACTTCAACAGACCATGCGGACAAAGGGGCAGGGCGTACACGGGTTGAGTATGCCAAAGATTGAAGAGAGAGCCCTCTAGTCGGACCTCAAGGAGTTTCCTAATGCCAAGATGAACCATTTCAAAGAACGGGCGGGCCGCGTCGGCCGGCCGACATTGAGAGAAGGCTTGATCCTGCGAGGATTCTTTGTCTCGGTGAACGTAGGCAAATTTAGGTTGCATGTGGCATTATCGGACCTATTTCGATTCCATGTTATAGCAGCCATCCCACGGTGTCCTTGGTGGGAAATTTTTCAAGTCTTTGCAGCGGTTCAGAAGTGTTCTGCTCGGACCGTCACTACTGGTAAGGGAAAGGGCCTCTTGAAAAAGGTCGATGGCCCTATCCCACTCCTGTTCCCTGTAAGCGCGGAGTCCGGCGGCGTAATATTCAAGCGTCTTTTTGCATTTGTTTTCGATTTCTTCTTGATATCCCAGGAGTTCATAGACCCTCACGGGTTCGTCCTTTCCGAAAACTCTAATCAAATCAACCTCCCGCGTCAGGATCTCACTATCGAGTTCGTCATGGGTTGTTTCGCTGATCAGGGTATAGGTCCCATAGACTTTGTTCACCCCTTCCAGTCTCGCTGCCGTGTTCACCGTATCACCCATCATCGTATAATCCATCCTCTTTCTCGACCCCATATTCCCTACGACCGCCGGTCCCGTGCAAAGTCCAATTCGCATCCTGAGTTCGGGATTATGTTGGGTCTTCCAGATTCGCCGCAGCTCGCCTAAACGGTTCTGCATATCAATACATGCTCGGCATGCGACTTCTGCGTGATTAGAAAGATCGTTGGGTGCCCCGAAGAATGCGATGATGGCATCGCCTTCGAATTTGTCGACTGTTCCTTCATAGCCCAAGATCACATCGGTCATTTCGGACAAGAACTCATTCAGAAGTTCCACAAGTTCAGTGGGCAGCAATCCCTCGGCAATACCTGTAAATCCCTGGACATCAGAGAAGAACGCCGTGATCAGCCGTTGTTCTCCACCTAATTGCAACTTCTCGGGTGCTTCAATGAGTTGCTTCACGACAGAAGGGGCCAGATAGGTGGAAAACGCGCTTCTAATGAAGCGTTTCTGTCGTGTTTCCACAAGGTACTTGTATGCCGTGGTGCAAAGGTAGACCAGAAGTATCGTAAATAGAGGATACACAATGCTTAGGATCCATCCTCTATTTGTGAAGAAATATTGACACAGGAGGATCCAGCTGAGAAAGACAGAACCGGCCAGCACAGCGCCGGCCACGGCACCCACGCGGTACATGACAAATCCGAGGAAGAGTCCCGCGAACAGAATCACCAGAAGGTCGAAAATGCCCGCCCAGGCGGGTTGATAGAAAAAGGTCTTCGCCAACACCGTATCGACAAGATTCGCATGGATTTCGAGGCCGGGATAAACACTGCCAAACGGAGTGACCCGCATGTCATAAATACCGGTCGCAGTTGCACCCACCAAAACCAGCTTGTCTCGGAAGACATCTCCCTTAACCTGTCCTGTTAGAATGTCGGTAACCGATATATGCGGAAAGGTTTTCGGCGGTCCCCTGTAGTTGATGACAATTTCTCCCAATTCGTCAGTGGGTATTGTTGTTTCCCTTAGTTTCACTGCCTTGACGCCGTACTCGGCTATTTCAAGTGCCATGGGCATATCCAGGTAGGCGCTAACGGCCATCAGGGACAACGGTGCGTAAAGAACACCTCTGAATCTGATAACAGCCGGCATGCGGCGAACGACTCCGTCCCGATCCGGTATTATATTAAAAAAACCGGCATACTTCGCCTTCTCTGAAATTGTCTTTATATTGGATTGAGGTATTTGGGCCTCTATTAGCGACACGTTCCCGGCATTCTTAGATGTGTCCTTCACAATTTTGTACATAGATCCGCGGATATTTTCTTCATGGGCTTGGATCTCTGCTTTTCCCAAATCCCGAATGGCTTCAACATCCGTCTGAAAAAAGTAGCCCAGAACCACCTTAGCACTTGAATTCTTGATGGCGTCGGCAAGACGTTGATCGTTATCGGACTGAACTTTAAGATCTCTCAGGTAGTCTTCCATCCACGTAACCGGAACGGGCACCTGCCGAACTGCGTGCTCGATCTTTTCAATCGTCTGAATGAGCTCTCTATTGTCCGGTTCAAGAAACCCAATATCAAATGCAATGGTTTTTGCGCCGGCAGCATTCAACTTGTTTACCAAATCAGCAATTTTGGAACGTGGCCAAATCCACTTCCCCTGCTCTTTGAGGCTTTTTTCATCGATTGCGGCTAGGACGACGTCTGAACGCGGTATTATTGGCCCCCTAGATGCAAATCTAAGATCAATAGTCTTCAATTCCATGAGATCCAAAAAAGGTATTCCCACGAGGTATGTGATACTTCCGAGGATGGTAGCGAGGAGGGGGATATGGCCAGAGCGGAACTTGAGGATTCCCATTCTTAGAAAACCCATTGCCATCCTACTGGTACAGACCTTCAGTTCGGACCCGAGTCTCCATTCCTTCTGGCTAATGTCGACTGTGAGATTGGTTGCTCTCTATCAGATGATCCTAAGGCCTTGCGCAAAAATAACTTTACATTTTCGCGTCCCATCTTGAGGTCATCTTTGACTACGTCTCAATCCTAAAGTCCTCGAAATAGGTATACTATTCCTGCGGTTTCGCTCACTCGGCGCAAACAAATCTGACCCAAATCCGGGCACCAATTCTGTGGATCTACTTTGGCGCGAACTCCAAGGGTACTCTCTCTTTTCTTAGAAGGCCTTCGGCCTGACACTATAAATTGTTATCGGCTCCTTGACATTTTTGACTTGTCGATGTCCAATGAAATCGCAGTCAAAATGATTTTTTACACACTGGTATGTATTAGAACCTATATAAAGGCGACTACCAAAAGACATGGCGCCAATCCGTGCTGCCAGCACAGTAACGATCCCTGAGGCAGTGTAGGTCCAGCGCTCTCCCGTAAGGCCTTCCATCTTGGTAGATCCCACCCATGCCGTCCCTGAGTGGACTCCCAAGTGAAGCTCGACCTTACCCCAAGGGCAGGTCAATTCCTCATTCAGCCGCTCATTTTCGGTGACGATTTCAAGCCCCGCACTGACAGCTTCCGTAGCAGAGCTTTCTAAAGAGCCGTCTTTGAAAATGACCATTAAGCCATCGCCCGATGTCTCGTTCACCTCTCCCTTGTGCCTCATGATGCAATCCAAGTACTTTGAGAAATGGCGCTGAACCATATCGTCAACGAGCTTCTGGTCAAATCCTTCTGTGATTGTGGAAAACCCTTGGATGTCAATGAACAAGACGCTGACATCCATAGGCTTTTTTTCAAGTTCCAATTCTTCGGGGCGCTCTTCAACCATTTTGGCAACGGAATCCGGCACAAATTTGCTTAACTGATTCTTCATTACCTCGAGCGTTTGAACGCGAACAAGTGTAGACTTAAGCCTTTCCGCGTATTCCTTGATTTCCTCATAGAGTTTTGAGTTTTCAAGAGCGACCGCGACATAATGGGAAATAGAAGAGAGTAACTCGACGTCCTCATCGCTGAAATCACCCGTCTTCTTATTCAATATTTCGATTGCCCCGATACAATCCCGTTGACGGTTTATAATGGGAATACAGAGGATATTTCTCGTTCGAAAACCGGAATACCTGTCTACATCTGCATCGAAACGCTTATCTTTGTACGCATCATTGATTATCAAAGGAGTCCTAGTTCCAAAGACCGATCCGGCCACACCTCGCTCAACCGGCATTCGGATCTTGTCTCTGCCCATACCAGTGGCAACCAGCGACCACAGCTGATTCTCGTTTTCATCGTACAGGAAGACCGTACTCCTTTCCGTGCCCATGATCTTATTGGTTTCGCTCATAATCAACTCGAACAAATGCTCCATATTCATTTCGGATGTGACAATTTGGCCCATGTTGAAGACCTGCTGGTATCGCTGGTTGTGATCTCTCACGGCCAGGTCTTCTTTTCTTCGGCCGGCTGACCGTTCTGAACGCTTCTCATCAAAATCGCCCATTGCGCTCATCTCCTGAAGCTTGTTATTTCTGAATAGTTGTCGAAATTCATTACTCGATGTCATTATTCTGACCTAAATTGAGCGGTTTTGATGGCCTACGAATGCGGGTATTCTGGATTCCGGCTTTCGCCGGAATGACGAGCGACACCCGATAGGTTTCTGTCATGCCGAGCTTGATCCGGCATCCAGTCAATAATGACGCCGAGTCGTCTCGACAAATCGCTCAATTTAGGTCTCAGATCATCCCCAGTGCAAGGTCTTAAAGACTTGTGTTCCAAGTGTACAAATGGGGCTCTCGCATGTCACAATCCAGAGATATATTATAGAGAGCATACGGTGACATAAAACAACACTTGCAGTCTGTTTTATTTGTGAGAGGGCCAAGGTATTCAAGGGAATAGGGCAAGTCTTATCCACAGGCAGGGACTGTTAGGCCAACAAGATAACCCGGAGAGAATCTCAACGTTTGATCGGCAGCGAGATGGCGTTTTGCCAGAGCTTATTCCATCTATACTCCAAAAGTGATGTTTCTGAATACCTTAGGCCAGTGATTATTGATCTCGGTAGTTGAACAGCTCAATGCTTAGCAATACCCTTTAACTTATCAAACCCTAAAAAGGTCATTAAGTCAAGCACGAATTAAATGGCAGGAGATGTGTTGGATGGTCGTTAAGGCCTATTGATTGCTGAAGCTTGATTGGGTCCCACGGGGGCTCTAAGAGGTTTTTTTCTTGAAGTATATAATATCTTTCTCGTCAAACTCAACGATCGGGCGGTAAAACAATCGATCAATTTCACCCAGAGGCAGGTGCACGGTCTCATAGGTCTTCCAGTCTGCGTCCGGCAATTTCACTCTAAGAAGGGCGTGATCCTGCTGATACGCGCTGACTGCCAAGACTCTGACGCCGTACGGGTATTCGAGGCGCTTTAGGGTGGCCATCAAGAAGATGGCGATATCTTCGCAATCACCTTGAAAACCCCGCCTTATGAATTCCTTGGGGGTATCCCAGCGGTCACATTCTTCATGCCGGTACTCGGTCAGTCTCACTGTTCCCTTAACGATATCATCGACGAGGCCTTCCGACCATCCCTCTTCTTTGATTCTGAGCTGCCACTCCTTGATCTTTTCATGGTAAAGTCCATTGATGCGGCTTTGGGAAGGTTTATAGAAAGACATGCAACCACCCAAGAGGAAAAAGCCCAGGAAGACGATCGCCAGCGCTTTCCTCTGATCCCTGTTTATACCTGAATCCACGTTTCGCACCTCCTACGCCTGATACCCCGCGAATTGTGGCCTAACTTGCCGTTTCGCTTTGAATATCGGCAGGGAGGCGAAACAACTTGATGTCAATCTCTCGATATAGGTGTTCCTCTTGGTTGGGCAGGAGGATCTCAAAGGAGTGAAATCAGGATCGGCTAGGCCGGTTTTCCCTTTCAGATCGGGAGTCCTTCTCGTAAACTCAAGGCCTATTGCGATCGCCGATCCCTGAGAAGCATCAGATTGAGGATTGAGTCAAAAGGGAGTTCGTCATCTTTTGTTGTCATAGAGCCTTATAACCTTGTCGGTAATATCAGTGGAATCGGCAGCGCCAACCACGGATCTCTTCTCCAATACGATGGTATATTTCTCTTTCTTGATTAAGGATTCCACGATCTCTCTGATCTCCTTGAAGGCCTCTTGGGTAAGCTCTCTGTCTTTTTTCTTCAATTCCTCTTCAAGATCGCTTCTCAAGCGCCTCAGTTCCTTGACCTCTTTTTCAAGGCTTTCGGCCTTTTCTTTTCGCTCTGAAAGCGACATGCCCTTGGCGTCTTTTCTCAATTCTTCCTGCAACCTGCGGACCTCCTCCTCTTTCGGCCGGAGCGTGGCCCTCTTGGATTCCAGGTCCTTTCGGAGTATGGACCGGGCATCTTTCGCCGCCTTTGACTCCCTCATGATCCTCTGGGTATCTATCACGCCTATCTTCACATCGTCTCTCGCTTCAACGACCGTCGCAGCAGGTGCACAGCCTAAGGAACAAAGGCAAAGCAAGAGCATCAGTAACGATTTCCTCATCCGTAAACTCCTTTCCCGAAAGATGGACAACCTGTCGAATTTCCGAATACGCATCGGCGCCCTCCGCGGGCATTCCAAGAAGCGGCCGCCCGCCCCCCCGGCGGGGGGGGGGGTGGGGCGGGGGGTGGGGGGTGCGGGGGGGGGGGGCGCGG
>CAZAGT010000104.1:0-6010 GCA_964484515.1 uncultured Desulfobacteraceae bacterium | reverse complement strand
TTTTCCCTCGATTGATCGTTAACGCTCGATGAGCCCAAGCTGACGGCTAATAGCTGATCGCCGAGAGCCCTCTAGCCGGATATTTAATCAATGAGGGCTCTCGTATGATTACTTCGTCATGTCTTCGTGAAACGTTAAAGCTTATTGAGGGTTCGCCACACCGGAGCCCGTGCCTGAAAAGGTTCCACCTGAATATGAGCCCGCCGCCGCTCCCTTGAAGTTAATGCCGATGCTCCCGCCCACGTCAGTCCGATTAAGGGTCCCAGCACCGTTGTTGATTTGGGCGCCCCATTTGCCGGCGTCCCATCCCCGGACCTGAAAGTCGGCGCTCAGGCCTCCGCCGTTCAGTAGAACCGTGTGTCCGAGAGGATTTGAGGCGTAGCCTCCGCTGACTCCGTTGGTAGCCCAGATCCGGGGGTCCCCGCCGGTGGAGGCGGCGAAAAACCGCACGTCGTTCATCTGGACATTCAGTGTGCTGTCAGCCCCTGCAAGGGTCGCTCTCCCGATCTCAAAGGCCGGGATATTGAGGGCGTCCAAGGCCGCCCGGTTTGTGTCCACCATGTTCAGGAACGTGTTGGTATCCATCCAGGCCCACGAGGCCACGCTCTGGAAGGTGGATTTGGCAGGATCAAAGGTCCCGAGCAGCTCCCCGCCCGCGACCCCGGTGACGGCCTGATCCCAATTGACCCAGGCCCCGGCGCCCGTTGCAGCGATTTGACCGCCGGACCATTCGGATCCGATGTAATTTGTAAAGATACTCTCTGCCCCTTGATCGTAGCTTATGGCGCCTTCCCAGGTGTCAGCCGAGGTCCCATCGAAGCCCCCATGAATGATCGCCAGTTCAATGCCCCACCACTCACCGTCGATCCATGCGCTATCCTTTTCGTAACCTTCGACGGTGATGGTGCCGATGGAGGACTCCCCGGCCAAGAAAGAGCCGCCGCTTTGAGAGAGCGTCGGCGAGATATAGTTGTAGTTGTGGTTGATGCTAGTTTCGAAATCCTCAGGTGCGATACCGAGTCCCGACACCATCCGGACGGGAAAGGCGCCACCCTCGGTGCTGAAGGTATCACTATAAAAGGAATCGCTGGTGCCGTAAACCTCGCCGACGAGGTCCCCCGTGAGGATCCCGGCGTTGCCGGAAGGATCGGTATAAAGGGCCAGCAGTCTGCCCTCGAGGGCGTTATCGAGCCTGGTGCCGGCGACAAACCCCTCATAGGCCCCACCATCAACGGTCGTCCGTGTGTTGTCCCTCACATTGTGGCTGTAGAGCTCTTTCCCATACCAGATACTGCGGCTGATATCTCCGGGATTGAAGGAGTACGTATCAAAACGGCCCATCGTCGTTAATGGAGCAGGGTTTTCAGCCCCGGCGTCCCACGGGGAGCCGGTGACTCCCAAAAGGCCCTGAAAATCGCTCGTCCAGTAGAATTGCCTATTCGAATTCTCCTGCGTGGGCGGATCATAGCCTGCCGGTGCTCCCGCGACAAGCAGCGCCCTGAGATCATCACTTGCGGGGTCCCAGGATCCATACGTCCATCTCTCAGCGGATGAATCGTACCTTTCCACCCTTCCATCGGCGTAATAACGAGTACTAACATAGGAACTGTCAGACTCCAGGTAGCCGTAACTGTACCCGTAGGTCTTGTCTTGATTGTAGTCATAGCGATAGTAGCTGGCTCCATCCGGATCATCGTACTGTCCTGAATAGACGATATCCATCGATAGGACTCTCCCTCCGATATCGCTCATGAAGGTCAAGGGCTCCCCTTCCCAGGTGCCGAGGACGACCGCCTCCCAGGTGTTTTGAGGCTGGTTGTAAGAGCCCTGTAAATGGCCTGTCAGTTGGCCCAATTGGGTCCTGGAGAGGAACCTGCCGTCCACCGCAGCGGTCAGCTTGCCGTCCACCAACTGGCCGTTCGTGACTTCTGCCGCCCAATAACCGTCGTCTCCATCATGGTAGGTGTCGGAGGATGTCAGCTCGTAGGTCTCCCCTTCCGGCGGAGCGGGTGGGGTCGCGAGCAAGGCCAGATCAGTGGTCGCGGGATCCCAGGTGCCTGACGTCCATGTGTCGGTTGCCGAATCATAGGTAGAGGTTGTTCCCTCTTTATAGTAGTAGACGTCGTAGTAGGTACCATCAGTGCGGTAGTAGTACGACCATCCTTCCCGGTCTTCACCTGTTAACGTCATCTTTGAATAATTGTAGTTATAGGAGTCGCCGTTTGAGTAGTCGTAATCTCCTGAGTATCTCTGGTAGAAATTGTGCGGCGCAAAACTGCCTTGTCCCCCCAGGGTTCCAGACCATTCCGATGTCGGATTATCCGCCCCGCCGTAGACGGTCATTCCATAAATGCCCCAATCCGGTATGATGTTATCCGGGCTCGGGTTCACGGCATAGGCATTGATAGTCAGGGCGCTGTTCGGCCAGCCAAGTTCACCGGTCAAAGGGCCTCCGCCGTTGAAACCACCCTTAATCCCGCTTCCCCACAAGGACCCCCACCATACGCTGTCATGAAGCTCTGCCGGGGTCATACCCAATTGCGCCGCCGTCTTTACCTGCTCCCGATTCAGCAGTCCGTTCATCTCGAACATCCCAATACCCGCGTATCCAATACCATCCAGGTCGGCCCTGAGATAGCCCGCGTTGCCGGCCGGATCTATGTAAATGGCAAGAAATTGACCCTCCAGTTGGTCATCGATTTTCGTGCCGCCGGCCAGCCCGTAGTAGGATCCGCGCGGATCGTCCCAGTCCGTGTATTCGCCGAGATGGTCGTTGTGGATATCGATCTGTTGGTCGAACCAGATGCCGTTATTGTCAGTAGGGTAATTCGAGTATTGGCCCAACACGCTAACCGGAACGTCGCTCCCACTCCAGAGCGATGCCGTACTGCCCATGATACCATCCATGTATCCCGACGAATAACCTTCATATCCATCGTCGGTCCACGTAAGCCAGTACTCGACCCCCTCTCCGGGCTCGGGAGGCGTTGCGACAAGGGAGGCCAGGTCTTGTGTCGCAGGATCCCAGGTGCCGGAGGTACTGCCACCTGTCAATGAATCGTATGTCCAGCTGGTACCATCATCGTTATACGTCGTCTGGACATACGAGCCGTCCGCTCTCCAATAATAGCTCCAGCCGTAGCTTTGATCCTCATAATAGTAAGAAGAGTAAGAGTCTCCATTCGAATAAGCATAGCTTGCATCGTACCTATGCACCGCACGCCTCACATCAGGATTCAGGCCGCTTCCAGACCGGGTCCATTCCCCGCTCCATTCTCCCAGCGAGACCGCCTGCCAGTTCTTGGGATCGTCGGAGTAAGTGCCCAGTATCTCGCCGGCAAGGGTTCCTATCAGGCCATAGCTCTGGAACTTGCCGCTCAAGCCTCCTTCGAGCCTCTCCCCCGACCAACTCCCGTCAGTGACATCCGCCAGCCAGTACCCGTCAATGAGCCGCCACTCTCCCAAGCTGTTTTGATAACTCCCGAATTGACCAAAACCCCCTACACGGGCTGACCACGTATCCGAGCCCGCAGGATTATCGTAGCCGGCTTGGCCACCGAGAAAGAAGTGGAAGACACCCCAGCTCTGGCCCATCACCGAAAGGGTGGCGTCGAGCGGTGCCCAATCCGGCATCGAATAAAACCCTATGTTCGTCTGGATAGAGCCATCGCCGCCAAAATCGCCTCTCATTCCATGCCCCCATCCATATCCCTTTGCCAGATACCCCTGCTCGATCAAGGCGTCGGCGGTAATGACACCCAGGTCGTCGGGCGCCAAGGTCGTGGTGCGATAGAGGACGCCGTCCGCTTCCCACATCTCGATCTCGTCATAGGTGCGCCCCGAAAAGGTCCCCTTGAGGAGTCCGGCCTCACTGGTTCCGGGACTGAGGTAGAGGCCGTATATCCTTCCCTCTACGTCATTGTCATCCGGACCGGTGGCGAAAAAACCTCCCGCGTATCCCGCATAGGCGCCGCCGTCAGGCGTGGTAAAGGTTCCGTCATAGGGATTGTAGCTCTCGATCTCGGTGAGAAGGAGCTGATGTTGAGCGATCCCACCCCAGCGGTCGTATTGTCCCAGGAAGGTAATTCCCGCAGGGGCTGCCTCGCTCGAAGTCCACAGATTGCCCGTTCCTCCCATGATCGCTTCAACATCTCCCGTAGTTGCACCGTAATACCAGGACCATTCCGAATGATTGCGCACGGTTAGTTGGGGGTACGGGTTGTCAGCCAGACTGGCGTAATCAAAAGAGGCGCCCAAGGCGGTACTGGAGTAAGAGATCAGGTCATTGGAGCTATCATAGACCCATACGCTGCAATAGAAATCATCATTGGATCCTCTTGGTCCGTAATCCCATAGGGTAAAGGTCCCGTCTGTTTCGTTATAAAAATTGGAGAAGCCCATATATTCGTCGTAGCCGTAACCGTAATATGAACCATCATCATATTCGTAGTTCCCCTGAAGTTGATGCGTCAGGCCCAAAAGGTAGTCACGGTCAAGGTATGAGCTGAATGACAGAGCCCCGCCCGCCTGCCAAGTTCCGAGGGAGACCGCCTGCCAATGCTTGGGCTGGTCCGAGTAGGTGCCAAGGATCTCTCCCTCGAGAGTCCCCTTCTTTGTCAACGTCAGGAAGCGGCCGCTCAAGTCACCTGCAAGCCGGTTTTCACCCCAGCTTCCGTCACTAACGTCTCCCAACCAGAGACCCAGATCGTACTTCCAGTAGACTGATAACCGCCGAACTCGCCCCACCCCGAAAAACGGGCCGACCAGGTATCGGACCCACCTGGATTATCATACTCGGTGCCTTGGCCGTGGAACAGCTGGAAGACACCCCAGTCCTGACCCCTGATCGAGGCCGTGCTGCCCCAGCCCTCTCCCTGTTCTCCAATAGAGCCGGTGGCGCCCAAGGAACCGGCCATCTCGAACGACAAGAGATGCCCCTCATCAAGGTTCCCGGAAAGGGTTGCCGCCGTCACCTGTCCCAAATCAAGGCTAAACGGCTCACGGTAGATATCACCATCGGCCTCCCACATCCCAAGCCCGGGATAGGTCGACCCGACGACGTTGCCCGTAAGAACCCCCGCCTCGGTACTGCCCGGGTTGATGTAGAGCCCGTAAAACATCCCCTCCATATCCTTGTCGACAGCATCGTCCTCGAGGATGCCCCCCCAAAACCCCATGTAGGACCCTCCATCCAGGGTCGTCAACGTGCCGTCGGTCGGATTGTGACTCCAGGCGGGCAGGACAAACAGGGAAGGTCGATCAGCCCCAAGGTAGGTGCCCATCAGGCTGATGTTTGCCCGTTCGCCCTCCGTGGGCGTTGAGTTCCACAGATCGCCCAGGCCGCCCATGATCCCCTTGATCGGTCCTTGTTCCTCCAGCGAGTTCGACGCAAAATCACTTGAGTAATACGGTTCATAGTCAGCTTCAGGGGGTTGAGAGAGGTCGGAAGGGAGATCCTCCCAGGTACCCTTTGACTCGATTTCAGGAAAGTACTCCTCGTCGCGCCACTCAACTTTCTTTCCATCAGGGTAATACAGGGCGCCATGATCAGGATATTCCCGGTAACCCCCGACATTCCTGCCGGTCTCGGTGCTGGTGAAATAACCATATTCATACGTTAAATCGTAGTTTCGATCCAACCAATACTGGCTCTCATATGGGTCAAAGTACCCACCCTCGTGCAGCTCTCCCGGAACGACACGGTACGTGCTTCCGTCCAATAGGCTGCCGAAGGTGAGTGGTTCCTCGATGTAGGTGCCGGTGGAAACGGCCTCCCAGCTTCCGCTCGTGGCGCCGTCGTAGGTCCCGAGGATGTCCATGGAGATGCTTCCCAGACCCGAAACCCAACTGAAGACCTTACCTTCCATGGCGCCCGCAAGCCGGTTGGCTGACCAGTCGGAACCGGTCAAGTGTCCGATCCAGTATGCCTCCGGATTTCCTTGATCATCGGACTCACTCCCGGGGGGGGGGGGGGGGGGGGGGGGGGGGGGGGGGGGGGGGGGGGGGGGGG
>CAZAGT010000103.1:0-14466 GCA_964484515.1 uncultured Desulfobacteraceae bacterium | reverse complement strand
CTTTAAATACGCTGCCAAAGGAAATGCGTATAATCTGGAAGGGTTTCCCTTACCTCCCGGGGCATTCGGCTTCAATTCAAATTTGATCCCTTATACATATGATACGAAAAAAGCGAGGAAGCTACTGGAACAAGCAGGCTATCCACAAGGTTTTGAGGTCAACCTCTTTACATATGAGGGGCTGGGGCTTGAGGGACAAATCATAGCCAAAATGATGGAACGTATCGGATTTACGGTAACTCTTGATGTGGTTCCATACGCAGAATTCATCAGTAAGTCATATTTACCATTAATGGACAGGAAACCTGAAGATTCTGATTGGGATATATTCCTTTGTCGCCCCCCGGACTGGTCCGGCCACACGGCCGTATCCCTTTTAGTTTGGGAGACTGATGCAAGCTACTGGAGATGGATCGAGTATGATCCTACCTATGAGGCAATGTGGAAAGAAATGGCCAAAACAGTGGACATCAATGCCCAAGAGGAGAAGATCCGCCAGATGGTGAAGCATTGGCACGAAAACGTTTACCGCCTGTTCGTTTACACTCCATTGGAGCTCTACGCTGTAAACAAGGAAGTAAACTTCGTTCCATACAGATATGAATGGCTCCAGCTTAAAGAAACCTCCGTGACCGAAAATCATTGGAGCCTTCGCGCAAAAAACAATTAGATGGAGACCCGACCTGGTGTGCCGCCAAACCTGAAGAATATATATACTACAGGAAAACGGCTTTGATCGCCGGAAAGTACAAAATATCCCATGTAAACTTCAAAAGCACTTCTCGGCTAGCGGAGGTCAAAAAAATGCACCGGACTCGTATCTTCTGCCTATCTATCGCGGTGACAATCCAGTTATGTTTCTATTTCATTCTGTTGCCATTGCCTGGCTTCACCCAAGATTGGGCCATACGAACGAAACCTCGAGGGACCATCAAGCTCGTAGATTTCTTTATACCGTCAGACTCAATTATGAAAAATTATGGCGAGGGTTTAGTTATTCTCGACAGAGAAAACAATTTCGTCCCGGGTCTAGCCGAAGACTGGAGATGGATTAATGAAAAGACGATTGAATTTGAGCTGAGGCAGGGGGTAACTTTTCACAATGGGGAGGAATTTAATGCTGAGGCGGTGAGAGCCAATTGGGAAGCGTATAACGTATTGGAATCCCCCACAAATCATGGATTCCTCAACTTTCCTAAAGATACGGTTTTCCAAATAATAGATAAATACACTGTTCGGTTTATTCTTCCTGAGCCAGATGGTGTCGTTTTCACAAAATTCGTGACGTTCCAGCAGTTCGCTCCAGCCTTTTTCAAAAAAGTCGGGTTCGATGAAATGAACTGGACATACCTTCCTAAAAGCGGACCGTGGGGAACTGGGCCGTTCAAACTCGTTAAAGGATGCGTACCATTTGGCAGAGAGACTGAGCAGGTGGTATTAGAAGCTAACGAGAACTACTGGGATCGCAGATTTCCGAAGGTCAAACGGGTGATATTTGATAACACACTCATAGCAGACCGCAAGGAGGCGACCAGGCTCTGCTGTGAGACTGAAGGATCTGTAGACATCCTAAACCGCATAAGAGCGATTGATACGCTGAGAATCGCGGAGAGTCGCTATGCTGCTGTCGTCAAGAGCAAAGATGTTGCTTCTTTTTGGGGTTTAATCAACCAACGCAAGGCCGGGAGCAAATGGAAGGACATTAGATTAAGAAAGGCTGTTAACTATGCCATCAACCGTAAGGAACTCTTTGAATATGCTGCCAAAGGAAATGCGTACAATCTGGAAGGGTTTCCCTTGCCGCCCGATGCATTCGGCTACAATTCAAATTTGATCCCTTATACATATGATACGAAAAAAGCGAGGAAATTACTGGAACAAGCAGGCTATCCACAAGGTTTTGAGCTCAAACTCCTTACAATAGAGGGTCTGAAGCTTGAAGCACAACTTATAGCCAAGATGATGGAGCGAGTCGGACTAACTGTAACTCTTGATGTGCTCACATGGCAGGAAGCCATCAGTGAGTCATATTTACCATTAATGGAAAGTACACCTGAAGATTCTGATTGGGATATACTCCTTCTTCGCCCTTCTGCCTCGAAAGGCCACTCGGCCGTATCGCTCTTAGTTTGGGAGACTGATCAGAGCTACTGGAGATGGATCGAGTATGATCCTACCTATGAGGCAATGTGGAAAGAAATGGTCAAAACAATGGACACAAATGCCCAAGAGGAGAAGGTCCGCCAGATGGTGAAGCATTGGCACGAAAACGGCTACCGCCTCTTCGTTTACACCCCATTGTCGCTTTACGCTGTGAACAAGGAAGTGAACTTTGTTCCATACAAACATCAATGGCTCGTGCTTAAAGAGACCTCCGTGACTGAAAACCACTGGAGCGTGAGAAGCAAAAACAATTAATCGGGGGGCTCGGTGCCTCTCCCGCGAAACATGTACGATTGAACTTGAAAAACACACGGATGTTAGGCATCCTAAGATTTGGCTATATCCCCTGTAACATACAATTCGTTGGGGCAACTGATCCAGGCATGGTTGCGAGACAGCTAGCGGGCGCAAAGACATAGGTTTCTGTTACAAATCTTAAACCATGTCCAATCAGCTGCTATGGCAAGAATCCTTAATTTTCGATTGAGTCGACAGATCGAAGGATTCGATGAGAGGCATCTTAAAATGGTCCTACCTCGCTCCTAATCAAGCGCCTAACGCTCGGTTAGGAGAGACTCTCAAGATCTACCAACTCCATTCATCGAGCCGGAGGGGAAGTTATGACACGCTGGACAACCATCTGTTTCATGATATTGGCAGTCGTCTTTGGCCTTGCTCTATCACCACCATGCCTAGCGAAGGATTGGGCGATACGAACGAAACCTCGAGGGACCATCAAGCTCGTGGATTTCTTGATACCGTCACAATCAATTATGAAAAATTGTTGCGAGGGTTTCATTATTCTCGACAGAGAAAATAATTACGTTCCGGGTCTCGCTGAAGACTGGAGATGGATTAATGAAAAGACGATTGAATTTAAGCTAAGGCAGGGGGTAACCTTTCACAATGGGGAGGAGTTTAATGCTGAAACAGTGGACGTAAATTGGAAGAATCATAAGGCGATGGAATCTCCCCAAAATTTTGGATTCCTCAACTTCCCTAAAGAAACAAAATTTCAAATGCTAGACAAATACACTGTTCGGTTTATTCTTCCTGAGCCAGATGGTATCGTTTTCACAAAATTCCTATATTTCACGCAGTTCGCTCCAGCTTTTTTCAAAAAGAACACGTTCGGTGAAAAAAGCTGGGGATACCTTGCTGTGCCCGGACCATGGGGGACTGGTCCGTTCAAACTAGTTAAAGGAGGCACGCCATATGGCAGAGCGACCGAGCAGGTAGTATTAGAAGCTAACGATAACTACTGGGATCGCAGATATCCGAAGGTCAAACGGGTGATATTTGATAACACACTCATAGGAAACCGCAGGAAGGCGATGAGGCTCTGTGCCGAGACTGAAGGGTCCGTAGACATCGTAAACCGCATAAGAGCGGTAGATACGCTGAGGATCGCAAAGAGTCGTTATGGTGCTGTCGTCAAGAGCAAAGATATTGTTTCTCTTTGGGGATTAATTAATCAACGCAAGACGGGGAGCAAATGGAAAGATATTAGGTTAAGAAAGGCTGTCAACTATGCCATCAACCGCAAGGAGCTTTTTGAATACGCTGCCAAAGGAAATGCGTACAATCTGGAAGGGTTTCCCTTGCCTCCCGGAGCATTCGGCTACAATTCCAATTTGATCCCCTATGCATACGATACGAAAAAAGCGAGGAAGCTACTGGAACAGGCTGGCTATCCACAAGGTTTTGAGATCAAACTCCTTGCGATAGAGGGGCTGGAGCTTGAGGCACAGATTATAGCCAAGATGATGGAGCGAGTCGGACTAACAGTAACTCTTGATGTGCTCAAATACCCAGAATTCATCAGTAAGACATATTTACCATTAATGGACAGGAAACCTGAAGATTCTGATTGGGATATATTCCTTTGTCGCCCCCCGGACTGGTCCGGCCACACGGCCGTATCCCTTTTAGTTTGGGAGACTGATGCAAGCTACTGGAGATGGATCGAGTATGATCCTACCTATGAGGCAATGTGGAAAGAAATGGCCAAAACAGTGGACATCAATGCCCAAGAGGAGAAGATCCGCCAGATGGTGAAGCGTTGGCACGAAAACGTTTATCGTCTGTTCGGTTACACTCCATTGGCGCTTTACGCCGTGAATAAGGAAGTGAACTTCGTTCCATACAAATATGAATGGCTCCAGCTTAAAGAGACGTCCGTGACCGAAAATCATTGGTCTGTCCGCGGCAAAAACAACTAAACTGAGATTTCAGACAAACCACAACGATTGAAATACAATAGCAAACCCGTTTCGATCGACAGAAAGTGCACAATATCCCCTGTAGAACTCAACTCGCTAGGCCTAGTTGATCCTGATACTTCTACCCGGACCTCGACAAAGATATTCAGTTTGCTGATTCAACAAGGGCCTAAATCGAAAGCAACCTCCGGGGGAAGCCTACGTTGATTAGCTCTGTGTCTTTCATTCTTCCGCTTGACTCCTTACCAGGTCCATGTATTCGTAAAGCACGTCCTGAAACTCCTGTTCGTTCTTGACGAGTCGCTGCAAGAACTCCGTGTAGCTCCGTGCTCGCCCTGTCCATACCGATTCGCAATGATCCCGCATCCCCTGGATCGTCAGAGGGTAGTCAAATTCGATCTTCTCAATGATCTCTCGGGCCTTTTCGGCGAATTCGATCTCGATGCGAGTACGGCCCGTTTCAGGCCCACTCGAGCCCTCAGCAGCAGCAGGAGGATCGCTCTCGCCATCGCCCTTGTTACCATCATCCCCTTCCTGCAGCCTTGCGATCAATGTCTTGGGGATTTCGCGCTCAGAGTACCCAAGGAGGACGAATTTCCGGTGGACCTTCTTTAGTTCGTCCAGGGGGAATTGCTCTAGGATCTCTTTCTCGTTCTTGCTCCACCATCCCAAAAGGCCCTGTTTCGGATCGTCACTGTGGCGTTTTGACCGATACTGTTTGGAGAAGTTCAAGGTTGCCCCTCCTTGATCGGGTTTGGCCCCCTCTGTCGCCGGCGGGCCTGCCCACTTCACGAAATGGCCGGCAAACTCCTTGGGGTTTTTGGTGCAGTAGTCCAAGAACTTATCGAGCGGGTAATTCCCCTGGCTTGCCTGGGTCTGTGCATATTCAAGAAACAACCTCGGATCGTATCCTAGGATCTCCTTTTCCATGAGGGCCGTGAATTGCTCCTGGACGCTTGGCGGCTTTTCTTTCTCTCCTTCCTTGCCGGGCTCCTCAAGTTTAGGAACGTCGCCGAAGCGGATCCCGGCCTTGTCTTCGGTCAACTTATCGAGCTCGTGAGCCGATTCAAAGAATCGTTCTTGTACTTCCCTGGGATCAAATTGTTTACTTTGTGGTCCTGGCGCCGGGAGAAAGGCCCCGGTGGCGGCGCCCTGCGTCTCTACCCGGTTATCGAGATTGACCGCATGATCCATGTAAATCGAACAGGGCTCCATCTTTGCGTGGTTCTTAATGGCCGTCTTCTTGGCCATTTCATAGGGCCGTTCGCCCCAAGGGGACTCTTTTCCCTTCTTCGCCCATGCCTTACTGTACTTATTTCTGATCTCGAGGATCTCTGCCCAAGGCATAAATGTGAAGGTCTGATCGCCGTCCTCGTACGTCCATATCGTATAAGCTCCCACCGGATGCCCGCGATCCACTTCTTCCCCTTCCTCCGTCCATTCAATCATCGGCTCGTGTTCGATCTTTTCCTCGCTTCCGTAGAGGATCCGATATTTCTCCTTGCTGAAAATCACGCGCGAGGAGATACGGACCTTCCCGGTATTCCGGGCAAGGTAGATGTGTCCCCGGTACATCGGCTGAAACGTGACCTCTCCGCCGTAAGGGATTAGGGCTGCTCGGCTCAAGATCGGCTCTAGGCCTATCTGCGCGCTTTGAATCATGGTGCTCAAAAGGCTCATGTTCGTGCAATCGAGGATCTTCGGCGTGAGCATCATCTGCGAGAAGAAAACCCGCATGAACCGCTCCGGCCGAAGCGTGGTCACAATCACGGCGTTGATTTGGTCCATGATCTTCGGCCGCTGAATGAATTCCCTGATGGTCTTTGCCTTCTCTACGCGGGCCTCGACGGCTCTTTGGTCTTCTGCCATGCCGTGCCTCCTAGCTGTGTAGCTTTTGGGTCTTTCCCTGGATCTCCAGGGCTCTCTTGTCCACGTTGATGAGAAATCCGGCCAAGAGTTGACAGTTGCCGCTTCCGAAAACCATGATCGCTTGGGGTGGGTGATCCGGGTAGGTCTGAATGAGTTCAAGGCTATATTGGCCGCACTTTTTGCAGACGATACCTTTTCCTACGGTGGTGCCGCCGATATCAATTAGGTGTGTCTCCGTGTCGTGAACGTGCTCCGGGTCGGTATTCATCCAGTCCTAACCTCCGTTCGCATCTCCCTAGTGATCTTCACGCCGGCGATATACTTGACGCCCGCTTTTGCTGCTGCAAGACACAGCCTTTTTGAAGGTTCGCAGAACTTCCGGGGAACCAGGTCCGGCCGTACGATCTCAACCGACACGTGCTCTTTCTGGTAGCTGGTGTAACCCTCCTGGGATTTGACGGTCTTGGGGACCTTCGGCGCCTTGACCTCGGGGATCTGGGGAGCTTCCATTCCCTCCGGGGTAGATGCGTCGATTTCGGCTTGAAGTTTCTTTTGTTTCTCCTTCATTTCGGCTTCGAGACGCGCCTGCTCGGCCTTCTTGAAGGCGGTATAGGTGTTCAGCTTCTGGTTGAGCATCTTCCGGAACGTCTGCGAATCCATGACCAGCGGATCCAGGACCTCACCGACCTTGTTGGTCAGGACCTTGAATGGCTTGAGGACCTCCGTCTTGAGGGCCTTAAGGGCCTTTTCGCTCTTGAGCATACGCCCGGAGATGGCAAGGGCCTCTTGCTCGGCTTCATCGGTTTTGACCTCGACCTTTTCCGTGTATAGAGTGGCTTTCTGAATGATCTCCCGAAGCCCTCTGACTTTGGGCTCCAGGCTTTCTTCAACTTGCTCTGGTGATGGGAGCGTAAGGACTACTGCGGCCGTGCTTCTGTTTCCTTGTCCCATGGCAGCTCCTTTCGTGCCTTTGGCGTAATCCAACAGATTTCGATCCCGGTCATCGTCTGTTTGGGGATCGCCGCACCGGACCGGACAATAAGGCCTTCTTTCTCCAAGGCCTCGGCAATGCCGGCCGCCTCGCTGTGGGTCTTGAGGAAGATCAAGTCCTGAGCCTTTTGATTGTGGCTGGTGGAGAATTCGATCAGGGCGGTATCGCGATAATCGGTGATGTTGAGGGTCGGGGTTTTGGTATCGCCCTTTGCCCGGTCCACAAGTTGAATCGCGATCCGGCCGTTCTCATAATGCCCGCCGCTGATTTCGTAAGTCGTATCATCAACCGTAATTTCCATACTTCTTTCCTCCTTTCTCGAAGTATCGGTCTGCGTTCAGCTTCTCCAGGTAATGAGTAAAGGCTTCGGTAACGGCCTCGGGCGGGTCATTGCGGAGCTTGGCCGCATTGCCTTTCTTATGGAGCATGACCGGCCCGCATTTGCCCACGGGGATCTCCTCGGGCCTTAAATGGTATTGGACCAGATGCCGGTAGGCCCCGCATTGCGCGAGCCATGTCTTGCCCCAGGTGATCGGCGTTTTCCAATCGATCACCGAGCAGTGACCCGTCTTCTCTCCCTTCAGGCGCCCAATCCAGTCGACGTGACCGACGAAGTGAAAGCAATCACAGATGATCTCCTTTTCAACCTCCCATGTATCTTCGATCATTAGCTCGGCCCACTTCCGAAAACTGTCGATATAGCCGCGGGCGCCTTGCTCATCGACGAGGGCTTGGGGGATGAAAATTGTATTTTGATGGGGAAGTAAAATAGAGGCAATGGTTTGGTGGACGACATTGCCCCTGGTACCGGCGAAGACAAGCCGATCGTGCGGGACCATAGACAGGTCCACGTATTCTTCGAGGACTTGGGTGACGGTTTCCCGTTTCCACTCAGGCATTAGGGGTGATTCTCCGTGCTTTCATGACCCTCCATCCCGCCCGGATCGGAGAAATGAAATCTTTGCTGCACGGTTGCGACTTTGGAGACACGCCGGAATTTCGCCTTCGGTAAGGGATCGAAGCTCATGTCGATCTCGAAGACGTTCTCTCCTTCGACGCTCTCGATTTTGACGTCAAACTTGATCTTGAACCCGGCCCCTGCAAACGCGGCAAAGGCCTTCTCCAGGGCCTCCGACCTGTCGCGCATGTGCGCCAGGATCTCATCGCGGATCTTGAGATACGATTCCGCGCCCAGGTGAAATGCCCTCGGCTGTGTTTGTGGGATCACGCCTTTTCCCCTCCTTGTTAAAGGGGCAAGACCCATAGAGACGCCCCAAGGGCACCGCTCACGAGGCCGGCGAAATAGATCATGAGCACGCGCAGCAGTCGCCGGCGTCGCTTCCTCTTACGCTCCAAGGCCTCCCGGATTTGGTAGGGAGGCAGATAAAAGCTTTTCACACTCTCTTGCCCCCAATGGTATCCCGTATCCTTCTCACCAATTTCCCCCACCGTTCGATCTTTTTGAGCTCTTCCCTCAGCCATGCTTCCTTACACGGCTCACAAAGGGTGGTCGTAATGGAGCGATCTTCTAAGGGCTCTTTCTCCCCTAGGATTGCTTTACACCCTAATGGAGCGAAAATAGAGGAGGGGAGTCTCTGTTATTCGCTATCGGCGGGGAGCTTGGAGTTCCTCAGCCGAGATTGATAACTCACCTATGCAGCAGGTATAAAATCCGCCCAAAATCCTTATTCTCGTATGAAACTTCGTCGCTCGTGCGTCAAAGAAGCATTTAAGGCGGCAAGCTATTTGTCACTCCGGCGAAAGCCGGAGTCCAGAACTTCGGGGCGCACTGGATTCCGGCTTTCGCCGGAATGACATAAATAGGAAAGGCCGGAGCCCTTTAGCAAAATGCCAGGTTTCATCTTCGATCAAACTGGCCGCTCCTGCGGCAAGAGGCGGCGCTGACTTCTGGCTCCTGACTCCTACCTATTGAGCGTTTTCGCTCAATTAAGGTTACACTTTCCGCATTGACGGATCATGGGAAGGCCGAAATTCTTCCTAAAATCAATCGATAATTTCACTTTGGTGGAATAATACACAGCTATAGCGTATCAGTCAAGCCTAAATACAATTTTGAGGTTGAATGGGGAGAGAAATTCTGCCGAAATGGGGTTGAAGGATGGAAAATCTGATCAGCTAGGGGAAATTAGGAAACGATAAGGCGGGTCTTCAGGACGTAGGACCTACTGTGCATCTAGGATTTGCCGCAGCCTGATGAAAAACTTCCGGCGTTCTTTTTCGCCCTCGGGGGGTTGTTCACTTTCCATGGATTTATTGATGTCCTGAAGCTTTGATATGGCACTGTCAAAACCGCTTTTCAACCTGTGGTATTTTTCAAGCAGACGATGGGTAAACTTCAGGTTTTCCTCTTCCATTTCCGTTTCGATGGGTATTTTGGATGGCTCCTCTTCGCCTGTGAGGAGCCAATCCGTGCTGACCCCACCGGCGCGGGCGATTAGGAGAATCTTGTCACCTCCGGGAATGCTCCCGCTGAGATATTTTCTGAAAGTTTGGTCTCGAATCCCGGCCTTCTTGGCGAAGGCCGCCTCATTGTTGCCCGCCAAGAGTCTGATTCTCTTTGTCAATCCATCTCTCCAACTATTGTTGATTTTTGTCATTGACTTCCTCTACCTTGGTTGTGTATTATTTCACCCCTGATGGAAGACACCCTTCATACCTTGCGCAAAGACTGCAAAAAACTGATGGTTGAGCTTGATTTGGACCATCAAGGTGCAGAACCATTCTTGGCTAAAGAAATATCCACTGAAGAGGACCGCGTTAACAGGAACGTCCTAAATATGGCTTTAACTGGCTATCGCAGCACTCCCCGCTCCGAGGAACTCTTGCGGCGATTGCAGCACTATCTATTGTCCCTCAAGCTGAAACAGCTCGAATCGGAACCATCAACTCAACCTTTAGGCAATAATACAAACTAAAGTTGACAAATGTCAACCCCTAACAAGAAGAATTTTCGTCTTAAGATGACGTTAATCCAGCAAATTATGGATGCTGAAAACATCCCGCTGGTTGACAGCGTGAATTATCTTTTCAGGCTTAAAGGAACGTCGATAAGCAAATTATCTAAGGAAATTCATCTATCTAGGCAGGCCATGTATTCTGATATCAACGGCGAAAAACCCTGTCCCAAGTTTAGAGAGAAGGTCGAGGAGCTCCTCGGTCAGGTTCCGTGGTTGGAATGAGCCTACTGACTCCCAAAGACGTCTCAAAACTCTTGAACGTTTCTCTCCGTACCGTCTATGATCACCGAAAGGAATTGGGCGGCTTTTACCCTGCCGGAATACGGTCACTGAGGTTCAGACAGGAGGTGATTCATGGGATTATGGAAGGACCCAAACCGGGGCGATTGGCGATGGGAGTTTCAGTATCGAGGAAAAAGACATACGGGAGCCGGGTACAAGACGAAATCGGAGGCCCGGGAGGCGAGAGAAGATCACCGAAAACTGGTCAAGCAACAGCCACAGACCCAACTAGGCATGGCCTTTAGAGAGGCGGCGAGCCTTTACCTGGATTACTCGGAGCGGAGACATGCAAGAAAGACCTACCAGTACAAGGCCATGGTGCTCAAAACGTTCAAGAACTTCCATGGCGACCTTATCGTCTCGAAAATCACCCCTCACCACCTTCATTCATATCTCAACACCCGGCCGAGCAATCGCAACTACAATGCTCACATGGCCGAGCTGTGCGCCTTTCTCACGTTTTGCTACAAACAACTCAAGATCATCCGCTACCATCCGTGTTGGGAGCTGGAGACGATGCCTCACACGCCCACGAAAAAAGAGATCCCGACCGAACAAGAGATTCTCCAGTTGCTGTTGGCCGCGGATCCGGAAACCGAAAAGCCCCTGTTGCTTGTAATTGTCCATACCATGGCGAGGGTCGATGAGGCCCTCAGACTGACCTGGCAGGATGTGAACTTCGAGAAGCGCGAAATCACGCTCTGGACCCGCAAGCGCAAGAGCGGCGCCTACGAGCCCGATACAATGCACATGAACGAAGATCTCTACGGCGTCCTATGGAAGCTATGGAAAGCTCGCGAACAGGACCATTGGGTCTTCTTCAACCGTAAAACCGGGACTCGCTACACCCGCCGGCCCAAGATGATGCGGGCAATCTGCAAGAGGGCACATATGAAAACCTTCGGTTTTCACGCCTTACGTCATTTCGTTGCGACGTACCTTGAAGATCAGGAAAAAATTTCCAAGAAGACCATCTCCGGTCTGCTCCGACATCGCTCGCTTAGAACCACGGAGATATACCTCCACTCGGTCCCGAGCTCGATGAAGGATGCCTTGAAGAGACTGGAGGGCAAGTTTTAGCGTTTGTGACTTCGTTTGTGACTTTGGTCGCACAAAACCACAAACGGCGGTACGGGGCTCACTATAAGCCCTTGAAAACACGACATATTAATGGCTCCAGAACAGGGCTATCTGTATGGGGTTCAGGGGGTCCGGGGTTCAAATCCCCGCGTCCCGACCAGTGTTATCAAAGACTTTAAATTGGATTAGTTTTGGCGGAAGGGGATTGGTTGGACTCTTGGAGAGCGGTCATTCACGTCAACAAAATGGCCGCTTCCTTATATGCGGGGTGTATTTATTGTTGACTCGGGAGACGACGATAAGGCGGCGGACGAATGAGAGATTGAGAAGCGGACTTTTTTCACACGAGTTAGAGTCTAACGTTAAACGAGTGAAACGACAATAACGGCGCTCAGACGTCAGGCGCGCCGCTGGCCGCCCGTGCAGTGGGTATGACTCGCCTCCTCGCTTCTGACTCCTTCAAATTGAGCTTCTTTAAGCGCTTGGGGCCTATGCGTCTGGCCCTGTAAAATGCTGGCGGCTTTGGGGAGGCCGTTATTCTCACTCGGGCGGCAGATTCCCAGCGACGTAGGCTCCTGATCGATACGCCCGGATAGTAACTCCGGAGGGGTTTCCGTTATTAAGCACATCCTTCGAGATGCCGTTATTCCAGCTCGGAACCAGCCAGCCTTCCATCCCCGATTGAACGATACCGCTTCCATCGCAGATCAAGGCCCAATCGGTACCGTCAAACCCATAAACAGCGAGGCCTTCGACATCATCATAATCGGGACAGGGTATAAACACAGTCAAACCGCTCGCAAATATCCTTGGCGGTTTGATATTCAGCGGCGTTCCATCTATACTGACGCCCGCCAACGCCACAGCAGGAATTGAGCTAGTCCCTCCAAAGTAAGGTGTCACCCCTCCGTCATCGCCATTGAAAACCAATCTCGCGCCTCGATGAGAAGCTTCAGTCGTGCTGTCGGAATCGACCGCCTCAATGATCCAGGTACTTGGAGTCTCATGAGTCAAGGCGGTGCTTATTCGCTCTGATTGTTCCGCCAGATATGCAGTCACCGAGTGTGTTTCGAACTGGTATTCCTCCGAGAAGATCGAATTACCGGCCATATCAATGAGGTAGATGCCGATCCCAACATTCGTATCGAAGTCATAGCAGGACTTGAGAGCAGGTTCAGAGGATCTATCATAGGCGATCCAATACCTTGTCAGGCCGCTTTCTGAGGCGGAAGCCGCAATTGCCATGGTGACCGGCGAATCAGTGAGGCTTCGACTGTAATGAGTGATCCCGCTGTCGTTCAGAAAAAAAATCACACCGGTCGCGTTGTTGGCATCAAGCCCCTTACTGGCCTCTACCAGGAACGCAATGGAAGCATCGACAGGCAATGGCGGCGGCGCGGTGTTCCCAGAATCAAAGGCTGGAATTCGATCCAGGATCGCAAGCGGCATTGAGCTTGCATCCAAAGGATCGCTGGCACTCAGGTACTCCTCGTAGTTTGTCCAGTCGTCCCGGTCGGGATCAGCATCTCCGTCGTTGGTCAGAGGATTCGTCCCATGGCTCACCTCCCAGCCGTCGTCCATCCCATCGTGATCAGTGTCTGAATCATGCGGCGAAGTGCCCCCTCCTGCGCTGAATTCCTGCAAGTTGTTCAGCTCGTCTTCGTCATTGTCAGCTATTGCATCGCTGGGGTCGTTCGGATCCAAACCCTGAGCCCATTCCCAGTCATCCGCCATCTGATCGTTGTCGTTGTCGTTGATCCTAATGCTGTTTGGGGACAACGGGTTTCCCGCCTCATCCGTGATGTTTTCGAGTGTCAAAGTCACGATCGTGTCAACCGGAATAAATGCTAAAGATAGTCTGAACGTCCTGGCATCGATGCTCAGGATATCATCGGAGCCGCCTTGAGTACGAAAAAGCAGCGTCGGGCTAAACATGAAGTTTTCTTCCAGGGTCACGTTTTGCATGTCAGGCTCATCGAAAACAACATCGATGGTCATGTTTTCAAAATCCATTGTTGGGAATCCTGCGAAGGATGGCGGATCCGTGTCAGGAGGAGGGTCCGTCGTGAACCGATATTCATCATGGGAAGGGTTGCTCATATTTGGGTTTAGCTCTGGGCCATTGCCAGACCTGTCAGCAGAGCCTACCCTGAAACGGTATTCCGTATCGGGCTCGAGATCCGAGATCGTCATCCTATGAGTGACCACGTATGGCGTATCTTCAATGCTAAACGGATAGCTCCCCCAAGTGCCACTGGCTTGACCGTATTGAATTCTGCTATCGCCCGGCTCATCAGTCTCCCATCCAATGGTGGCAGTAACGTCCGTTTTGCTGACGACCACAGGGGGTGATACGATCACAGGAGCGGCATGGTCCGGTGGATAAACCGCTTCGTTTGAATAACGGCTGTTCAGGGGAATTGGCTTGTTGGCATAGGCGCTAACAGCGAAATAGTGGGTCTCGGCATTCTTGAGACCTGTTAAAGTGAACTCAGGGTTATCCGGATCAGCCATGTCCTCGAGCGGTAGGACTATTGGCGAGGTGCCTTGATCGGCCTCCTTCCCATCGTAAGGGGGGCCGGAGCGGCCTGTTTTATAATGGATCCTGTAGCCTGCCAGTTCGGCTTCGGTATTTGCGAGCCACTTCAGTTTCACGTCCTCAGCATGAGCCCGCGACAAAAAGCCGGCTGCACAGAAGACGAGGAAACAGATCGAATTGAAAAGAAATGGTCTCATACTTCAACCTCCCCGGCGGCACGAAGTATATGGTGATGGAAACGACGAAAGCGAAGATGCAGTCTTACCTTCGCGGATAAGCGCGTCTTTTTATGCTCGAATGGAAGACAAGGATATAACCCCAATGGAGCGAAAACGCTCCATG
>CAZAGT010000102.1:0-14575 GCA_964484515.1 uncultured Desulfobacteraceae bacterium | reverse complement strand
CAATCGAGTAGAAGGCCGGCCGGACTTGCGCAGAAAAAGGACCTCGGGCCTGATGAGTCTCCATCGACGTCGAGGAGGGCGTTGATTAGTGAGACGGTTCAGAGGACCCCTTTTGCCCTTCAAAGGGGCCGTCTACCGGTTGGTTGGGTGCTGATCGAAGACCCCTGGGGAAGGCAGATCTCGAGGGTACCGGCGGTCGTCTTCAACGGCGGCTGGATCGCGATACCCGCCAGGGCGCAGCTGGGGGGGAACCGGGTGCAATTTCAACTGGCTGAGGGTTACACCGCCACGGTTGAGAACGGGCTTTGGCGAGACGGGGATTTGGTGGGGCTCTGGCATGTTGAGGGAGGAGTGAACGCCGCAACCCTCGATCTCGCTCCGTGGGATCCCGCCCAGCCGACTGACTGGCACTCGATCGGATCAGACGTCTCCGTGCAGGCAATGGATCTTTTTCCCATCAGGGAACGCGGACTGCTCGCCGAATGCCGTCTAGGCGCTGCCATCGACGGCCCGGGGGTTTTCATTCAAGGCGGTCGTGTCGTTGGCTGGACGTTCGCGCCTTGGCTGGATGATGGATTCATGTGGATCGGGTCAAACCTGGAGGACCTCGAATACGACATCACGGCGGAGAGCTATTACGTCATCACGTTTGGCAACGGGCGGGAAGAACAATTTAGTAGGGCCCAGGCCATGGGTGACCATGTGCCGCCAGCGGAACGGCTGAAGGCCTTTGCCGAGGGCTATCGCTTCACCCCCAGACTTTCCGCGCAGGATACCCCCGGCTATCTCCGTTCCGACTCCGTCGTTCATCAGATGCGTTCACTTGTAGCCATAATGCGGCGGGAGGGGCTCGATCTAGAGGTGACCGAGATCCTGGATGATTACGTGCTGACGGAGGCGGCCGACCCTTCACTGTTGTCCGACGTCGTCGTGGCCACCACCAGGGCGCACGGTTACGAGGACGGCATCCGACTGGCAGAGGATTTGGGGAGCTACATTGCTCAGAAACGCGGTCAGGAGCTTCCCGAGCTCGATCAGCGACGTTCGCGACTGTATGAGGAATGGATTAGGCAATTGCTCGCTTCAAAAGACGTCCGAGCTGCTCGACTGGCGTTCAATAGGGCCGGGGAGGATTTTCCCGATGACCCTGAAATCCATTTGCTGGGCGTCGAGCTAGCCCTGGCCGCAGCAGACTGGGCGAAGGCGGAACGCTTGCTTTACTCGCGGGACTACCCAAGTTCGCTCATGGATCGGGCCAGGATATTTGCGGTACAAATCGCGGAGCTTAAAGCGGAGGCGGGTAAAATCGTGATTCGATTCACGCCCGGGTCAGGCCATGTCCCTGTTAAGGCAACTCTAAATGGACGTCTCGAGCATGACTTCGTGATTGACACGGGTGCTACCATGGTCACAATCCCGCGTCGGACCGTCGACGCCCTGGGCATAAGAATAGACGCCGATAGTCCGAGGAGGGAGGTTTCGACAGCGGCGGGCGCTCGGATGGCCCGAGAGGTGCGCCTCGATTCAATCGAGTTGGGAGGATGGGTCGTCCCCAACGTGGCGGCCCTCGTCGTTGATATCCCTGACAAACCAAGCCTCGGTCTCCTGGGCCTAAACTACCTCAACCGGTTCCGGATGGAGCTCAACAACGAAAAGGGCGTTCTGCTCCTCAGGCCGCGCTAACCAAGGGAAAAGCCCCCCACCTCGATCAGAAAACCGAGGCAGGGGAAGGTGATCAGGGCCGTTACTCCAATCTCTCGAGATGGAGGATCAGCTCCCCATTATACCAGTATTCGACGAATTTGGCGGTCGTGTTGATCCGATAGGTGTGCCCCTGTTTATTCCTTATCTGCGAGTGATACACTTTGATCGGCATTTCCATGCCGCCGTTCAACCAGGAGCGGTAGTTCTCCATATATTCATTTGAGAGCTTGACGCTGAGGTCGACGTCCCAGTAGTCCGGATTTATCTTCACGTAGATGTCGTCGCCTTCGATGACCACGTCCTCGACGATGGCCTCATTGACACTAAGAACCGTGAAGGGCCAGTAAATCGTGGAATCTTGTGCCTGAGCAAGGCCGGGTGCCAGACAAAGCAAGGCACCCAAAATGATAAATCTTGTTTTCATCACTTTCTCCTCCTATCGAGAAATGAGACCTCAATTGAACGAAACGCTTCACTTGATGGTCGTCGGTCCTTCATTCCGGCCCCGCGCTTCCGGGTCCCTTTTCGTAAGCACAGAGGCTGATCCTTGTTTACACTTGCAAATTTAGTACCTTACTCGTGCGGAGCCACCATCCGGAAGCGTTCGGCATCTTAGCTCAGACCTGAGACCCATCCCTCGCTTACGTCTTCGTCCAGGCACTCGAGAGGGCTCTTTCTTCTGGTTCTAGGCTTCCAAGGACTTTAAATGGAACATTTTCGATCACTTAACTTATCCTATTATTTTCCTCCCTTCTTCTCTACTTGTCAACCTGTTACGGTTGCCCTCTGAACCGACGAGATGAGACCGTTCATTGATGTCTGCCGCACGTAGCTGCTCATTTTCTTTGTACAGGACGTTAAGCGCGGCGTTCCCCTGCTTCAGGTCTCGAAATTGGTCCAAGGGCATGTCTAAAGCGTGGCACAAAATGCTCAGGTTGACAAAATTGTGACCAGAGACCAAGAGACAGCTTCCTTCTGAATAAGGGGTCGTGATACGGTCCAGGGCGGCTACCGCCCGAGCCTGGACGTCCAATAGACTCTCACCGCCCGGCATCCTGACCGATGCCGGGTTCTTTTGCCAGGCTATGCGAAAATCAGGATAGCTCGCTGCCCAGCTTTGGGCCTCCACGCCGTCGAATTCCCCTAAATCCATTTCGATCAGATCGGCCTCCTCAAAGAATGGCGTTTGGGGGTGAAAGGCCCCTATAAGGTTAGCCGTCTCCCTGGCTCGGGCCAGGGGGCTCGAGTGAATTGCCACGAGGTTTTCAGCCCGCAAGGCATGGGCCAGCGCCTGTGCCTGCTCCCTACCCGCTTGGTTGAGGGGGATGTCACTCCGGCCCTGAAAACGGCGTTTCAGGTTCCAATCGGTCTCACCGTGGCGCACAAGCAGAATACGTATAGCCAAAAGACTTACCCTTCAGTCGTCCAGGGTGTGTGGTGAATTGAAAGCAAAAGCCCAATCAATAGGGGCCAAAGAAAGACAAGGGATTGGGGGTTAGGGCTCAGGGTTCAGGTGGAGTCCCATCAGGGTTGAGAGCTCTCTCTGTTGCGGGCTAATGGGCGATGATAAAGGCATTGGGGTCCACCTGCCCCTGAGGGCCGATCTCAACCCTTTCGCTGCTGTAGCCCAATCCAATCGTTGTGTCGTCCCCGAGCCTCAGTTCGAAGTGCAGGTGACAAGGGTAGCAACCTTCCTTTTCACGGTCGCATTCTTGGTTGTTCCAGTAGCCGTCTCCGACATTGCAGATCGGCTGATCGAGACGAACATACATTCCCATCGGGGGCGGGCCCGTCTCAAGCCAGTCCACATGGGCATACATCGTAGTAAAGACCCCAAAGGGCATGTCATGCCTCAGGAAAACAATGTTGCCCCACCCGCACTCGTTTTCGACGACCCTTGTAACGACACCGTCCGCCGCCGGATAAACGGGCTGACCGCGATCCATATCAGCTCCGCCCCGGTTAAAATCGGCCCCAAGATGGAAATGCCCTCGATAAAGATGCATTTGAAAAGGCTGTGCATCACGCCAGACACCGTTGACGTCACCGTTGCTCTCACTGAGCCAAAAGCAACCACGGGGGTGTGTGCGCCAGTCATGGCAATAGCCATAATGGCTGGCTGAAAGACTGTGAGGACGAACCGGCCAGGTAAAGACCCCTCTAACGGGCCATACGTAGCAGTAGTTTGCCTTGTCGAAGGTATACGTGTCCCCAATCGACATCCTGACGCTGAGAGCCAAGGTCGCCGGGTTCGCGGCCGAACTCGTTGTCGTCCAGTAGTAGGAGGCTTGGACGTCATCGAAGGGATGGTCTGGAGGAAGCGGCGTTTCGGGGTTGCCGTAATCGAGGAGCGACCGGAGTTCAACGAGATTCGGCAGACGCCAATCGGTGTATCCCCGGTTAGGGTATCTACCCGCATTCATGTCAGCCACGTATTCGCAGGCTGCTGCCCATGCCATCGTCCCGCCTCGCACGTTGGCGTCTTTCGTCCACATCAGACCGGTCAAGGTGTCGACCACCGTCCCGTCGAACCGATCCCTGAACCTTGGCTCCTGCCACGAGAGACCTCGCTGAAACTCCCCGTCCTGACCCGTTCCCTCACAATCGACCAGCTCACCACGCGCATCATAACATTCGCCCTGGCCGGTTTCAAAAACCTGTGCCGGTGCACAGGTGGTTCCGGAGCGTACCGGCCAAATGGGGTATTTGCGGATCTTGGCGCTCTTACCGGTGCCACCATGCCCAACATCTACAAACCAGGCGAGGGCAGACAACGATGTCACGGTCGTCGCCGACCAATAGGGAGACGCGGCTTCAATACCTTCGAAAGGATGGTCGAGAGGGAGCGCGGGGCTCGTGTTGCCATGATCGATAAGGGTCTCCAGCTCTCTCACGTTGGGTAACCGCCAATCGGTCCACCCGAAGTTGTGATAGGTCCCCTTATTCATCTCCGACACGTACCTTAAGGCAGCAGACCATTTCAGCGCCTGTCCCGGAAGGTTGGCATGCCGCGTCCACATCAGGCCGGTCAAATCATCCGTCACCGTGCCGTCCAGATGATCCGTGAACCTCGGTTCGGGCCAAGAGACACCTGCCGAGATGCTTCCATCATCTCCCGGGTAGTAACTGAACTGTTGGCCGGTCTTCGGCAGGATGACCGTTCCTGCAAACCCAATGTTCGCCAGCAAGACAAAAAAAGTGGTCAGCAGTGCATTTCTCAGCACAATCCTTCCTTTCGTACCTGTTCGGGTCCATGAAAAAGCTTCTGTTCGTTGCTGCGCGCGGTCGCAGAATATTACATGAAATGTGCCAAAAGACAATGGCGCAACTCACCTCCGCGGCGATGCAGCTTGCTTCCATGGCCATTGGTATGCCTTACGTCACGGGATTTATACAGACTGGAGAACGGTTCCGTTGCCTTGACATAAACCGCCTCGGGTGTTAAACGGCACGATCAAGGAAATGAATGAGCAACAGCTCTTAGAGGAAAAGGCCTTTGGCATTTTTCAACAAGAACCACGTTGGTGTGATCAACGAAGTTTCGTTCCGGCGACTTGACGGTCCGCAAAGATCAACGTTTTCCCTCCTCTTGGTCTTCACGACATTTCTGACCCTTCTGCTACCCGACCTCTCTTACAGTTCAAATCCCCGTGAAGATACAGCCAGGATCCGTAAGAGCGTGGTGAGCATCAGTGTCACGGCCCAACGCCCGGACTACACGTCCCCATGGAATCCAGGGCGATTCACGCGCGGCAACGGCAGCGGCTTTCTCATCGACCGCAACAGGATCCTGACCAATGCCCATCTTTGCAGTGACGCTCGATTTATAGCCGTCGAGAAAGATGGTAACCCTCGAAAATATGAGGCCAAGGTTAGATTCATTGCCCATGATTCCGATCTGGCGATCCTGGAGATCGCGGATCAGAGTTTCTATGAGGATATGGCCCCCTTGCCGTTAGGGGGGATACCATCGCTCGATTCAACCGTCTCCGTATTGGGTTATCCGATCGGCGGCAAGCGCCTTTCAGTTACCCGCGGGGTCGTCTCACGCATTGACTTCCAGCTGTACTCCCATTCCGGCGTGGATAGCCACCTGACCATTCAGATCGACGCGGCCATCAACCCTGGAAACAGTGGTGGACCCGTTCTGCAAGACAACGCTGTAGTCGGGGTCGCGTTCCAGGGGTACCGGGGCAATGTTGCCCAAGATGTTGGGTACATGATTCCGGTCCCCGTCATCGAGCGGTTCCTGCAGGACGTGGCAGACGGTGAGTACGATGGTTATGTAGACTTATGTATCCGTGTATTCCCCCTGCTCAACAATGCCTATCGCCGTGCGGTTGGCCTCGGGCCGGGCGAGTATGGGGTTGTTGTCAGCACTATCTGCAAGGTTTGCGGCTCCGCCGACGTCCTTCGGGCAGGGGACGTCCTGCTGGCCATCGATGATCTGCCCATATTCAGTAATGGATACGTGGCGATGGACGGTGAGCAGGTTCATATGGCCGAGGTCGTCGAACGTAAATTCAAAGGGGATTCGGTCAGGTTGCACATACTGCGCGACGGCCGGGAGATGGATGTCACGACGCCGACGTGTACCCCCTGGCCCTATCAGATCCAAGCCCACCGCCACGACGTCCTGCCACGTTTTGTGGTCTTCGGCGGGCTGGTCTTTCAGCCCCTCTCACGGCCGTTCATGGAGGCCAATAAGATCAAAGACATCAATATCCTTTATAGCTACACCCACTTCATCAGCAACGAGCTTTACCTTGAGACGCCTGAGGTGGTGGTCCTTAGCAATGTCTTGCCTGATCCGATCAATGTCTACCTGCGTAGCTTCGTCAATTCCATTGTCGAGAGCGTCAACGGGGGGCAGTTGAAGACGCTGGAGGATCTTTCACGGGCCTTCAAAGAACCGGTCGATTATTACGTCATCAAGCTTTCTGGTCGCAGCCGCCCGCTCGTGCTCGAACGCAAAGCGGTCGAAGAGGCGCGTGAGCGCATCCTCCGCGGTTACGGCGTCTTAAAGGAAGAGTACCTGGGCGACCGAATGGTCCCCGTCGATTGGGAGGAGACTATTGTCCATTAGTCCCGCCGGCAAGGGAGGAATTGGGTTTTGCAGGGCCGCCAGCGGTCTTCTTCTGGTGGCTGTGACGGCGTTTCTCTTTCAACGGCCGGTGGCCGGCGGTACGGGGCCGGAAACGAACTCGGCCGCCAAATCCGTGATCCGCGTCAACGTGACTCAGCAAGCGTACCACTTCAGGGTCCCCTGGCAAAAAAAGCGCCCCTCGACGAAAACGGCCATCGGAGCCGTCTTGAAAGGCCCGCGAATCCTGGTCACATCGGAGCTGATGGCCAATCACCGCTATATTGAACTCGAGAAAGTCGACAGCCGGGTGAAGAGTGCCGCCAGAATCGAGGTCGTCGATTACGAGGCCAATCTGGCATTGCTCACGCCGACGGACCCGCATTTTCTGGCAGACATGGAGCCCCTTGAGCTTACAACAGACGCCGTCCTCGGTGACCGGCTCACCGTCTGGCAGGTGCAACCGAACGGTAACGTCACGCCCAGCGTGGGACCCATCACGTCGATTGAACTGGCGAGCTATCCCTATCGAAACTACTTCCTGGCGTACCGGGTGAACAATTCTCTACAGTATCGCTTCGGCAACAGCACCCTGCCCGTGGTCAAGGACGGAAGGCTGGCCGGTCTCTTGATGCGCTACGATTCCAAGGCACAGACGGTCGACGTGGTGGCCGCGCCGGTTATCGAGCATTTCCTTAAAGACGCCGCAGATGGCGATTACCAGGGGTTTCCGGTGGCCGCCACCCGAGTGGCTTATCTGGATGACCCCCAATTGAGGCGCTATCTCGGCGTCACCGACGACATGGGCGGCGTTTACATCGAAAGTGTATTGAAGGGAAGTTCGGCCGAAAAGGCTGGCCTGCGGGCAGGAGATATCCTGTTGGAGGCGGCCGGGTTTCCGCTCGATAACCGTGGCAATTACGAACATCCCCTTTACGGCAAGGTGGCGGCGGCCCACCTCGTCCGGTGCGAGTTCTACGTGGGAGACACACTGACGCTCAAACTCTTCCGGGACGGAGAAGAGGTCACGGTTGAGATCATCCTGGACAGGCGACCCTCTGAATCCTACCTTGTGCCTCCCTACGTGATCGACAAGGCCCCGCGTTATTACATCATGGGTGGCTTCATCCTCCAGGAACTCACGGCGCCCTACTTGAAGGAATTTGCAGAGCCCCGACAGACGGTTCGGCCCCCTACTCACCTGATTTACTACGAGGCTAACCAGGATGCCCTGGACAACGGCGAGCGCGAGAAAATCGTCTTTGTCTCCGATGTCATCCCGACGTCCTACACGGTCGGCTACGAAGATCTTTCCAACCTGGTCATCAAGACCATCAACAACCAGACTATTGGTCGCCTGGAGGATGTACCCCGCGCCCTGGACGATCCCGTCAACGGATTTCATCGAATTGAGGTGGAGCAGTATCCTGGAGTGATCTATCTGGACCCGGATGAAATTCCTCTCATCAACGAAGAGATTCGCCGCCGGTATAAACTGCCCGCCTTCGAAAATCTAACACCCTGATGAGCCGCTCCATGTCCGTCGTCCGGAGCCCGTTTTGTCCGTGTAAAAGACAGCGGCTAGAAGTCAGCGTCACCCCTTGCCGCAGGGCGGCCGGAGCAGATTCGGAGAATGGGCCAAGGCTATCCATCCGGCCTATACCGCGGTGGCCCTCCGGCCGCCTCGGGTAGCGCCTTATGCCGAGACAACGCACTCAATTCCTCGTTTTTGAAAAGAGACCCCCATGGCCGGGCGTTAAGGCTTTAAAGACCTCATCTCATGGAGTTTCATACGAGGAGTCGGGAATTAGGGAAAGCCCTAAACCGACGACCACCGTGCGTCTTGGCTCAATAAGGCTTCGCCACTAGCCTCCAACCTCTTTGGCTGCTTCGAGGCCGTGCTCAAAGGCATCAAGGATGGTGTCGATTTCCTCCTGACTGTGGGCGTACGTGACGCCGTGGTGGAAGAGGTGACCCGCGCTCAGCCAAACCTGCCGCGCCATGACCTCCTTCTGGAAGGCCTTGTAGCGCTGCGCGTCGGCCGTACACGCACTGCGGTAGTCGGTGATCGGTTGGTCAATAAAGAAGACCTGGAATTGTCCGCCGAATTGCTCCAGTCGTGCGGCAATGCCGCGATCCTCGGCCAGGGCATTGAAACGCTCACCCAATTGCCGGGTGGCCGCTTCCAAGTGCCCCTGCACGCGGCCATCTTTGAGCTTATCGAGACAGACTGATGCTGCCGCCACGGTCGCCTGGTTGCCGTTGTAGGTCCCACCATAAAGGACGTCGCCTCCCGGGCGACTCAATTCCATGATGTCGCGGCGTCCCACCACCGCACTCAGGGGCCAACCGTTGGCGATGGCCTTGGCAAAGACACTTATATCCGGCATGACTCCAAAACGCTCCTGAGCACCTCCCGGCGCCAGCCGAAAGCCGGTGATGACTTCGTCCAAGATCCAGAGCACCCCTTGCTTTTCGGTCAACTTGCGAACCCCTTCCAGATACCCGGGCAGAGGCAGGATGCAGCCACTGTTGAAAATGACCGCCTCCATGAGCAGGGCTGCGATCTCGCCCTTGTGAGCCTGCAAGACCCGGTCAAGGGCATCGAGGTTATTGAAGGGAACGACCAGGACCGAGTCTAGCGTGTTCTTTCGGATTCCCGCCGTCTCCAGGAGGGGCTTCGGGCTCTCGGCCGGGCCAGCCTGTCCCGGCTCCGGGTGAACACTGACCTGGGCCTCGTCAAACCAACCGTGGTATGCCCCTTCGACCTTGATGATCTTTTCCCGGCCCGTGAAGGCGCGTGCAATCATGAGGGCCTTCAACACGGCCTCGGTACCCGCATTAGCCAGACGAACCTGTTCGGCTGACGGAATCATGTCGTGAAGCTGTTGGCACACCTTGAGGCTCAAGGCCGTCTCCAGGCCTGAGGTCAGCCCCTGCCGCACGGCCCTGGTCACCTCCGCCTCGATATCCGGATCCCCATGTCCAAGGATGCAAGCACCATTGTTGACGACACAGTCGACGTATTCGTTTCCGTCCACATCCCAGATTCGGGAACCCTGGGCCCTTTCAAAATAGATCGGAGCGCGAAAATTCGAATTGACCCCCCCCGGGACCACGCTGCGATACTCGTTAAACAGGACTGCTGATTTTTCCGTGTTCATGTTCTTTCACCTTCGCAGGATCAAAAAGTGAACTCAAAATCCTTATCTAGTGGGAATAGAGGACGGGGGACTTCTTTATAGGGGAGCCTGGCGAAGTTGGAGGTACACAGGCCTGGGGTATCGGCCAGGACAGATTGCGTCGTGATATGGGCGAAGTTGGATCGATAGTGGGCCGCTGACTTGGCCACGAGGACCTTGGCCTTCTCAGGATCTAAGCCCGCTGCCCGATAGAGCGAGGGGTCATGGCCGGGATAGTTGCGTTCGGTGAGGACGATATGGATGTTACCAGACTCGATCACTGCCGTAGCACCCATGTCAATGGTTACGCCCTTCATGACCGGCCCCTCGATCTTTGCCCGGGCGTCAGTCAGGTGGGTTACCTTTCCCTCGACCTTGACGGGTTTGCTGAAGATGTTGTCCCGTTTCCCACCGACCTCTAGGGCAACAGGATTACCGCATCCGGTCTCCACGGCTTTATGAACGGCCTCGGGGTCAATAATAGGCAGATAGACCGGCTGAGGCACATCCATCTCTAGGAGGGCCTGAAGGACGATCGTGCTGTCGCCTGGCGCGCCACCCACGGTGGCGTCGCTACCGTCAACCAAAACGACATGCGGAGCCCTGATGGCCATGGCGGCATCGATCGCCTCGCGAACTGGCTGTTTCTCTACCTGCAACTCAAAACGGAATTGCCAAAAGGCCTGCGCTAACTGGTCCGCCGCCCGCTGGGCCAGTTCCTGATCACGCTCGGTGTAGATGAGAGCGGCTGACCCCATCTCACCCACGTCCAGCCAGGGTTGAACCGAAAAGAGCGACGCCGAAATGAGGCCCTCTTCATCTTCGATATTTCGGATAAACTCGAACAGCCTGGCGAACGGCCCGTCCACGGTGGTAAGCATGCTTTCGGCGGGGATCATCATCGGTATCTTGCGCCAGCCTGAGATCGGTCGCAGTCCACCGCGAATCATGCGAAACAACAACTTGGCCGCCCGAAAGCCGGTCTCGAACATGTCGTCATGTGGACACGTGCGGTAACCAACGATGATATCCGCAGCCTCGATCATCGCCGCGGTGAGGTTGGCGTGTAGATCCAGCGATGTCACGATCGGGACATCCGGTCCGACCTGCTGCCTGACCGCCGCCAACAAGTTCCCCTCGCAGTCATCGACGCCATCAGCAGCCATGGCACCATGCAGGGAGAGTAAGACACCATCGATGTGATCAGCGCCTTTGATCCCATCGAGAAGTCGATCGCGGAGATAATCGAATGCCGTTCTCTCGACCGGGCCGCCAGGAAATGCCAGGGCCCTTATTGTCGGCGTCAGGGTGACATCACCAGGCCCGGATTGAGTGGCTGCGATGTGTCCACCGACCTCGCCCACACCCTTGAGTCGCTCAAGCATCTCGGCCCCAAAGTAGAGCCCCTGAAGCTTAAAATCGTCGAGCGTGGTCTTGATGGGATTAAACGTGTTGGCTTCGAACCAAATCTGACCGGTAATGACCTTCATGCCCTACCTCCCTCGCCGCGACCATACCCTATTCGGGCTAAAGGCTCAATTGCTTCGTGATTACAGTGTTGCGGATATTTAGAAAGACCGTCTCTTAACAGTCTCGTGACCAAGGCGGCTAAACCTCAAACCTAATGCAGAGGAATCCAAGCACTTCATTCCTGGGGATTTCGGAACGCTGGGATTAAGAAGCAATCTGCAACACCAGCTTCCCGACCGTTTGCCCCGATTGCAGGGCGCGATGGGCATCGGCAACGTTTTCCAGCGGGAAGCGTCGCAAGATCGGAGCCCTTATCTTCCCTTCCGCGACCCATCGGAGAAGATCCCACATGCCTTGATGGAGCAGGGTCGTTTGGTCAAAGAGGTAGGACAAGTTGAAGGCGATCACGCTTCGGTTTTCTTGTGTCATGGAGAGGGGATTCAAACGCGGCACCCGAAAATAGTCACGGACAAGCTTGATGTAATTCGGTACCCCAAGGTTCTTTGAAAGCATCTCATGAAAACCGTAGACGATGAGTTTCCCCATGGGTGCCAGGCTCCCATAACTCATCTTCATGGTGCTGGGACCATTGGCATCAAAGATGGCGTCAAAACCGGCGGGACAGATCTCCGCGGCCCTCCGCCAAAGGTCCTCTTTACTCTTGTCGATGACATGGTCGGCGCCGAAACTGGTAGCAGCCTCCACCTTGTGGGTCGACCCAACCACGCCGATCATTTCACAATCCGCGATCTTACCTAGCTGTATCAGCGCGCTACCGACACCTCCGGCCGCCGAATGAATAAGGATCTTCATCCTGGGGCGCAGCACGAAGTTCTGAAACAGGCCGTGATAGGCAGTCAAGAAGGCCGTTGGAAAGGCCGCCCACTCCTCCAGGGTCAAGGCGGCGCTCTGCGGGATCGCGAAAACCTGATCTCGTGGGACACATACTTGGGACGCATAGGCCCCGAAGCGGGTAACACCGAAAACCGGGGCTCCTACCTCCAGGTCGCTGACATCATTACCCCTCTGGGCCACCCGTCCGGCGAACTCGAAACCCGGGGTTATGGGCCAGCCCACGTATCGCTTGGCCGAGCTATAAAGGCCCATCCTGACCACAACATCGGCGAAGTTGACGCCGGCGGCGCTGACCGCCACCAATACTTCGTTACGCTTTGGGACAGGGGGCGGACATTCCTGAATCTTTAGTTGGCGATAGCCCCCGGGACATTCGATCACCACCTTTTTCATGAGTCGACCTTCCGAATGAACGTGATTGAGAATACGATCTTCATTGAGTGAGGAAGCTCAATGAGAAGGAGTCTGAAGTCAGTAGTCAGCCCAGCCCCTTGCCGCAGGGCGGCCAGTTTGATCGACCCCGAAACTTCATGAAGTTGGTGCTCGAACTTGACATTTTCAAATTTTCGACGCCTGTTCGAGTTAAGGTATCAAAGACCTCATTTCATGAAGTTTCATACGAGAACACGGCATCAGCAAGCTAACCGCTGACGACCGAGGCTCCTCGATCGTTCTTTGGTACCAATAGGGTACCTTATCTTTGCGGCGCGTTCAATCGGAGGAAGGACGCTTACACAAGACCATTCTCATTCACCAAAGAACGGCCTGTGACTGGAGGAGGGCAGAGAGGTTTATTGGGGATTTGCAGATCGGGGCAAACAGATCAATCGCGGACGGTCATCTCGCCGCAATATATGCGCTCGAGGATGTCTATCTTAGGGTAACCCAGTTTCTCCGCTTTACGGGTATAAAGGTCACGATTCTCAACATCGTCATGGTAGTGATAAGCCACGGCCAGATTAGCCGCGATCACCGGATTGTCCTTGTCAAGTTCGTACCCTCGTTTGGCATACTCCAAGGCCTGGGTGTCATTATTTCGGCTCTTGTAAGCATCTCACCACGTCCCTTGTCGGGCTTGCGAGTCAGCCGACAATGCGCAGCGCAAGATAGGGCACCAAGTTAAACAAAAGGATACCCAGCTTAAAGGCTGCCATCCCTCCGTAGTGAATCGCGCCGAAGGTTTCACGCGATATCTTGAAGCATTTGCTGTGTAGCCGATAGGTCCAATCGCGAGCCAAGGTAAGGAACAGAAGCCACCATATCAGTAATCCGAGGTTGATGACTGTACACCAGGCAAGCGTGTCACGGACTATTTCCACTGTCATCATTTCTCCTTTCTTTCTTCTTCCTAAGGCGAGAGACGGGTATTCCCGCAACGATCGCCATTATGAATGCAGCGACTCCTCCAACAACCATTGCGACGACGAAGAACGGATCGAGATATCCTTCCACGAAATAGCCGATTATCGGAAACAGGACCGACGCCGTTATTGCAGAAAGGAAGGAAGCGACAAGATAATTCGGTATCTTGAAATGATAAGCCAGAGCAGATAATACGCTAATCACGCGTAGGGTTAATACGCCGATGACCCCTTGATCCAATGATCTCTCCTAGATGGTTCCCTAGAGCCCGCATCTGTCCCGATTCCATCAGGATAACCTGCATCCGCTCCCCCTTTATCCCGTTCAGCAAGCACTTACCTCTGTACACGCTCCGTCGGCAGTAGCCGCTTCAGTCCTAAGGGCACACGCGCCAGGATGGCCTCTTCAATCGATCTCCGTTTACGCTGATAGGTTACGCCCAGAAAAATGATCAGGACACCGAGCAAGCTCAATGCAAATGGGAAAAGCAGGGAATCTCTGAACACTCGGTGAGCGAGATAGCCGAGGTAGCCAAATACTCCAAGAGACCCAAAGACGAGAAAGACCCGGCGCTGGAGAGCGACCGAAATCACGATGAGAACACAGTTTAATAGGCAATACATGAATTTGGTTAGCTCGCTATCACTTTTCATCGTTGATAGCCCGCCCCAAAACGCCGCCAGGCCGAATAGATACCCCCAAAATGCGTAGTCATCCTTGGTTCGGCGATCAACGAGGTATGTAGCCAGCAACACAGCCAGGCCGAACCAAAGGGATACCCAAAGGCGATCGTCCCATGTGAACTCAGCTCTTCCGACTAACAGAGGTGTCAGGTCCATCGATAGGTACCAAAGTGAAAAGGCTATCGGCGCCGTCAGAAAAGGAAAACGGACGAATCTTAAGGCCACCAGGCCTGCGA
>CAZAGT010000101.1:12098-14625 GCA_964484515.1 uncultured Desulfobacteraceae bacterium | reverse complement strand
GGGGCGGGTCCCCGGTTTCGGAAGCCTTGCATCTGGACATTTTCCATCAGCCTCTCAGAAACCGGTTTTTCGACAGTTTCGTAATTGGGACATTCGGTTTTCGAATTTGTTTCGGATTTCGAGATTCGAATTTCGGATTTGACGGCGACTCTTTGTTGGCGACTGAGGAGCCGTCTTCCATTTAGCCGCCTATTGAAATACAACCTCTCCATCCTGAACGTCCGCGGTCACGTCCATTCCTTCCTTGACACCGCCCTCCAGGATCTTCATCGCCAAGGGGTCTTGAATCAGGTGTTGAATCGTGCGCTTCAGCGGTCTGGCCCCGTAGACGGGGTCGAACCCGGTCCGGGCCAGGAAATCCTTGGCCCGTTCGGTGAGTTTAAGGGCAATCTTGTTGTTTGCCAGCCGTTTGCTCAGGAGGTCGATTTGAATCTCGACGATCTTTTTGATCTCCTCTTGACCGAGGGAGTTGAAGATGATGATCTCGTCGATCCGATTCAAGAACTCCGGTTTGAAGGTGGCCCGCAACGCCTCCATGACGTGGGTTTCGATCTCAGCGGCGTCTCGGTCTTTCATCTCTTGGATCCACTGGCTCCCCACGTTGGAGGTCATGACGAGGACCGTGTTTTTGAAGTCCACGGTCCGCCCCTTCCCATCGGTCATCCGACCGTCGTCCAAGATTTGAAGCAGGGCGTTGAAGACGTCGGGGTGGGCCTTTTCGATCTCGTCGAACAGCACCACGGAATAGGGGTGTCTCCGGACCGCCTCGGTAAGATAGCCTCCCTCATCATACCCCACATAGCCGGGCGGGGCGCCGATCAGCCTGGCCACCGAATGCCTCTCCATGTATTCGGACATGTCGATCCGAATCATGTATTGTTCGTCGTCAAAGAGGAACTCGGCCAGGGCGCGTGCCAGTTCCGTCTTGCCCACGCCGGTCGGTCCCATAAATATAAATGAGCCGATGGGGCGATTCGGATCCTGGAGCCCGGATCGGGCCCGCCGTACCGCGTTGGAGACGGCGATGATGCCCTTGTCCTGTCCGACTACCCGTCGCTCCAGCCGCTCCTCCATATGCAGCAGTTTGTCCTTCTCCCCCTCCATCAGTCTCGCAACGGGAATGCCGGTCCACTTGGCGACGACCTCGGCGATGTCTTCGCTGTCCACCTCTTCCTTGAGCATCTTATGGTCGGCTTGAAGCTCAGCCAGCCTTTGGTTCTCCGCCGCCAGGTTCTTCTCCAATTCGATCATGGTCCCATACTTTAACTCGGCGGCCCGCGACAGATTACCCTCGCGCTCCGCGATCTGGGCCTCCGACTTGGTAGACTCCAGGCGCTCCTTGATCGCGCGGATCTTCGCGATCATCTCCTTTTCCTTTTTCCAGTGCTCGCTCATCCCCGCCATGTTGGTCTGCAAGGTTTTCAATTCATCCTCAAGCTTTACTAGCCTGTCCTTGGAGGCCTGATCCTTCTCCTTCTTTAGTGCCTCCCTTTCGATCTCGAGCTGGGTGATCTTCCGCTGAATGTCATCGATCTCGGCCGGCATACTGTCAATCTCGATCCGCAACCTCGAGGTGGCCTCATCAATCAAGTCGATGGCCTTATCGGGCAGAAAGCGGTCAGTGATGTAGCGCTGGGACAGGGTCGCTGCCGCCACCAGGGCCGAATCTTTGATCCGCACCCCGTGATGCACTTCGTATTTTTCCTTGAGACCGCGCAGAATCGAGATGGTATCCTCGACGCTCGGTTCTTCCACCATGACGGGTTGAAAACGTCTTTCCAAGGCCGCGTCTTTCTCGATATGCTTGCGGTATTCCTTTATCGTGGTGGCCCCCACGCACCTCAGCTCACCACGGGCAAGCGCCGGTTTGAGCATATTGGAGGCATCCACGGCACCCTCGGCTGCGCCGGCGCCCACCAGGGTGTGCATCTCATCAATGAACAGGATAATCTCTCCCTGAGCGTCGGTAACCTCCTTGAGCAGGGCCTTCAGCCGGTCCTCGAATTCACCGCGGTACTTGGCGCCTGCGATTAAGGCGCCCATGTCGAGGGCGACCACCCGTTTGTCTTTCAAGGTCTCGGGGACGTCACCCTGCACGATCCGCTGGGCCAGCCCCTCCACAATGGCCGTCTTGCCCACACCCGGTTCCCCGATCAGAACCGGATTGTTCTTCGTCCTGCGGGAGAGGACCTGGACGACCCTCCGAATCTCGTCATCACGGCCGATGACCGGGTCCAACTTCCCCTTGGATGCCATCTCCGTGAGGTCACGGCTAAAACGCTCCAGGGCCTGATACTTGTCTTCCGGACTCTGATCCGTGATCCTCTGACCGCCTCGAACGTCGACAAGGGACTGTAATACGGCCTCTGTACTGATCCCGGCGGATTTAAGTATCCGACCCGCCTCTCCGCCCTCGTCCAGGATTGCAAGCAGGATATGTTCAAGCCCGACATATTCGTCCTTCATCTGCTCGGCCTCGGTAAAGGCCTTATCCAGCGCCGCCTTCGTGCGGGGCGAGATGTACACC
>CAZAGT010000101.1:0-12088 GCA_964484515.1 uncultured Desulfobacteraceae bacterium | reverse complement strand
CACCTGCCCCATCCCGCTGCCCGTGACCCGAGGGATCTTGTCCAGGGCGGCCTCGGCGGCCTCGACAAGACGCTCCTGGCTGACACCAATCTTGCCCAGGATGGACGGTATGACGCCTTCCCTTTGATCCAGAATGGCTCGGAGCAGATGCTCGGGCTCGATCTGCTGGTGGCCCTTGCGCTCGGCCTCCTGCTGTGAGTTCTGGATGATCTCTTGAGCCTTGAGCGTCAGTTTGTCAAATCGCATTTCTTACTCCTTGAAAATACCTTTCGTTTCGATCTAAGGTCTCATTTTCAGGGCAGATTACCCTGACTGATCGTCATGGGGTCTGACGCAAATTAGCTAAAAAATTAAGGACATTTGGCGGTCTGTCAAGGATGCCGGCCAAGCCGAAGGGGCTTGATTTTTTCTTATTCGAGATTAATAGTTCAGCAATTGGCCTTCAGGTGGAAGGTAAAAGGTAGAAGGTGGAAGGCAAAGAACCAAAGGCAGAAAGACTGAGAAGAGAACGCTTTGGGTTTTTCAATTGATCCCAAGGTTCACGAAAAAGAAGTCTGTTGCGATTCGCGCTCCGCTAGATGTTTGAAAAAACCTTCAGCCTTCAGTCTTCTACCTAAACACCTGGGTCTTTATTCTTAAAAAGGAGGTGCAGGACGATGTCGATGCCGAAAGACGCTATTCAGAAGGAAGTGGTTGATGGGTGGAGGGTATTTGTCAATAACCTGGAGAAGTCCCTGGACATGCTTGAAAAGGATATAGAAGAAGCGGCTCAGATGCAGAAGGAATGCACCCTCGAGTGGTGTGAGGCGACCGAACACGTCATTGATGAGCTGAGCAATTCCCTTTTCTCGATCAGTGAACCCCGATGGGTGAGCGATGAAGACTCCAAGAAGATCAAGATGCTGAAGCGCAGGGTCCACGATCTTTACGCCAAGTATAAGACAACTGCAAATAAGTAAGACCCTAAAACCTGGCAAACAACCGCCTTGAAACCGGGTACGGCGATGCTTTCATCGCTGTGCCCGTCCGAATGCCACATCGAAGAACCTCGCGATCCTTCTCCGACCGCACTCCTCACCGAATCTGCTGATAACCGCTCACCATAAACTGGACCGCAATGACGGCTAATAAGAGGCCCATCAGCCGTGTCATCACACGGATACCGCCGAGCCCCATCGAACGGCTGATTCGCTCCCCGTAGTAAAGGACCAGGAATACGACCAGACATGAAATGGCGATTCCCGCTGTCAGAAGCCAAAGGCCAAGGGGGGAACTGAGACCTTGCCGCCAGACCAGGACGGCCGTGATGGCGCCAGGTCCCGCTAGGAGCGGCGTTGCGAGCGGTACCAGGGCCACATTTTCCTTCTCCACCCCTTCCCGCTCCTCTTCGGTTGAGGTCTTCAGCCCGCTGGGTATGAGACGCAACATCTGGAGGGCATAGATGAAGAATATGAATCCTCCGGCTAATTGAAAGGCGGGCAGACCGATGCCGAAGAACCGTAAGATCAAATCTCCCGTGAGGCCGAAAAACATCAGGATCAGGCAGGCCGTCAGGCTGGCAAAGGCGGCCATTCTGCGGCGCTCGGCCGTGGTGTTCTCTCTCGTGAAGAGGAGAAAAAGAGGCAGGTTGCCGGGTGGATCCATGATGATCAGGAGCGGGATGACGATCGTGATGAGAAACTTTAGTTCTTTCATTTGGACTCATTCCTCCGATAGAATCAGATGGTATGGACGATCAGTCGTTTCGTCAACTCCTTGATGACTTTGGTCTTTCCTGGGCCGGCTACCGGAGAGTGCGCAAGGGGGTCAAGAAACGAATTCAACGACATATGGAGGAGGTGGGGTGTCGAACACTCGCCGCCTACCTCAGGGTCATCAAAGGCGATCAAGGAGCGCGGCTTGAGTGCGAGCGCCTTCTGACGGTCTCGATCAGCCGTTTCTTTCGCGACAGGGAGCTGTTCCGGTTGCTTGAAAGGGAGGTCCTGCCTACGCTCGCCGAGAGACAACGGGGCCGTCTCAAGGTGTGGGTGGCCGGTTGTGCCCGCGGGGAAGAGGTCTACAGCATCAAGATCGTCTGGAGGGCACTACGGGAAAGTCGCAGACCTCTGCCGATCTTCGAACTGCTGGCCACCGACCTCCATCCGGGCTACATTGCCCGGGCGCAGACCGGTATCTACTCCAAGAGCAGCTTGAAAGAGCTGCCCGAAGATATCCGCGAACGTTACTTCACTCCTTTAGGAGATCAAAGTGGATTCGCCGTAGATCCGTCACTGAAAAGCGATGTCGAGTGGCGTATCCACCATCTGCTGGCCGATCCGCCCGACCAGGGCTTTCACCTGATTACCCTGCGAAACAACCTCTTGACCTATTATGACGAGACGCTCAAGGTGCCCGCCTTCAGGAAGATCGTGAAGACCCTCGTGCCCGGGGGATTCCTGATCATCGGCTCTCATGAAAGAATTCCGCCTCATGTGCCTAATCTCGTGGCCTACGAAAAGAACTCTTGTATCTTTCAGCGGCTTTCGGAGTAGCCGGCCCGTTCCCCGACCGGGCCGGCGGTGCGTTTGGGAAACGCACCCTTCATCTATAGTTGCAGCCTGAAAGAACAATGGATAGCCAATATTCATCCAGTATGGAATCGATGCGTACCAACAACATCCTCATCACCGGGCCGCCGCGCTGCGGGAAATCGACGTTGATCGAAAAACTGGTTCAAAGGCTCAAGGGTCCGATAACCGGTTTCTTCACGTCCGAAATCAGGGAGAACGAAAGGAGGGTCGGCTTTTCGATCTCCACCATGGACGGCAGAGAAGGTGTGCTTGCTCACAGGCGCATCAAGGGCCGCATCAGGGTGGGCAGGTACGGAGTCAACCTGTCTGATATCGATCAAATCGCGGTCCCCTCGATGATGCCGTCCTCGGCCGACGAATGGGTAGTCATCGACGAGATCGGGAAAATGGAATGCTACTCGCCCCTCTTCCGTGAGACCCTCATCCACGCGCTAGACTCCGACAATCGACTCATCGGATCGATCGCGCTCAAGGGGACTCCGTTCATCGAAGGCATTAAAAGACGTGACGACGTGAGACTCGTCCGCGTGAGCGAGCAGAATCGAGATCGTCTAGCGGACACGCTTCTGCTATAATTGATCTTGGTAGGGCAGGCCTTGACCTATCCTTACTAAGGCGCGTCAAGCAGCCGTCCTACGGGACCAATCGAAACCTGGTTGACGCGATGGGCACATGCCGTTATTGCGACAAACAAGACATCACGATCTCGGAGACGATCGGCTTTTGCGCCGGATGTATCAGGACGTATTTCGATTCGATCTGGCCTCAGATAAAGCAGGTCCACGACAAAAGCCGTGAGACTTTCGGGTTGCCCTCTGAACCGCCGCGAGCCGAGGACGGCATCACCTGCCCTTTATGCATGCATTCCTGCCGCATCTCGGAAGGGGGCATGGGTTTCTGTGGCCTACGGCGGGTTTCAGACGGAAGGCTTTGCGGGGGGCGTCCCCACGAAGGGAACCTCTCCTTTTACCACGACCCAATCCCCACCAACTGCGTGGGAGACTTCGTCTGTCCGGGCGGTACAGGGTGCGGTTATCCGCTCTATGCCGTCTCCAACGGTCCGGAGTACGGGCATAAAAACCTGGCCGTCTTTCATCATGCCTGCTCCTTCAACTGCCTTTACTGTCAGAATTACCACTTCAAGACCAAGACAACCTCGACAACCACGGTCACGGCCAGAGAACTGGCCAAGGCGGTGGACGAGAGGACCAGCTGTATCTGCTACTTTGGCGGTGATCCGGCTCCTCAGATCCTGCACAGCCTCAAGGCCTCAAAAACGGCCCTGGAGCAGGCGTCCGACCGCATCCTCAGGATCTGTTGGGAGACGAACGGTGCCATCAGGGAGCCCTACCTGAGCCTGATGGCCGGGTTGTCTTTGGATTCTGGCGGTTGCGTCAAGGTTGACCTGAAGGCCTGGCACAAGGGACTCCACCGAGCCCTCTGCGGGGTGACAAACGAACCTACTCTTGAGAACTTCGAAGTCCTGTCCGGCTGGATCGCCAAGAGACCACAGCCCCCTTTCCTGATCGCCAGCACCCTGCTGGTACCCGGGTACGTGGATGAACAAGAAGTGGCCGCCATAGCACAGTTCATCGCTCGCCTGAATCCGGAAGTCCCTTACAGTCTGCTGGCCTTCCATCCCCACTTCTACCTCAACGACCTGCCCACCACCTCCCGCAGCCATGCCCTGCGCTGCAAGGAAATCGCAGAATCCGAAGGGCTCCAAACGGTTCGTATCGGCAATGTGCATCTTCTCGGAGAGGAATATTAGGCGGGAAGGTCCGAGGAGAGAAGCGTTGAGAGAGGTATGTCGCATGAATGATCTGGATTCTTGACAATCATCACATGATGGGGAATGATCCAACTTCTTTTCCGTAGGCAAGATGAACTGGATTGACGAGATTGTGAGTCGTTTGGCCGCATCCTTTGGAAAGTGAGAACTCCTGTTGATCCTGTCAATCCTGTCTAAATTCGCTTTTTCGTATCATTTTAGGTTTTTGAGACGACTCAACGTCCTGCCATGGGGGTCTCTTTTCAAAAACGAAACGTTACCCGCTCGAACACTGAAGAAGCTGCCAAGCCGTTCGGCCCCGAGCTCACGGCCGAGGGGCAAGGCGGCCGACGGAGATTGGGAGAATACGCCGAGGCACTCAGCCGGGCATGTTCCGCGGTGGCCCTTCGGCCGCCTCGGGTAGCGCCTTACACTGAGACCTCGCACTCAATTCCTCGTTTTTGAAAAAAGACCCCCATGGCAGGACGGACCAAATGCCAAAGCGTCTCAAGAATCTAAAATGTTACGCTTTTTCAATTAGGAGTGAAGAATGGGAGTAGATGTATTGCGCCAATCCCTTTTCGAGGATCTCACGTTGATCAAGAGAGGCAAGGTCAGGGATGTCTACGATTTTGGGGATCACCTGCTGATCGTGACCACCGACAGGATGTCGGCCTTCGATGTGGTCATGGACGACCCCATCCCGAACAAGGGAAAGATCCTGACCAAGATCTCCCTTTTCTGGTTTGACCAACTGAAATCGATCGTCGCCAATCACCTGGTCTCCGCGGATCCCGCCGAGTACCCGGAGCCTTGCCAGAAGTATCGCGACGCACTCGAGGGCCGCAGCATGTTCGTCAAGAAGGCCAGGCCTTTGCCGGTGGAGTGTATCGTCCGTGGGTATCTATCCGGCTCCGGCTGGCAGGAATATCAGTCCGAAGGGAGTATCTGCGGCATCCCGCTTCCCGGAGGGCTGCTCGAATCGGCGCAATTGCCCGAGCCTATCTTCACCCCCTCGACCAAGGCCGAAAAAGGCGACCACGATGAAAATATCGGCTTTGACGAGGTCATCAAGGCCCTGGGAAAAGACGCCGCCGAAAGGGTCCGACAACTGAGTCTCGAGATCTATGAGTTCGGCCGGGAGCAGGCCGCCCAAAAGGGGATCATCATTGCGGATACCAAGTTCGAGTTCGGCTTCGATAATGGTGATCTGATCCTGATCGATGAGGTCTTGACTCCCGATTCCTCCAGATTCTGGCCCCAGGACGAATACCAACCGGGCCGGACCCAGAGGAGTTTTGACAAACAGTTCTTGCGGGATTACCTGAACGGACTCGACTGGCCGAAACAGCCGCCGCCCCCCAAGCTCCCGGCCGACATCATCCAAAAGACCGAGAACCGGTATCGGGAAGCCTTGCAGAGGCTCACGGGCCGTAAATACTCAGGTGGATAGACTGAAGGTAGAAGGTGGAAGGTTTCCAATGCGCGATCAAACAGAACTTCGGGCATTTGAGTTGACTGATGAGGTAGTATCCATCCGGAAATGACTATACGTACCAGGCGATGTCCAATTCGGAAATGGGCCATTTTTCTTCCAAGCAAGGCCGCAGAAGGGTTTTAACCGAGGCGCCAGAATTTCCCCGTTTGAAACTTGAGGTGTGAGGCAAAAACAAAAGACTTCAGGCAGTTTTTTTTCTTTCACCTTCAGCCTTCAGTCTTCAACCTAAATACCTGGGTAGCTACCGCGGGCTGTAGGGACAGGCCTTAACCCGCCCTTCCCCGGGCGCGGCAAGCGGCGCCCCTACTGGAGCTGTTCCATGAGATTCATTATCTGTTTCATCGATGACTCTGACTTTGAACACGACCTGGTGCGCACGGAGATAGCCGCACGCACACCGGATTTCGAATTCGTGCAGACCTACACCTTTGAAGAGGCCCGCGAAGCCCTGGGAACCAGGATACCCGTCCTCTTTCTCTTGGATCTGTGGGGTCAGGATCCCGCCGTCCTCGAGCCTTCGATCACCGGGCAGCAGGAGCTTGAGGCCCGGATCGCCGGGTTCAAGGCCTTGGATCGTGTATATGACGACATCGATCCGCGCCGCACCAATCACATCAACGAATATCTGAAGAGGCTCTTCACTATCGTGGACGAATGGCGGAGCCTCTTTGAGGAGGTTTGTGATCGCGCCGGCCAGAACCGAAAGTACGGATTGGCGAATCTACGGGATGCCCGGACGCATTATCCCGGCGTCCCCGCTGTGTTCTATACACGAAAATCATTGATCAATGATGCCGTCGCCATGTTTCAAGCCGGCGCCAATGGTCTCTTTATCAAGCCGACCGGCCCAAACGACGAGCAGACACGAGCGATGACCAGGGCAAACGCGCCGGACCTGATCAAAGAACTGAGTCAGATCATTGACGCCCACCTGAATGGACTTATGGCCCACATTGATCATTACCACTCTACAGGGCAAGGTTTGAAAACCCCTCTCGCGGAGCTCATCACCAAATGGACAGCGTATCGAACGGGGCAAAAAACCTGATTGTGCTTGTCTTGACAAAGCCTGGCCCGATGCTTACTGTTTTCGGTGTTTCCGCAAATTACCTTACAAAAACGAGTATTTAAGCGACAACAGGACTGCTTTCTACGTAGCTCGCAAGCCTTGTCGGTCGTCGGTTTATGTTATCGAGCAGGATGCGCAGACGACCATGGTGTGAAGCCTTGCGCGGCTTGGATTTTGCTAGATCATGAACGATAATGCAGGAACGGAATCGGACAGGTTCTATGGACAAAGATAAAGAGCATGTAAGCGCAAAATATAAAAAGCATTCTCAGTCTGAACCCGTCCCGGAAGCGGAAGAGTCCGCTGAAAAGGACGTAAAGACCGAGGAGAAGCCACTGGAGAAGATGAGCAAGGCGGAGCTCATTGAGAAAGTGGCAGAAGCGCGGGAGCAGGCGGATAAGAATCAGGACCTCTATCTGCGGTCCCAGGCCGAGATTGAAAACATCAAAAAGAGGAATCAGAAAGATAAGGCGGAGTGGATCAAGTATTCAAATGAAAGCCTGGTCAAGGAGCTTCTGCCGGTCCTGGATAATCTAGAAAAGGCCATTGCTCATACGAATAACGAAAGTTCTGCGGAAGCGATCCGGAACGGTGTGGAGCTGACGCTCAAGGGGCTTAGAGACACGTTGTCAAAATCAGGCTTGAAGGAGGTCACTGCCAAAGGGGAACGGTTTGATCCGTGCGTTCATCACGCTGTGTCCCAAGAGGAAAATGATTCGGTCGAACCGGGGACGGTCCTCCACGAGCTTCAAAAGGGATTCACCCTGAATGAACGGCTGATCCGCCCTGCGATGGTCGTCGTCAGCAAAGGCCAGTCCGGGGGCGCCGCGCAAAGCGACACCAACGAAAATGAGTCCTTCGAAAAAGAAGATGAATAAGGTCTTGTTCCTATAAGGAGGTCAACATGGGTAAGATAATCGGCATCGATCTTGGCACGACGAATTCCTGCGTGGCGGTGATGGAGGGTGGAGACCCGGTCGTGATTGCCAATGCAGAGGGAAGCAGAACGACTCCCTCCATCGTCGCCTTTAACGAAAAAGGCGAGCGACTGGTCGGCCAGATCGCCAAGAGACAAGCTATCACAAACCCCGATAATACCATCTTTGCCGTCAAACGGCTCATTGGGCGGAAGTACAGTTCACCCGAGGTTGAAAGGGATATTAAGGTGCTTCCATACAAGATAACCAAGGCCTCCAACGGTGACGCGCAGGTTTCGGCTCGGGGCAAGGACTACAGTCCGGCGGAGATCTCCTCGATGATCCTGCAGAAGATGAAGCAGACAGCCGAGGATTACTTGGGAGAGCAGGTGACGGAAGCGGTGATCACAGTCCCGGCCTATTTCAACGACAGCCAACGCCAGGCCACCAAGGATGCGGGCCGCATCGCGGGGCTGAAAGTGGAAAGGATCATCAACGAGCCCACCGCGGCGTCCTTGGCTTACGGCCTGGACAAGAAGGGGGACAAGAAGATTGCCGTGTTTGATCTGGGCGGCGGCACCTTCGATATCTCCATCCTGGAAATCGGCGATGGTGTCTTTGAAGTCAAGGCCACCAATGGAGACACGCACCTGGGGGGTGAGGACTTTGACCTACGCATCGTTGACTACCTGGCAGACGAATTCAAAAAGGACCAGGGGATCGATCTGCGTACCGACAAGATGGCCCTGCAGCGGCTGAAAGAGGCCGCCGAAAAGGCCAAGATGGAGCTGTCCAGCTCCGCAGAGACGGATATCAACCTGCCCTTCATCACAGCTGATGCGAGCGGCCCGAAGCACCTCAACCTCAAATTGTCCAGGTCCAAATTGGAGAGCCTGGTCGACGACCTGATCGAAAAGGTTGTTCAGCCCTGTAATATCGCCCTTAGGGATTCAGGCATCAAGGCGAGCGAGATCGACGAGGTCATTCTGGTGGGCGGTATGACCCGGATGCCGAAGGTTCAGCAAAAGGTGAAGGAGGTCTTCGGCCGGGAGCCGAGCAAGGGGGTCAACCCCGATGAAGTGGTGGCCGTCGGTGCCGCCATCCAGGGCGGTGTCCTCAGGGGCGACGTTAAGGATGTCCTGCTGCTGGATGTGACTCCGCTTTCACTCGGTATCGAGACCCTTGGTGGTGTCTTCACCAAACTGATCGAGAAAAACACGACCATCCCGACCAAGAAGAGCCAGATCTTTTCAACGGCCGCCGACAATCAGCCCGCTGTCGAAATCCACGTGCTTCAGGGCGAGCGTGAAATGGCGAACAACAACAAGACCCTCGGTCGGTTTCAGCTGGTTGGCATTCCGCCCGCCCCCCGTGGTGTACCTCAGATCGAGGTCACCTTTGATATCGACGCCAACGGGATCGTGAATGTCTCGGCCAAAGATATGGGGACCGGAAAGGAGCAGTCCATCAAAATCACGGCCTCGAGCGGCCTCTCCGAAGAAGAGATCAAAAAGCTTGTCAAGGACGCCGAATTGCATAGCGAAGAGGACAAGAAGAAACGCGAACTCGTTGATGCCCGCAATATGGCTGATTCGCTCATCTATTCCACCGAGAAATCGATGCAGGAAGCGGGAGGCAACCTCGACGAGTCGACAAAGTCTCAGATCAACGGAGCCATCGAAAAACTCAAGCAGGCGATGGAGAGCGAGGATACCGACGAGATCAAGAAGTCGACCGAGGAACTGACGCAGGCATCCCACAAGTTGGCCGAGAGCATGTATGCCAAGGCTGCGGAGCAGGCCCAGGCGGCCGGCGGCGGAGGCGCCTCTCACTCAACGGGCGGCGCCTCTCAGGATGATGACGTCGTTGATGCGGATTTTGAGGAAGTGAAGAAGTGAAATCGGCACGCGCTGTCCATTGTGAGGCCGCCCTCGTCCTCGTGGCGGGGGTGGCCTTTTCTCTTTTGTTTGGGTGTCTGCCCAAGGGTGTGGAAAAACCGCCGGTCGAGAGGGTGGAGTACCCTGAGGTGTTTCAAAGGGCAGAGCGGGACTTCCAGGCCGAAGACTATGACAGCGCCTTGGAAGGGTACGCGCGTTACCTCGATCAATACCCGAAGGGCGACCAATCGAGGATCGCCCTCTACCGGATGGCCACGATCCGATTTCGAAAAGGCCAATTTGAAGAGGCCCTCGACCTCTTCAAACGGGTCGACAATGAATACCCGGGCCATCCCGATGCAGCGGTGGTGAGATACGATATCGCCCAAACTTATTACCGCCTCGGGGATTACGAGCGCTCAAATGAGATCGCCACCGAATGGCTCAGGAGATATCCCGAGCATCCCCTGAGAGGAGAAATGCTCTTCGTCAAGGGGCGCAATTATAAGGCCTTGGGGGAGATCGCTAAGGCCTTTCAAGTCTGGCTGCAGGCCATCGATACCCTGAGGGATGTGCCTGATCGGCGTGCATCGCTTGTTGAACGAATCAACGGGCTGATCGAAACAAGCACGTTGGACGAACTGCGTCAGATGAGTCGTGACGCAGCCGGGACCGACTACGAACCGATCATTTATTACCGGATGGCGAACCTCTATTTGGAGCAGAATGATCTGGAAGATGCCAAGAACTCGGCCATGGCCCTGATTCGCTCCACACCCGAAGAAGCTTGGGTTGAGAAGGGGCAAGAGATCCTGAAGCGAATCGAGGCAGAGCTTTCCGTCGAGGCGGGAGTCATTGGCTGTCTTCTGCCGCTCAGCGGGTCCTTCGCCATCTATGGGCAGGAGGTATTGAACGGCCTCCTTCTCGGTATGAAGGTCACCGACAGCTCGGAGGAGACGGAGCCTGACCTCGAACTGGTCATCCGTGACACAAAGGGCGAGGTCACAGCAACCATCGCCGCCGTGGAGGACCTGGTCAAGAACGAAAAGGTGATTGCCATTATCGGCCCCTTGTCCAGTAAGACCGCGCTGGCCGCTGCCCAAAAAGCTCAGGAACTGCGGGTTCCGATCATCACGATGACCCAGAAGGCCGACATCTGCGCGGAAGGCGATATGGTATTTCGTAATTACATAACGCCCGCAAAGGAGGTTGCAAGGCTTCTCGAACTGGCCATCCAGGAAAGGGCGTGGCACCGATTCGGTATCCTGTATCCGGACAACTCCTACGGTCGCTATCTCATGAACCTCTTCTGGGATCGGACGGAAGAGATGGGCGGGGTTATCACCGCCGTTGAATCCTATGCGCCGGATCAGACCGATTTCGCGGACGAGGTCAAGAAAATGGTGGGTTTATACTACCCGAGACCGGAATCCGTGAAGAAGATGGTCGCGGCAATGGAGGCGGCGGCCCGCAAAGCGGAAGCGGAATCCGACACGACGGACGCTCTGGGGCCCGGTGAAAAGGACGAGCTCGACGCGCCGCCAGCGTCAGACGATGAGTCGGAATTGCCTGCAGCGTTGACGCCCGACACCGAAGAGGCCGAAGCGGAAGAGGAGGAAGAACCGCCGCCCATCATTGACTTCGATGCCGTTTTCATTCCCGACAACTACCAACAGGTTGCCCTGATAGCCCCGCAATTCCCGTATCACAATGTCTTCAATGTCCCCTACCTCGGCACCAGCCTCTGGGAATCCAAGGATCTGATAGAAATGGCCGGCGACTATGTTCAGGGGGCCATTTTCCCGTCAGGGTTCTTCCTAGAAAGTGAATCTGAGAGGACGATACGGTTCGTGGAGCGCTACCGTGACAACTTCGATTCCGACCCCGGAGTCCTCGCCGCCAACGCCTATGACACCGTCATGTTCTTAAAGGATATCGACAGAAACGGGAAGATCAAAACCAGGCTGGATTTTCAAAAGGCACTCCTGGAAGACCAGAGCTTCTACGGTATCACCGGAAGGATCGCCTTCGACGAGCAGGGTGAGGTGGAAAAGGAGCCGGTCCTGCTGATGATTTCCGGGCGCCGCTTCCGCGCCTTGCCTTGAATGAGGCGTTGAGGTCGAAGGCTGAAGTTACCGTGATAACCCAATGATGCCATACCGCTGACTCGCCTGCCAACTCACATGTACGCAGCCCGATGGAGGTGCTCAGGGCCTTCGCTACTAACGCCCCATTTCTAGCCCGCATCCATCCAGGAATGACAACACGCACCCGGCACGATTCCAAACTCAGAAATGGGCCATTTTACCTCTGAGCAAGGCCGCACAAGGATTTTCACCGAGGCGTAAGAATTCTCCGGTTTGAGGCCTGGGGCTTGAGGTTTGAG
>CAZAGT010000100.1:0-14743 GCA_964484515.1 uncultured Desulfobacteraceae bacterium | reverse complement strand
AAAGACGCTGTGTTGTTTACCCTTCGGGAAAGCCGATGATACCGCATCTTCTGCGCTTGTCCGCCTCTGGCGGATTCTCAGCCCGTCCTAGGCGGGTAAAGGCTTGCGATAGGTTATCCCGACGCGTCGGGACTGCACCCTCGGCGCCTGAATCTGCAGCATCCTCGACTTTTGCAACGTTAGGGTAAACCTGCCTGTAGGCCTTTGCAGGAGCGCGATGTACCTCTTTCCCCGAGGATTGCCAACTTGCCCTGCAAAAAGAGGTTGCGCAGCTTCCTACAATTTTGTATGTAGCGTCAAGAACGGATTGCTACCCTGGATTGTTTTTCAGAGACGACGCTGGCGGTGCTCCAACAAGTCAGAATTCGGCATGTCGATCCCGGATCAAGTCCGGAGGCACGGCTTGAGGGAATCTCAAGCCTTTTTTGCCGCGCTGTCAACGGATGTGCTCTTGAGTGCCGGGACGTTCGCTGAAGGTGGAGAGGACGAGTCTGCCCCCAGCGCGAGGATATGACCATGGCTGCAGGAAGCCCAAAACCGAAACCAGACGAGGTGACGTGCCTTTATGAAGTAACAAAGGCCCTCCACGCTACGCTCGACCTGAGAGTCGCCCTTTATAAGGCCCTCGAACTCATTTCGCAACATATGGGGATGAACCGTGGCTCGATCACGATTCTCAACCCCGACACGTCAGAAGCCCACATTGAAGTCGCCCACGGCATCTCATCGCAGGAGAAGACGAGGGGGCGTTATAAGCTAGGGGAGGGCGTTACGGGGCGCGTCATCGAAACCGGGCGGCCGATGGCGGTACCGGACATTGAGGACGAACCGCTCTTCCTCGATCGGACGAAGGCCCGGAAACGAATCGAAAAATCGAAGATCTCTTTCATCTGCGTACCGATCAAGGAGACACGGCGGGTCATCGGCGCCCTCAGCGTCGACCGGATCTTCAAGGGTTCGGAGCCTATGCAGGAAGATGTCAGATTCCTGACGATCATCAGCGGCTTGATTGCCCAGAAGGTTGCTCTGCTCGAAAGAATCCAACAGGATCGCGAGCAGCTGAACGAGGAGAACCTGCGACTTCGAAAGGAGCTCAGCAAGAAGTACAGCTTCAGCAACATCATCGGCAACAGCCGCAAGATGCAGGAAGTCTTCTATCTGATCACCCAGGTGGCCAAAAGCAATGCGAATGTTCTCCTGCTTGGCGAAAGTGGAACGGGGAAAGAACTGGTTGCCAATGCCGTTCACTATAACAGTCTGCGCGCCAATAACCCGCTTGTAAAGGTGAACTGCGCCGCGTTGCCGGCCAATCTGGTGGAGGCCGAGTTGTTCGGCTACGAGAAAGGGGCCTTTACAGGGGCGAACCGTCAGAAGGAGGGTAAGTTCGAGATTGCCCACAACGGTACCATCTTCCTGGATGAAATCGGCTCGCTCGATCTTGAGAGCCAAGGCAAGCTCCTGCGCGTGTTGCAGGAACGCGAAATGGAACGGCTCGGCGGAACCAAGAGCATCAAGGTCAACGTCCGTTTGATCGCAGCGACCAACAAAGATCTTGCGCACAGCGTCGAGGCCGGAGCCTTTCGTGAAGACCTGTTCTATCGCCTCAATGTATACCCGATTTACCTGCCTCCATTGCGGGAGCGAGAAGCGGACCTGCTCCTGCTAGCCGACTACTTCCTTGAAAAATATGCGAAGGAGTACCACAAGAATATCAAACGGATTTCGACGCCTGCGATCGATGCCCTCACCCAATATCACTGGCCGGGTAATGTGAGAGAGCTTGAGAACTGTATGGAAAGGTCCGTCCTGTTGTGCGAGGATCAAGTCATCCACGGCTACCACTTGCCGCCCAGCCTGCAAACAGCGGAGGATACCGGGACGCAACAAACGCAATCGTTAAAGGATAGTGTCGATAGCTTTGAAAGGGAATTCATCATCGACGCCCTCAAGACCAGCCGGGGAAACATGCGGCGGGCGGCCAAGGCACTCCAGACCACCGAACGAATTATCGGGTACAAGGTCAAGCGACACCACATCACCCCCAAGCAGTATCGATGAGGCTGACGGAATAGAGTGTCGGACTGCAATGCCTTGTTTTTGGCAACGGGCAAAGGACGACGGACAAAGAGCGTTTTAGCTGAACACATCTCATGATGAAGGGAATACGAGATTGATGACCAAAGGGCTCCTAATCTATGTCTGTCTGGTATTTTTCATCGCGGTACCGGTCGCGGCGAGCAAACAGCATTTCAAAGAGGGTACCTACGGCGGGAAGCCCTTGTTTCTGAAAGACGGTGTTTACGAGGGCAAGCACTTCTACGTCACTGTCGCCGTGACCATATCCCGCGGCAAGATCGCCGATATAGACATCCTCTATCACGGGAATGGCGGCAAGAAGTACCAATACATGGTAGAACCTCTGATCGGCGACATGATCCGGAAACAGACGACCGACGTTGATGTGGTGACCGGGGCCACCTGGAGTAGTCGGAACCTGTCTCAGGCCGTGCTGAAAGCGCTCCTTGACTCGGCGGGCAAATCAAAATAGCTGGAGCAGCGAGCCTCCATGGCCAACGATAATGAAGGCTCGCGACACGCCCTGAGAGCTACCCTCAAGAATCTCTAACAGATCTCTAACAGAAAATGAACATTGCTGAATTAGCCTGTCCGAGGCAAAAGAATTATGACAGGGTTGGGTCCTAATAGGACCATTTTTTTCTCAACAGCCGACGAGCCATGAACAACAGCGGTGAGGGAATTGCTACAATGAGTAAAGAACGTATTCTCGTCGTTGAGGATGAGGAGGATATCCTTGAACTGGTGAGCTTCAATCTAGATCGGGAAGGATATCAGGTTATTCGTGCGACGTCCGGCGAGCAGGCATTGAAGACAGCACGTGTGGAGCCTCTGGATCTCATCCTCTTGGACCTCATGCTTCCGGGAATCGATGGGTTGGAGGTGGCCAAGGTGATCAAAGGCGACAAAGCCACCAAGGGCGTTCCGATCGTGATGCTGACGGCCAAGGGTGAAGAGGCTGATATCGTGACCGGCCTTGAGCTCGGCGCGGACGACTACATCACAAAGCCCTTCAGCCCCAAGATCATGATTGCCAGGATTCGGGCGGTGCTGCGCAGAAAGAAGAAAGAGCCGGTCGAGGACGCAACCGTGCTGCGAATCCATGACCTAGTGATCCACCCGGGTCGCCACGAGGTGCTGGTGGGTGGAAAGCCGGTTCATATGACCTTTACCGAGTTTCAAATCCTTCATTTCCTTGCCCGTCGACCGGGGTGGGTGTTCACTCGTTTTCAAATCGTTGATGCGGTACGCGGCGACGATTACCCCGTGACCGATCGTTCCGTCGACGTGCAAATCGTTGGACTGCGTAAAAAACTTGGCGCTGCCGGGAAGTACATCGAGACGGTCCGGGGCGTCGGTTATCGATTCAAAGAGTAGCCTACCAGGGAAGCCTAATCCTGTAACCTCCCCCAACACTTCAAAAGTCGAGGATGCTGCTCAAAGATCCCGCCCCCCAGGAATGACATGCTGATGAAAATTCCTTCTTCTGTCTAATTGCCACACCAATAGTTGCCAAGAGAAGGGCCAGGATTTTACTTGACTTTCACTCCGCCTTCATCAAGTCTTCCGGTTGTTCCCTAACCAAACCAATTCGGCCCAAACAGAATAATCTCGCATGGAGAAGGCGGATCAAACCATGATCGTTGGAACCGCAGGAACGGCTAGAGAAAAGAGGTCTTTCGATCGCCCCGTTGCAGCGGCGGGACTGACTTCTAGCGGAGCTGTCGAAAAACCTTTCTCTCTGAGGCTGAGGGAAAATGCCAAGATGCAAGGCTCCCTAAATCCCGAGGAATGAGGCATACGACGTTTCAGGTTAGAGGTCCGAGGCTCGAGGTTCGAGGAAAGACGATGACGAATCTATTATTGCCTTTGACCTTGTGACTTGCGCCTTGGGCCTTTCGTGTACGCCGCAGTGACGAGGGATGACGGTAAGGCCGCCCTTCGGCTTCGCTCAGGGCCGTGAGTCCTTCGACTCTGCTCAGGACCGTGAGCCTGTCGAACGGCAGATGGGTGTTTTCCGACAGCCTCAGCAGTTTACATCTACATACGAGTGGCCGCAGGAATAAGATGAATCAACCAAAGGAGGTCCTATCATGCTACGAATGAAACAGCTGGTTATGATTCTATCGTTTACCCTGGTTGCGGTAACCATGAACGGTGAAGCACAAGCCAAGTATAGATTGATCTTTGGCGGTTCCGATGCTGTGGGATCTTTGCTTGACCGGGCCAACAGGCTCTTCTGCGAAACCCTGGAAAAGGAGAGCAACGGTCAAATAAAGGTCAGTTTCTATCCCGCGGATCAACTGGGAGGCGATATCGCCCAGATTCAGAGCACCATGGCCGGAACTCAACATGTTTACGGCGATGTGCTGGTGTGGTTGGCGAACTGGATGACGGATTTCAACATCCTTGGCTGGGGGTTCACTTTTCGAGATAAGGAGCATTTCTCCAAATTCTTGAAATCCGACATATATAAAGGGATGATCTCAGAGTTCGAAAAGAAGTATCATGTCAAAATACTGGGCGCGGTCCCAACCCAACCACGAATCCTATTCAGCAAGAGACCGGTAACCAGTCTGAAGGATATGGAGAATATCAAGATGCGTGTTCCTGAAATAGAGAGCTACCTGAGGCTCTGGGAAGCGATTGGGACACGACCGACACGAGTGACGTGGTCTGAGGTGTATATGGCGCTAAAACAAGGGCTCATTGACGCCTGTGAAGGGCCGCCCAGCGCCGCCTATGCGGCTAAGATACATGAGCCTACGGGAAACGTGACGGTCACCGCCCACCTCATGTCCACCTATTTCCTGATGATGAACGGGGCGATGTATGAGCGCCTGGGACCCGATTTGCAGCAGAAAGTTGGGATCGCTGCCTGGGCGGCACTGGAATACATGATCAAGCAATCGGATAAGGAAACAGAGGATGATCTGAAGAAGATGGAGGCCGAAGGGGCCAATGTGGTCAGGTCTTTCGATGCACGGCCATGGCAGGAAAAAGTACGAAATGCAACCGCCGCAATGGAAGACAAGGGGCTGTGGCGCAAAGGGCTTTATGATGAAATCCAGAGGATTCAATAGGCCACGGGATTCGGGTGGAGAACCGGGAAGTCAAATGGAGAGACGGATTGTGAAAGCCCTGTTGAAAAAATATGATTCATGTCTGTTTGCCCTCGGCATCCTCGAGCTTGCTCTGGGAATCATCTGCCAGTTGACCATCGTGGTGTGTATCTTTGGCCAGGTAGTATCGCGATATGCCTTTGGCAAACCTCTGGTTTGGGTAGAGGAATTTTCCACCTACTGCTTTATTTGGTCCGTTTACCTTGGAGCGGCCTATGCGCTTATAAAGGGGAGGCATATTCGGGTCACGACCCTTTTTGAGAAATTTCCTATCGTGGTGCAAAAGGTCCTGACCATACTCACCTCTTGCAGTATTATCTTCTTCCTCATCGTACTCATAAAAAATGGCTTGACTCAGTATGTTATGGAGGGGGCGCAGCACACGATAGCCTTGCCTGTGAATCTTCCCCGGAGATACTTCTTCTCAGTGCCGTTTCTGGTTTCTTGTTTATCGATGGTGATTACGAGTATATATTTTTTGTTGTATCACCTCTCCGAGCCTTTGCAGCGGGATATCCCCGACCCAAACACCGCTTCATAACGACGCAATGGAAAGCAATCGCTGATGGGAATTGCCGTTATCTTTGCCACACTATGTGGTCTTATATTCTTGGGCGTTCCGGTGGCCTTTTCGATAGGCCTGACGGCCCTCGTCAATCTCATGGCCAGGGGTGATCTCCCTTTGACGATCATGATTCAGCGGATGGTCAATGGGCTGGACTCATTCCCCTTTCTGGCTATCCCGCTTTTTATCTTGGCCGGTCAACTCATGAATAGAACCGGGTTAACCGACCGCATTTTCGACTTCGCGCTCAGTATCGTAGGGCATATCAAAGGCAGCCTCGCCCATGTGAATGTGATCGCAAGCATCATATTCGCCGGAATCTCCGGGGTCGCCCAGGCGGATGCGGCCGGTTTGGGTATGATAGAGATTCAAGCCATGCGAAAGGCCGGCTACCGCCTAGATTATGCTGCGGCGGTAACCGCAACCTCTTCCATCGTGGGTCCTATCATTCCCCCCAGCGTCATTATGGCTGTATTTTCTGTGATATCATCGATTTCATTGGCGCGACTCTTTTTGGCCGGATTCATACCTGGTCTGATTATGGGCTTCTGTCTGATGGGTTTGATCTATTTCCTTGCAGCGACCGGCAGGCAGACCGGGACCGTCTACAAAAGACAGTCCCTGCGGACGATTATGAAGAAATTCCTGAGGGCTGCTCCGGCGCTGCTGACTCCGGTCATACTTGTTGCCGGAATGCTCTTAGGAGCTGCGACGCCTACTGAATTGGGTGCCATCTGTGTTGTATATGGATTATTCCTCGCGCTTTTCTACGGCAACTTGACGTTTCGAACCCTCATCAAGGTCTTCGAAGAAACCCTCATCATGGTTGGGATCCTGGTATTCGTCATTACGGCGTCCTTTCCCCTATCTTGGCTCGTCGCGATCAATGATTTGCCTTCGAAACTGGCGACTTTCATGATGGCCATCAGCACAAGCAAATGGGGCATCCTGATTATTCTGAATATCATTTTGCTGATCCTCGGATCCATTCTGGAAACGACGGCGATCTTGCTCATTATGGTGCCGGTGCTATACCCACTCATGCAAGACCTGGGTGTGCATCCGGTGCATTTCGGGTTGATCGTCGTTATCAACCTGCTCATCGGAGCAGTGACGCCACCTTTTGGTATGTGCCTCTATATCGTCAGAGAAATCACCGGCGTCCCGTTCATCGACGTCGTAAAGAGGACAATCCCTTTTCTTATCCCACTACTGCTGACGCTATTGCTGGTGACCTTTATCCCTCAGATTGCGCTATTCCTGCCAAATCTGCTATTCAGATGAAATGGAGCGAAAACCCTTAAGGCCCGTCGTCTGTGGTCCTTGAGATTAGTGACGAGTCACGAGCCCCTAAGGGCGTAAGCTCAGGTCCAAACGGTGATAAGGTATCAACGACCTCATTTCATGAAGTTTTATACGAGATGAAGCCCGGAGCTAACTGCGAAGATCTGAACAAAACCAATGGAAAGAAGCGTCGATCAGGGAGCATTCTGTTGCGCTCAGCTTGACTATTCTTTTTCTGAAGATTCTTGGGGGAGGTCAATAAGGCGAGATGGGAATATCGAAATACCTTTGGCAAGACGAATAGTTCGGTACGCCTTCGATGACGTAGGCGCTGGCCCGCAATCAATGATCGAGACCGTCTCATCTCTGGTTGCAAGCACGACCATAGTTTCCGGCGGCGAGTCGGTTAGTGCAGGTTGGGGGCCTCGAAGTAGGCCTTCCAGTATTCGCTGTATTCTCTGTACTGCTCCTCCCAGTCGTAGTCATGCCCGATTCTGAAGAAAGAGACGAGCTTGTGATACAGCTCACGGGCACGCCTCGTATAGGGTTTTCTCCTGTGTCTGTTATCGGTTGTAGACTCCGGTTCACGGCCGGCGCGAATACCTAGCTCTTTCGGTGTGTCTACGCTCACCCTTGAATCTAAGAGCACAATGGCGGTTTCCATCTCGACATCCTCCTTTCGTTTTCATTACCCCTTAGGCTTTCATTCGTATGGATCGCAATGAAGATGCCAACTTGGATGGCGGAAGGACGCGCGGCGCGTTTATGCATAAGATGCTGAAATCACTTTCTGTTAGTGATCAGGCCCTGGAGATGCGTCATCTCCCTGTGGATGGTGAGGCTTAATGTTATGTCAACCTAGTTGCCAGGCAATTACCATCAGCCACGGAAATATGGCCTGAGATAGGCGTCGGTGTATGTCAACCTAGTTGTCATCAGGTTGACAACCTAAGTGTCAATTGATGCAGCCCCTCTTTCCAACCTCCTACTCCATTTTCGCCTGGGATTCGGAAAACGAGGAGTGTGTTAGGGTTTGTGGGGCCTTTGGCGTCCCTTACAACAGAAAAAACCGACTTTTCGGGACAGCATACGCATCTTCTCCCATAAATTTTTGCCTTCCTATACATATCATCCTAAGGATCACGGGTACTTCGCTGACGCCAGCGAGCGTACCGGGAAAACACGCCTCATCGAGAGGCTTTAAGGACCGGCGTCTCGCTTTTCTGAATTTCGTTTCTTATGTCTTCATCAAAATCTAATATTTTCGCAATAATGGCCTAATATTAACGATCGATAATCGTCACATCAATGCATCGGGATCTGTATTCCCATTTTGAGAGCCCCTAAGTCAAATGGCCCCCAAGCTGCAACGTCTTAGGGGCTTTTTTGATCCATGCTCTATCATCGGTGATTCCCTTGATTTTGGGTACGACGACGTGTCGTCTTCCCTTAGTCGTTTTCTCCGCCGCAGATCCCCATAATGCCGTGAACGTCCCACCTTCAGCCTTTCCCGCTAACAAAGAACTCTTTTACAGCTAACGCAACCCAAACAATTTCAACCTATAATACCTATTGAGTATTGTAATGGGAGTCTCTATTTGCAGAACTTCAGCCTGAACTCTGATCTCATCCAGAACATATTCAGGTTTGCCAAGCCGCTGGGTCATCACGAAAGACCGGCAAATCTCAACTTAGGATTCGGCTTCGTCTACTATGGGATCGTACGGGCTCTGCGGCCCAACCATGTCGTGGTGATCGGATCAGGGTTCGGCTTTAGTGTCGTTTGTTTCGCCCTGGGGCTGAAGGATAACGCCAAGGGGAGGCTCTCTTTTGTCGATCCCTCCTATGACGTCTTTAAACACGGGCCTTTCAAGACCGTCGGCGGGCGCGGCAACTGGGATGATCCCAATCGCGTCGAGCAGCACTTCGACCAGTTCGGCGTCAGTGACTGGGTCACCCACTACAAGCTCGAGGCGGAAGAGTTCTTTCCGCGCTTCAAGGCCCTTGGACTCCCGAAAATAGACCTCGCCTTTGTTGATGGGAATCATTCCTATGGTCACGTGCGATACGACTTCGTTGAGGTCCTAAAGCATGCCAAGAAGAATACGTATGTCTTTTTGCACGACACGAACATATACATCAGGGAGATCGTTCGTAATTCGGGTGTGAGACGCTGGCTCAAGCTCATCAAGCGGCAGAAGGACTATTTTGAGATCATAGATTTCCCCTTTGCCTCAGGTGTCGCAATCGTGCATGTCTTGGAGGATGAGGCATGGAATCACCTGCAGCTATGATAGCCGGCACCGTCTTGCTCCTGTTGATCTTCTTGCTCCTATTCCTGTTTTGGCGCTACGTCTGGTTTTTTCGCAATCCTACCCGCACGAGCCCGACCGGGGAGAACGTCGTGAGCCCGGCCGACGGTCGGGTCGTCTACGTCAAACGGGTCCCTCCGCGAGTGCCGATCATCTCCATGAAAAACAATCGTGAGGTAAGCGTGAGCGACATAGTGCGTGAGGATCTCACCGAGGCCAAACTGCTCATCGGTGTCTTCATGAGCCCCTTTGATGTGCATTATAACCGCATTCCGCTGAGTGGCGAGATCGAATTCGTGCGTCACCATCCGGCACAGGTGAAGAACCATCACATGGGCTCGATGCATTGGCGGGCGCTCATGAAGCGCCTTCCTATCTACGAGAACAGTCCTCACATCCTCGACAATGAGCGGAGCGTTACGAAGATCAGGGGATTTTTTCGCGACGAACCGATCTCCTGCTATGTGGTTCAGATAGCAGGGGGGAGCGTGCGCGGCATTGAGTCGCGTGTCTCCCGGGGCGAGGCCGTAACGAAGGGACAGATCTTCGGTATGATCAAGATAGGGTCGCAAGTCGATATCGTCACCACGTGGAAAGACTCCATGACCGTCAAGGTCAGGCCGGGCCAGAAGGTGCGAGCCGCTGAAACCATATTGATTGAATAATCGGAACCACACTTCGTAACAAGACATCACCGGAGGTGTCCAATATGACACTCACGAACGTCAGAGTCGATCTTCACATGCATTCCAAGTTCTCGAAGCGGCCCTCTGAGTGGGTTTTGCGCAAACTGGGCTGCGCCGAGAGTTATTCCGAACCGCTGGCAATCTACGCGATCGCGAAGAAAAGGGGCATGAACCTCGTGACTGTGACCGATCACAATACACTCGCGGGGAGCCTTGAGATCGCGCATCTCGAGGATACTTTCGTCAGCGAAGAGATAACGACCTATTTCCCTGGAGACCACTGCAAGCTCCACGTTTTGGCCTATGACATCGACGAACGTCAGCACGAAGACATTTCTCGGCTACGAGAGAGCGTTTTTGACTTGGTGACCTATTTGAACCAGGAGGATATCGTTCATGTGCTAGCCCATCCACTCTACTCGGTCAACGATAAGCTGAACATTCGTCATTTCGAACAATGCCTTTTGCTCTTCAGGAATTTCGAATTGAACGGTTCTCGCGACCAGTATCAGAATACGATCCTGGCGGAAATCCTAAACGGCCTGACCGAGGAAGAACTCCTGCATCTGGCTGATAAGTACGATCTGGTCCCGCCTCACCCAAAACCGTGGCAAAAGGGACTTGTAGGTGGATCGGACGATCATTCGTCTCTCAATGTGGCAAGCATATATACGGAAGTCAGCGGGGTGTCGACAACCCAGGGGTTCTTGGAGATAGTGAAGCGCGGCGGAGCAGAGGTGCAGGGCCACGGTTCGAACCCCCGCACCATGGCACACAACATTTACAGCATCGCCTATCAGTTCTACAAGAATCGCTTCGGGCTCGGGCGCTACGTCAGTGGAGAACTCTTGCTGAAATTTGCAGACCGCGCGCTCCTACCCGCATCCGAGCAGGAGGAAGGCTTGATGAATCGGCTTCGGAGCGCTATCACCTCTCGGCGCGCGAACCAGATCTTCCGATCCAAACCCAAGACGACCCAGGCTCTGTTCATCAAGGAGGCCCGGGAGATCATCTTCAGCGACCCCCGCTTGCACGAGATGAGCAGAGAAGACGATAATCGGCCTGTGCGAATGGAGGAGATCTGGTATCAATTCGTCAACCAGCTCTCCGAGCGGGTGTTACACCAGTTCGCCGACTCCATTCTTGAGAGCCTCTCGGGCGCGAACTTGTTCGACATCTTTCATTCGATCGGTTCGGTGGGGTCACTCTACACGATGTTGGCGCCTTACCTTTTGGGCTACACCCTCTTTACGAGGGATCGACAATTCTGCCGAGACTGCCACGAACGCTTCCGCAAACAGGGGCCGGCGCCGGCGCGCAAAAGACTCAAGATCGCTCATTTCACCGATACCTACCACGAAGTGAATGGGGTGGCGCTGACACTTCGGATGCAGGTGGAGATAGCCCGTAAGAACAAGAAACAGCTCACCCTGATTACCTGCGGACCGAAGGCGGATCCTGCGCGGGTCGTTAACTTCACACCGATCGGTACCTCTGCAATGCCCGAGTACCCCGATTTGAAACTCTACTACCCACCGGTCTTGGGGATGCTGAACTACTGCTACGAACAGGACTTCACTCACATTCACTCGGCCACCCCCGGTCCGATTGGTCTGGCCGCACTGGCCATCGCGCGCATCCTCAAGCTGCCGATCTACGGCACCTACCATACAGCACTACCCCAGTATGCGAGCGAACTCACCGAAGACAGTGCCATGGAAGACATGATGTGGAAATACACGGTATGGTATTACAATCAAATGGATGTCGTGTATGTACCATCAAAAGTCACGGGGGACGAACTCGTTGACAGGGGCATTGTAAAGGAAAAGATCCGGTTTTATCCCCGCGGTGTCGACATCAACCGCTTCAACCCTTCAAGACGGAACGGGTTTTTCGCGGATCGATTCGGTCTCGACGACCGGGAATTTAAACTGTTGTATGTAGGCCGGATTTCCAGGGAAAAAGACCTCCATGTGCTCGTGGATGTCTTCAAGAAGTTGAGCGTCCTGCGCAGCGACATCCGCTTGATCATGGTCGGCAATGGCCCTTATCTCGAAGACATGCGCAAGGCGCTCGGAGACAATCGGGTGACGTTTACAGATTTTCTTGCGGACGACGAACTCGCGATGGCCTATGCCTCGAGCGATATCTTCCTATTTCCTTCCAAGACCGACACGTTCGGCAACGTGGTGCTTGAAGCCCAAGCGTCAGGTCTGCCTGTTATTGTGACGGATAAGGGGGGGCCGAAAGAGAACATGATCGACGGCATGACGGGCCTCGTTGTACCGGCTGGAGACAGCGAGGCCTTTGTGAGGGCCGTGTTGAATCTAAGGAATAGTCCCAGAGTCATGGAGCGCATGAGACGTGACGCTCGCCAATTCATGGAAAACCGTTCATTTGAAGCGGCGTACCTGCGACTCTGGGAGAGCTACAGGAACCCCGGAAACTAATTCAATGGATCCAAAAGGTGCTACTCGATTTCAAATGACCCTCTTGATCGGCAGGGGGACGTCCCAGGCAGGCGTCCCGTCCTTTTGGCCGGTAGCCAGGCCGCTGCAAACCCTTCTGCTCTCTTGCGTCCAAGCAGACAGCTGAGACAGGTCTGAGCGATCGTTCTTTCGTGGCGAGAATGAATCTCATTAAGGCCTTCTTGGGGGGCGTTCTGCACCGCAAGGTTCCCGGCCAGCTCATCATCCAGCTGACAGACCAGTGTAATGCCTCCTGTCCGCAGTGCGGGATGAGGGTTACCGAACGATACCGGCGTTCGCGTCTGCCCTTGGATGATGTCAAACGCGCCATCGATGCGGCCGCTGAAAGGGGCGTCAACGTCATTTCGTTTACCGGGGGCGAACCACTCCTGGCCCTCAAGGATCTAACCATGCTGATGCAGTACGCCGGCCGCGCCGGTATCGAGTTTATCCGTACCGGGACCAACGGCCATCTATTCATGAACACTGAAAGGGTGGATTTTCAAGATCGGGTGGAGCGGGTCGCCGAGGCCCTCGCCGCAACTCCGTTGCGCAATTTTTGGGTCAGCATTGACTCCGCCGTTCCGGCGGTCCATGAAACCATGCGGGGCTTGCCGGGTGTGATTCGAGGTATTGAAAGGTCGCTGCCGGTATTCCATGAGTACGGGATTTACCCTTCTGCAAATCTCGGCATCAATCGCAAGCTGGCGGGAGACCATATGGAAACCCTCGGCGGTTTTTCAGGCGACCGAGAGGGCGGCGAACAAGCCTTCTATCAAGGGTTCAGGTCGGCATTCGAGAAGTTCTATGATTTTGTTATTGCGTTGGGCTTTACGACCGTTAACTGCTGCTATCCCATCAGTATCCAAATCGGAGCACACGACCTAAAGGCTACCTACGCAGCCAGTTCAGAGGATCGAGTCGTTCGTTTCAGTAGATCAGAAAAAGCGCTGCTCCTCAAGGCCCTACTCGATACAGTGCCTGCATTCAGGTCTAGGATTCGGATCTTCTCCCCCACGATATCCCTCTATGCCCTCTACCGCCAATACACGGATCACCCCGAGCGTCCCTATCCCTGCCTGGGAGGTGCCGATTTCTTCTATATCAATGCCGCCGACGGGAATACTTACCCGTGCGGGTACCGGGGCAACGGGAGCCTCGGCAAGTACTGGGAAATAGATTGGGCCCGCAGAGCGGACGGGGGCACGTGTTTGGCGTGCGACTGGGAGTGTTTTCGCGATCCCTCGGAGTTTTTCGGCCCTCTTCTTCAGGCCCTGCGAAACCCTCTCGCCTTGTTGCGGCGGATACAGCGCGATCAAGATTACTTCCGGCTATGGATCAACGATCTGAAGTACTTCCGTGCCTGTGACCTCTTCGATGGACGGAAACCACCCGACTATGTGCGCTTGAGGAGCTTTGATCAGGGGAATACGGAGGATATGAAATCTGTGATTTAAGGTTTACCCGCCTTTGGCGGGATAGCCCGGGCGGAAGCACGTATTGCTTCACTGCCGAATGAGAGTTGAAGACATGAAAAAGCAGGTCCTTTTCGTTTGTACGCACAACTCGGCGCGGTCTCAGATGGCTGAAGCCCTATTGAATACGTTCCACGGTGATCATTACGAAGCCTGGAGCGCGGGGACTGAGCCTTCCGAGGTCAATCCTTATGCCGTCAAGGTCATGGCGGAGATTGGGATTGACATCTCGATCCATCGATCCAAAAACGTCGAGGAGTTCGTCTCCCGTCCGTTTGACTATGTCGTAACGGTCTGCGATCATGCCAATGAGAGCTGCCCCTCTTTTCCCGGCGGTAAGGAACGTATTCACAAAGGTTTTGAGGATCCGGCGACTGCGGTGGGCGATGATGCGGAAAAGCTAGGGGCCTTCCGACGTACAAGAGATGAGATAAGAAGATGGCTGGCGGAGAAATCCGTTTTTCCAGATCCTGAAAGACAGTCATCTTAGCATCAACAGAAGTCGCGTTTCTCGCCTGAGTGCCGCTTCATCTGATCTGTTTGCCCGCTATCTCGGATATGATTATAGCGTATCTATGGAGAATAGGCTGCGCTGTTTCTGTCGTTTTTCCGGTATTTGTTCAACCTTAATTGAGCGAAAATGCCTAATACGCAGGAGTCAGAATAATGATTTTGGGCGCATTTTGCAACCCTAGCTAAGCTGTCGAAAAACCTATTTCTCTGAGGCTGATGGAAAATGTCCAGATGCAAGG
>CAZAGT010000099.1:0-14878 GCA_964484515.1 uncultured Desulfobacteraceae bacterium | reverse complement strand
GCAAACCTTTTGACTCTGGCTAGAAGTTGCAGTGAAGCAAGCTGACAGAATTACAGTACAAACAGAACGCTGCTTATAAAACTAAGGGCATAAGTGTGTCCGATTAACCTGTACCAGTCGAAACTTGGCTCACACCCTCCGTGAAAAGGCGCTTCAACCGACTATGAGAGCGTCTCGAGAGTATGCCCGATTTGCTAACTTGCCCGAAATCGTCCATTTCCGGATGGGCACAACCTAAATAGACTTCAGCCTGAAAAAGCGCTATGATCTGATACCATACCATTTTCTCAGCATACTTCTTGGATTATCAGATAGTTTGGAAACTGCTGCAAGGCAATGTATGTAAACTCACAGTCTAGTGGCCCGTTCGGAACAACGGACAAAAGGACCACGAAAGAAGGAATTCGAGCGTTTTCGCTCGATGAGGTTTTTCATGAGGGAAGATCGACTCAAACGTAAACTGGCCGCGATCCTCAGTGCGGATGTCAAGGGATACAGCCGCCTCATGGGTCAGGATGAGGTAGCGACCATTCGTACCCTGACCACGTATCGCGAAGCGATAAGCGACTTGATCGAGAGATACCAAGGCCGCGTGGTGGATTCGCCGGGTGACAATCTGCTCGCGGACTTCGCGAGCGTGGTGAATGCGGTGACCTGCGCAGTTGAGATTCAGAAGGAGCTTGCGCAACGGAACGTAGAACTTCCTGCAGACAGGAAGATGAGATTCCGGATCGGGATCAATCTAGGCGATGTCATTCAGGAAGCGAAACGGATTTACGGCGACGGTGTCAATATCGCGGCCAGGCTGGAAGGAAAAGCCGATGTCGGGGGCATCTGTATATCGGGAAGTGCTTACGATCAGGTGCGAAACAAGTTAAAGCTTGGTTACGAGTCCCTCGGCGAACTCCGCGTGAAGAACATCGCTGCGCCGGTCCGGGCGTATCGCGTTCTGATGGCGCCTGAGAAAGAGAACGCTGCGGCGGGTGAAGACGCCCCACGGCCGCGAAGGTCGGTCTGGGTCGGGCTGGTCATCGTGCTGGCCGTCGTCCTGCTCGCAGTAGCTGTCTGGACACACCGACCCTATCTGCATCAGGGCGACCCGAAATCTGACCTCATCGCCACTGAAAAGATGGCTGTAGCATTACCCGACAAGCCTTCCTTAGCGGTTCTGCCGTTCGACAACCTGAGCGGCGACCCCCAACAGGAGTATTTCAGTGACGGGATGACCGACGATCTCATTACCGATCTTTCAAAGGTATCCGGCATCCTCGTGATCGCACGAAACTCGACGTTCATTTACAAAGGTAAGGCGATAAACGTCCAGCAGATCGGTCGTGAGCTCGACGCCAAATATGTGCTCGAGGGGAGCGTCCGGAAGGTAGGCAACAGGGCCCGCATCAATGCTCAGCTGATCGATGCTTCGACCGGAGCGCATCTCTGGGCGGATCGGTATGACCACGATTTGAAGGACGTCTTTGCGGTTCAAGACCAGGTCACCGGCAAGATCGTGTCTGCACTGAAAGTCACACTGACGGAGGGGGAGCAGGAACGAATCAAAGAGATATACACGGACAGCCTGGAGGCATACGACTTCTACCTTCGGGGCCAGGAGTTCTTCAATCGTTTCACGAAGGAATCGAATGCCGAAGCCCGCAAGATGCTCGAAAAGGCCATCGAGATTGACCCGGATTACGCGCTGGCATACAGCAAACTGGGATTCACGCACCTAATGGATTGGATTTTCGGCTGGCGGCATGACCCCCAGTCCATCGACGAGGCCTTCCAAATCGCTCAAAAGGCAATGTCGTTGGAAAGATCTCTTTCGCCGGCTTGCAGCCTTCTGGGCCACGTGTACCTCTGGAAAAAAGAGCACGCCTTGGCCATCGCGGAGAAGGAGAAGGCTATCGCCCTGAATCCAAACAGCGCCGACCTGTACGCAGATCTCGGTGAGATCTTGGCTTGGGCGGGGAGGCCTGAAGAAGCGATCGGGTTGGTGGAAAAGGCTATGCGCCTCAATCCGCATTATCCGATATACTATCTCTTCACCCTTGGGCATGCCTATTTCCTTGCAGACCGTTATGAAGAGGCGATTACGACCCTGGAGCGGGTGCTGAACCGAAATCCCAGATTTTGGCCTGCCCACGTCTACCTGGCAGCCACATACTCGAAGCTGGGTCGGGAGGAAGAGGCTCGCGCCGAGGCGCAGAGGGTATTCAACGCCGATGACGGCCTGTCCATCGACGATTGGGAAAAGAGGCTCCCCTATAAGGACGAAAGCGTGCTACAGGAGGTGCTCGACCCCCTGCGTAAGGCGAAGGAGGCGACGGGCTAATCCGGTAAGAGGGTGGAGAATCTTCGCCCGAGGGAAAGGGCTTTTCATAGACACCATTTGGGGGTGCTTAGTGGGTCTTGGCTTTGTTTAACCAAATTCGAAGCACGAAATCCGAAATACGAAACAATTTCAAATGACCAAAATCCAAAAGACCTTAACCCTGTGACATGTATTTTCGCTCCATGAGCGCCATAAGGCCAAGTTGTTTCTGTCATTGGGACATTCGGATTTCGTATTTGTTTCGGATTTCGTGCTTCGAATTTCGGGTTTGGCGCAGCTGGTACCCTATAAGGCAAAGCCGCAGAAACATGACCCCGCTCAAACGACGTACTCTCTCACATTGAAATGAAGGATAAGAAGACATGAACTGCGCGAGGAGGAGAGAACATGCTGGCAAGCTTTAAGATCGTGCCGCTTGAGGTGGGGACAGAGTTCAAAGAACACGTGGCCCGGATTATTGCCCTGGTCGAGGAATCGGACCTTGAATATCGTTTGGGCGCCATGCAAACCACGGTCGAGGGAACCTGGGACGAGGTTATGTCTCTTGTTAGAAGGTGCCATGACCTCATGAGAGACATATCTCCGCGCGTCTTGACGTCCGTTTCGATCGACGACCGTGAGGGCGCAGAGGGCCGCTTGTCCGGTAAGGTCGAGGACGTTGAAGCGGTATTGGGAAGGAAGGCCAAACATGAGTGAAAAAATAGTGGGTAAACCCTCTCCAAGCAGGCTCGATCGCATCCTTCAGGGTGCCGTTGGCAAGGCCTCGGACAGCGTCTTGCTTGGCCCGGGGCCCGGTCTGGATGCAGCCGTGCTTGACATCGGAAACGATCAGGTGATGGCGATTGCTGAGGATCCCATCTTTCCGGCCCCCAACCTTCCTCTGGAAATCATGGGATGGTTCACCGTCCACATTGGGGCCAGTGACGTGGCCGTGACCGGTATCGTCCCGCAATTCATGACCTACACCCTGTTGCTCCCCGGCAGCGCCACCGAGGAGGACGCCCGACTGCTGGTCAGCTCGATCTCGAAAACCGCTGAGGAGCTTGAGATGACCATCGTAGGCGGTCACACCGGATGGTACGATGCCGTCACCGTTCCAACGGTTGGCGGTGTTGCGGTTTGGGGTTTGGGCCGCAGGGATGGGTGGGTCTCCCCCGGTGGAGCCAGGGATGGCGACATCATCCTGATGACAAAGGGGCCCGCCATCGAGGCTACGGCCTTGCTCGCGGTCCTTTACAAGGACCGCCTACAGGGGACCGTGGAAGGCAGGCTGCTTGAGAGCGCCTGTGCGAGGGTCAAAGAGATCACCGTGGTCGAGGACGCCCTCACGGCCTTTCGCACCGGGGCTGTTCACGCGATGCACGACGCCACCGAAGGAGGTGTTCTCGGGGGCTTGTGGGAAATGCATGCGGCCTCAGGCCTGCCGATCCACGCGGAGCTGGACCCCATCCCTGTTCCGGAGGACATCTCCGGTCTTGCCGACGCCCTGGAGTTCGATCCTTGGGCGGCCATCAGCGAGGGCACACTGCTCGCGGCCGTCGATCCCAAGCAGGTGGACCGTGTTGCTGAGACCTGGTCTGAGGTCGGGATCGAAAGCCATGTTCTGGGACGATTTGAGGCCGCCGCGTCCGCAAACGTTCTTGTACAAAACGGCGCTTCTGAACAGCTACCGGAACCGGGTAGGGATCCTTTTTGGGAACTATTTTTCAAGGGGTTGTCGCAGTCTAATTGAGCATTTTCGTCCGATTAGGATCATCATAGCGACGTTTTTCCCGTTGAATCGTCTTCTCACACGGCTACAACCCCAAGTGGGCGAATGCACTCATACTTCATTCCGATTCCAGCATGCATGAGAATGGGTGTTCATTTCATACCTTTTACTGATTGTCTTCCGTAAAAATCTCTCCGATCATAATACTGGAATGATGTGCGGTTTAGCTCAGGCCCCTGTAACGGGCGGAGGTTAACCGTATTCTTTCACATCGCAACCTTATCATGGTCAAGACATGGAGACATCAAACCACCATTATCGGGTCAACGAGCAGGGGATGGTCCTGGAAAATCTGACTGGAGCAACTCCTCAACACAGTTCCGCTAGGGAAAGTCATACCCATGACCGGCGGTCCTGTCGGGATAGACGAAAAGCGGTCAGCTTCGCCCGCATCTTTTTCAGGGGCCCGGATCGGCGGAAATCGGAGAGAAGGTCCCTCGCTGAACGCAGGTTAGACTGGGTGAAGATCGACAAGTGGTCCAGTGTTTGCCTCGATCACCTGAAGATTGCGAAGTTCCTCAAATAAGACCGACGTACTCATTCCTGAATCGACTCTAGCTGTGTCCTGATGCTTAACAACTGACCTCTGCTCGATCCTCACTCCGATGAGCTCGCGTCCACCTCTGCGACTGCATTTCCGCACGATCCTTCAATTCACAAAATACACCATTCATTTCTTTCACGCCTTCTGATAGAAACCGTCTTAGTGTCCGAGACGATTCTATCTCGCATCGGAAGCACTTTACGATGAGGAAATATGAGAATGGATCCGCGAAAAGAGCTGCAATATTGGGATGTTCGAACAGCCGACTTCGCCGTAGTGGCCGGTGGCACCGACGGCTGAATGGGTATGGATAGGTCGTTCCCGCATATCGCCGGAAAGACCGCCGATGTCTGACGCGGATCCTCAACGAAGGGGCACCAACGCCTGATCGCTACCTGATGCTCGGAGAAGTCTCATCCACCTCTTACACGTGTTGGCTGCGGGGGAACGATTATGACCATCAAGAAAATGCTGCTTTTCGTCTCGCTTGTAACCTTTTCTATCTGTAGCGCTTCATTGACCCAGGCTCAGCTCGACAGCCTGCTTAGGGAAATGAAGAAGACCCTTGGTTTCGACCAGGAGTTGTCAACGAGCAAGATCGTCGCGGGGCTCAAAGAAGCCCTTCGCGTTGGGACTGAAAATGCCGTCCGTACCCTGTCACAACCCGGGGGGTACCTGGATAACCCCAAGATTCGAATCCCGCTTCCGGAATCGATCCAAAAGGTCGATAGCCTGCTCAGAGCAGCCGGATTCGGGCCGCAGCTTGATGAGTTCGACCTCAGTATGAATCGGGCTGCTGAGGCTGCCGCCCCTGAGGCCAAATCCATCTTTTGGGATGCGATTACCGGGATGACCTTCGAGGACGCCCGTGCGATCCTGCAAGGCCGGGAAAACGAGGCAACGCTTTATTTCAAGGAAAAGACCTATGACCCTCTCAAAAGGGTCTTCAAGCCGATTGTACATGACAGCATGTCTCGAGTCGGCGCTACCCGGAGCTACCAGGCTCTGGAAGACAAGCTGAGTAGAATACCGTTCGCAAGGGATATGAACCTGTCCCTCGACGACTATGTGACTGATAAGGCCTTAGATGGATTGTTTTTTACGTTGGGTCGGGAGGAGATAAAGATCCGTCAAGACCCCTCCGCAAGGGTCACCGATCTCCTTAAAGAAGTATTTGGGAATTGATCTCCTCTTGAGCATATTCGCTTAATGAAAGTACAAAGAATCCGAGGTCTATCCAATGCCCGAACGACGCACCTACCATGAACTTGAGCAAGAGGCGAGGGAGCTAACGAGGGAAAACCAGGCCCTCAGGGAATCGGTGCGGCTTCTATCGGAAAACGAAAAGGCGGCCCAGGCTCTGCTCAATGCCCCCAGCGAGTCCGCACTGCTCATTGATCCCTGGCGGGGCGTGGTCCTCGCGTGCAACGACGTGGCCGCAAGGAGACTGGGGAAGCCTGCAAAAGGGCTGGTTGGCTTGAACATATTCGACTTTCTGCCATTCGAGCCGGCCACGTATCACAAAGAGCGGGTTAACCAGGTCGCACGCTCAGGCAAGCCGTTGCGGTACTCCGGCGAGATCGAGAACAGATCTTACGATATACAGATGTACCCGGTTTGCGATTCGGATGGACATGTGTCCTCTGTTGCCGTGTATACAAGCGACGTCACGGAACGAAAACCGCTCGAGGACGTTTTGCGCACAAGCGAACAGCGCTTTAAGCGCTTTCTAGAAAACCTGGCGGACGCAGCTTATGAAGCGGATGTGCATGGCAACATCACATACACGAATAGAATGGGAGAAATCGTAAGTGGCGTCCCCTTGAAAGATCTCTTGGGCAAACCCTTCTTGCCCCTGTTTACGAAGCAAAGCCAGGAAGTTGCCATCGATGTCTATCAAAAAACGCTGAGAGGCGAAAGCCCGGAATACGAATTGACGTTTACGAACGGAAAGATCTGTCGATTCAAGAACGCCCCGTTGAAAGATGAACAGGGCCGTATCATAGGTGTCGTCGGCATAGCGCGCGATATCACAGGAAGAAAAGTGATCGACAGGAGGCTAAAGGAGAGCGAAGAGAAATATCGTGTCCTGGTAGAGCACTCGCAACAGGGTATCGCCATTGCGCAAGGGTCTCCTCCACGGGTGGTCTTCATCAATCCCGCCCTGGCCGAGCTCCTGGGCTATCATGCCGACGAAATCACGTCCTTTTCGGCTGAAGAGGCGCGAGCCCTCGTCCATCCTGAGGACCGGGAAATGTTTTTCGGCCGCTTCGAGAACCGATTAGAAGGGAAAGAACTCCCCTCTCCTTTTGAGATCAGAGGGATCAGAAAGGATGGGAGCACCGTCTGGTTAGACGTATCTTCAGCCCTGATCAGCTACGGCGGCATGCCTGCTCTTCAAGGGACTTTCATTGACATCACCGATCGCAAGCAGGCCGAGGAGGCCCTACGGAAGACACACGCTGAGCTCGAAACCAGGGTTCAGGGTCGAACGGCGGAGCTACAAAAGATCTCTCAGGAACTTGAAATCAAAAGCAGTAACCTCGAGGAAATGAATACCGCCTTGAGGGTTTTGCTCAAGAAGAGGGATGAAGACAGGACGGAGATCGAAGAAAAGATCATAACGAACATCAGACAATTGATCGACCCCTACATCGAAAAACTGATAGGGACCAATCTCGACGAAAAGCAAAGGGCTTTCGTGGGTATCATTCAGTCAAATCTCGCGGATATTACATCCCCGTTTCTGAGTAATCTGGCCCCTCCTTACTTGAACCTCACTCCGACGGAGATCCAAATCGCCGATCTCATCAAACAAGGCAGGGAGACGAAGGAGATCGCCGCGCTGATGCATCTTTCATGGAGGACGATTAAGACCCATCGCCGGAACATCAGATCGAAACTCAATCTGCAAAACAGGAAAACCAACCTCAGGTCCTATCTTATGTCTTTTCAGTAGGGTCTGCCCGCCTTCGACTTTGAGAATTCCATTGACCTCCTCACTTATTTTTCAGTACTATGCGCCTAATTTCTGTCCTTCGGATTATTATACCCTGGTTTCTTGAGCTCTAATCAGGGGGCAGCCAGAAGTCCAAGCTCTCCGGATGGACCAGTCAACCGGCCGCATCTGGCCCTCAGCTCAACCCGATGTCTCTTCCTAACTTTCATCATAGACTGAAAGACCATTATTGACAGCAAGAAATCGGCAATCGCCCTCACCCTTTGACACCATGAGCTTAAAAAGAAAGTGACGTACCTCGTGCTTCCGCACGGGGCATGCCGCCTAAGGCGGGTAAACCTGGGGAAGGCGGGGGAAAGATTTTGAAGGTCTCTCGCGACCCGTTTTGTGAAGAGGAATCTGAGTCATCTTCGAAACGAAAGGAGACAGACATGGCAAGAGGTTATTCAAATGCGAACGGCAGGCGAACGATTTGGACCAGGAGGGATTTCCTTAAGGCATCAGGATCCGCAACCTTGATGGCGAGCGTTGGCGGTCTGTTTACGCCTGCCATCCTCAGGGCGGCCAAGAAACCCATCAAGATCGGCCATATCGTTCCGCAGACAGGGTTTCTGTCCGCGATGGGGGAATATGAAATCCTGGGTGCCGAAATGGCCGTCGAGGAAATCAACGCCGGCGGCGGCTGTTTGGGGCGAAAGCTCGAGCTTGTCACGGAGGATGCAGTCAATCCGGGAATCGGCGTGCAGAAGGCCACGAAACTCGTCAAGCGGGACCGGGTCGACGCCTTAATGGGCATCGTCAGCAGCTCTGTATGTTTGGCGGTCATGAAGGTTGCTGAGCGGTATAAGACCCTCCTCATAAACACCGGCTCCAACTCGGACGAGATTCGGGGGAAACAATGCAATATGTACACCTTCTCCGTGGAGGGGTGTAATACGCAGTACGTCAACACCATCGGTTCCTACCTCCTCAAAGAGAAACGCTATAAACGGTGGTACTTCTTGACCTCCGACTACGCCTTTGGGCATGACCTGCTGAGGGTTTCGCGTCGTCTCCTGAACACCATCGGGGGGAACGAGGTCGGAAGCGAACTGATACCCACAGGGACCGTGGATTTCAGCTCCTATCTTTTGAAGGTCAAGAATGCTCAACCCGATGTCGTCTTCCAGAATCTGGCCGGCTCCGATCAGACCAACTTCATGAAACAGTACCGGGAATTCGCCCTGCCCTTCGATGTAGCAGGCGGTGTCGTCGACACCCTTCTCGTCTGGCCAGTTGGTGTTGGCGCCCTGACGGGCGTTTTCCCGCTCCTGTGGTGGTCTGATCTCCCCTATGAAGGGACCCGCGAATTCACGTCCAAGTTCGTCAAAAAACACGGTAAACCGCCTGAGAACCAAGCTTGGTGCGACTACGTCAGTGTAAAGGCCATCGCCAAGGCCATGGAAAAGGCGGGAACCACGGAGACTAAAAAGGTTATCGAGGCCATGGAGAAGATTCAATTAGACGGCGGCAAGGGAAGAGCTCTCTATTTTAGGGATTGGGACCATCAGCTCCTTCAACCGATGTACGTGGCGAGAGCCAAGAGAAAAGGAGAAGAAAAGGACAAATGGGATATCTGGCAAATCGAGGCGGAGGTGCCGGGAAAGGACGAGCTCTTGGAGATCCTGGCACCCACCAGGGAACAGAATCCTTGTAGTATGAAATGAATCTGAACCTCAATGCTGGCTCTTATAGGTGTAAAGGGTGTTTTGCGCTGTTGCCCTGGACACGCAAAGAATCGAATATCGAACCATGAACCGCAGAATGACGAAGTGTTTACTTCGACATACGATATTTATCCGACTTCGGACAATCCCTTGTTCGACATTCTGCAGTTCAGAAAGACTTCTCTTAACGGACACTTGAGACAAAGACCATAGTGACTAGACATCGTTCGTCTCCGACAGCCTTGTAATTGACGCCATGACCTTGACGACGCTATTCCAGTTTATCATTAACGGCATTGTCCTCGGCTCGATATACGTCCTCGTGGCCATGGGGCTGTCCATCATCTTCGGCATGATAGGGGTCGTCAATTTCGCCCACGGGATCCTCTACATGCTCGGTGCCTATGCGACCGTGGCCGCCAACAAGTATTTCGGCTTCTTCCCCTCCCTCGTCATCTCTCCCTTTTTGGTCGGCCTTTTGGGAATGGTTGTCGAGGCCCTTTTTCTGCGCCGGCTTTACAAAGGAGACCCTGCGCTTGGGCTCTTGTTCACCTTTGGGCTTGGCCTCTTTCTGGAGCAGATGGTACGTATCATCTGGGGAACCCAGGGCCTGCCCTTCGATATCCCCACCCAACTCAGAGGTGTATTGACCTTAGGGCCCATAGCCTACTCCAAATATCGATACTTCATCATGCTCTGCGCTGTTCTCATCATCCTGGGGCTCTGGCTATTTCTAGAGAAGACGACCTTCGGCATGATCATCCGAGCCGGCAGCCGCGACCCGGATATGGTCCGAATGATGGGGATCAGCCTCAGGCCGGTCTTTACATTCGTCTTCGGGCTGGGCGCTGCCATGGCAGCCGCGGGCGGTGTCCTTATGGCCCCTATGGCCGGTGTAGAGCCGGCCATGGGAACCCACTTGGGCGTTGCCGCCTTCGTCGTCGTGGTCATCGGGGGGCTGGGCAGCTTCTGGGGACCTGTTCTAGCGGGCCTTATGGTGGGCCAGGTGGTCAGTCTTAGCATCCTGTTCTGGCCGCCAATGGCGGAGGCCTCTATGTTTGCACTGATGGTCCTTGTATTATTGGCTCGGCCGAGAGGTCTTCTGGGCGAGAGATGGGAGCGATTTGAATGAGACGATGGTTCGTATCAGATAACCTGTGGGCGAATCTCCTGTTCCTTGTCGTTTTTTTGGGCCTGCCCTTCTTTTTGGAAGGGGTATTAGGCAGCACCGCGCTCCTGGCGAGTGAGATTTTGATCTTTGCCATCGTAGGGCTTGGGTTCAACATCCTGCTGGGGTACACGGGGCTGCTCTCATTCGGCCACGGGATGTTTGTGGGACTAGGCGCCTACTCGGCGTCCCTGTTCCAGATCCACTTCTTCCCCGACGCGTTCCTAATTCCAATCCTCTGCGGCGCGTCGATCGCGACGATCGCTGGTGTCGTGGTTGGATATCTGATCATGAGGAAACGCGGGGTCTACTTTTCACTCTTGACCCTCGCCTTTACGCAGCTTTTCTTCTACGTCTGCTTTCGCTGGACCGCATTGACTGGTGGTGAAAACGGACTTGCCGGCATCGTTCGACCGGAGCGTTTCTTGGGTCTCGACCTGAACAATGATTACACCTTCTACTACCTGACGCTCATCCTCATGACCGGCTGCACCGTCTTGGTTCGAAGAATCCTGGATGCCCCGTTCGGGCGAGTTCTCCAAGCCATCCGTGATAATGAACTCAGGGCCTCTTATTTGGGCTATGATCCGAGAAGGTATAAGCACGTCGCCATTATCCTCTCCTCCTTTTTCTGCGGCGTGGCCGGCTCACTCTATGCCTTTTTGCTCTACTTCGCCTTCCCCGAGGTGTTCTTTGTTCTCTTCTCCGGCGATATCGTGGCCATGACCATTGTCGGTGGGATGCGCAATTTCTTCGGCCCCATCGTAGGAGGAGCGCTTTTTGTTCTGTTCAAGGATATCCTCTCTTCCTTTACAAAAAATTGGATGGTGTTCTTTGGGATGATCTTTATGGTTTTCATCCTCTTTTCCCCCAACGGCATCATGGGAATTGTCGAGCGGATCAGGGAACGTTTCCGGCGAAGGCCGACCGGAGATGAGATGGCGCCGAACGTTTGGGAGGATGAAGTCGATATCTCGAAACTCGATGCGGCCGCAGTGGTAAAGCCCACAAACCCTGCTTTCTCAAATGAGGAAATCCTTCGTGTCACCGGGATAAGCAAGCATTTCGGGGCTCTCGCGGCCTTAAGCCACGTGGACCTTTCCGTGAAAAAGGGCACGCTTCACGCCATCATAGGCCCAAACGGCGCCGGCAAGACGACATTCTTCAACGTGTTCACCGGCCTGTTGCCTCCGGATAAAGGTGAGGTGACCTTCCAAGGAAAAGACATCACGGGACGTCGCCCCTACGACATCGTATCCCGAGGCGTTTCCCGCTCCTTTCAGATAACCAGTATCTTCAAAGACCTGACTGTTTTTGAAAACGTGCGCGTCGCCGTGCAAGCCACGACGCGCTATAAGTTTTCTCTCATGGCGGCAACGGATCATATTTCCGCGATCAACGATGCCGCTGAAACGATCCTGACCCAGGTCGGGTTAAATGGCCTTGGCAATGTGCTCGCATCGAACATCTCACACGGAGACCAGAGGCTCCTTGAAATCGCCATCACCCTTGCCACCGAGCCGGAGATGCTCGTCCTCGACGAACCCCTGGCCGGGTTGGCCGCTGGAGATAGAGTCAGGATCGCCCGTTTGGTCAGGTCCCTCGCCGGAGCAAAGACCGTCCTGCTCATCGATCACGATATCGATCACGTCCTCAGCATATCGGACCGGATCACCGTCTTGCATCAGGGGAAGGTCCTCGCCGAAGGTGATCCGGACGAAATCAGATCGAATCCTCTTGTACAGGAGGCGTACATCGGCGGAGCCGATCTCAAGACGCGGTCGGCTCTTCCTGAGAAACGGATGACCGAAGGGCCGATACTGGATGTAGTGGCAATCAATACCTTTTACGGCAAGAGCCATATCCTGCATGATGTCTCTCTCAAGGTTCATAAGGGCGAGTTGGTCTGCTTGCTGGGACGTAACGGCGCCGGGAAGACGACAACGTTGTTCTCTATTATGGGCCATACCCCGCCGCGAAACGGCGAGATTTACTACCAGGGACGGAACATCGCCGGTCTCCAATCCGAAGCCATATCGCGCATGGGTATTCAGATCTCACCGCAGGGGCGTAGGATCTTTCCCAACCTCACGGTCACCGAAAATCTCAACCTTGCCCTCCTGCAGGCCAAGAAGAGACGTCAAGACATAGCATGGACGCCTGCAAAGGCCCTTGAGCTCTTCCCCCAACTGTCACGAATGAAGGACTCACGCGGGGAACACCTCAGCGGCGGGGAGCAGCAGATGTTGGCGATCGCCCGGGCCCTCATGGGTAATGGAGAGCCGCTGCTGCTCGATGAACCCTTTGAGGGGCTTGCCCCTGCCATCGTTGAGATGCTATGGGATGTGATACACGAGCTCAAGAAGCTCACGACCATTCTGCTCGTGGAACAGAACGCCGAGGTAGCATTATCGCTGGCTGAAAGGGTCTATGTGATCAACAACGGTGCCATTGAATTTGATGGACCGGCACAACAATTGACCGAGGACCATCAGCTGAGAATCCGACTGTTGGGCGTCTAGCAATCTGCCCCGAAACCTCTCAACCTCATCTCATCGAAAGGAGACCACATCATGGAAAGCACGCGAAGCGAGATGAATCGGAGAACATTCGTGAAGGCCACCTTGGCAGCCGGCGCCGGGCTTGCCCTAACTGCCTCCCTCAACGATCTTGTCTGGGGAAGCTACTCACCTGACGGCGACCTGGCCGATCGGCCTCTTGTCGATTTGGCCAAGATGATTCGTAACGGCGACATGAGTTCCCAAAAACTCGTCGAGATGTACCTCAAAAGGATCCAGGCTTACGGCGGGCCGAATGGAATCAATGCCTACATCACGGTGGCTGGTGACAAAGCCCTCGAGGAGGCCGGCAGGTATGACAAACTGGCCCGGAATAAGCAATTCAAGGGACCCTTGCACGGGGTGCCGATTGCCGTCAAGGACAACTTGGATACCATGGGAATCAAGACGACGGGTGGCTCACGGATCCTCTCCTCCTGGGTACCTCCCACCGACTCCCATGTGGTGAGGAAGCTGAAGGAGGCCGGGGCCATCATCATCGGTAAGACGAATATGCACGAATTCGCATTCGGAATCACAACCAACAATCCCCACTACGGGCCTACCCGAAACCCCTACGATCGATCCAGGATACCAGGGGGATCGAGCGGAGGTTCGGGCGCGGCAACAGGCGCAGCACTCTGTGCGGGGGCCATAGGCACCGATACCGGCGGCTCCGTCAGAATCCCGGCCGATCTTTGCGGCGTTGTCGGACTTAAACCTACGCTAGGCAGGGTCGGTCGGGGTGGATTGATGTACCTCTCATTTACCCGTGACGTTATTGGCCCCATCACGAGGTCTGTTGCGGATTCGGCGGTCATGCTCGAGGCCATTTCAGGGCCCGATCCCCGTGATCCCGGAAGCTCGACGAAGCCTGTCCCGCCCTATGCATCCTATCTCAGAGTCAACCTGAAAGGTAAGAGATTCGGGGTCCCCAGAAAATACTTCTTCGACAATATCCACCCTGATACAGAGCGGGTTGTCGACGAAGCGATCAGGGAAGTCGCCAACTCGGGCGGGATTGTCAAGGAAGTCGAGGTGGGGAACCTGGATATCGCTACCCCAACCGGGTTCAGCATTGTGCTGGCCGAATGCATCTACCTCATGGAGGACTACCTCAAGACCTATGATCCGCAAGCGACCATTGACAAATATCTCGACCAGATGGGACCGGACGTAAAGGGGATCTTGGGTGGCCAAAAAGGGACCCCGCAGGCCCAGCCCATACCAGGCTATATTTACGCCAAGGCCGTACGCGAGGACCGCCACAAGATGATCACGGGTTTTGAGAATGCCATGGGCGGAGTTGACGCCCTCCTACTCCCCACGACGCCGCTTCCGGCGGCCCCGATTGGAGACGACCTCGAGACAGAACTCCTCGGCAAGAAGGTCAACACGTTTCTGACCTTCATCAAGAACTGCGACCCGATCAGTGTCGTTGGTTACCCGGCTATCACGGTACCGGCCGGCTACAGCCGATCTGGTCTTCCGATCGGCCTGCAAATCGTAACCAGGCCCTGGGAGGAACCGAAACTATTGGCCATGGCTTACTCCTTTGAACAGATTACGCAGGTGCGCAAGCCCCCCAAGCTTTGATAACTCGGACGCCAGGGTCAGCTTCTCAGCGGGTGCGTTTTTCGCACTGGAACGGGGCACTACGCGACTTTTTGCCTTCAGCTACCAAGATAACAATGCGGCAGCGCCCCCTCAACTTTAGTCACTTTAGGTCACTTGTAACCTCACCCCACTGTTGCATAAACAACACGTCGAAAGGTGTGGAAAGACAAAAAATAACAACGCTCTCCGCCATTTTTGACGTTCACTCTGGATATCACCGGCT
>CAZAGT010000098.1:0-14981 GCA_964484515.1 uncultured Desulfobacteraceae bacterium | reverse complement strand
CTTGCAAGCAAGGCGGCCGGAGCAGACTCGGAGAATGCGCCAAGGCTGTCAATCCCGCCCATTCCGCGGGGGCCCTCCGGCCGCCTCGGGTAGCGCCTTACGCCGAGACCACGCACTCAATTCCTCGTTTTTGAAAAGAGACCCCCATGACCGGGCAACTCACCTTGAAAGACCTGAAGATGCCAAATCCAAGTACCACTATCATAAAGCTTTCCCCGTCGATCAACCTGGCCGCCCCGCGGCAAGAGGCGGCACTGACATCTCAAAAAGCCCGGACAGGGCCTCGTCCAACACCTGGTCAACGGATTCAGAGGGGCGCCTCGGTTAAGTCGTCATGGTATCCAATAAATAGGTTAATCGTTTATGATCGAAATGGAAAGGATTTGCTGCGGTCACCCACCGGGAAGCAGCACAAGGCCGGTTAGGAGAGTTCGATCTCAGAGCGAGGCACTCAGCGACGGCCGGAGAAGGATCGCGATCTCGGCCCCCCCATCCTGATTGTTTTGACCGTAAATCTGTCCTTTGAGCCGATCCACGATCCGTTTTACGGTAGCCAAACCAAGACCGGAACCATTCTCTTTGGTCGTGAAGAAGGGGGTGAAAAGGTGATGGAGAGCCTTTTCGGTGAAGCCCACGCCGGTGTCGCGCACGGTGATCTTGACCAGTTTCTCGGCTCCCCGGTGATCCGCCTCTTCGACCAAGGCTGTGGATACGCGGAGTGCGCCCCCTTTCGGCATGGCATCGCGGGCATTCAGAAAGAGGTTCCACAAGACTTGCTTTAATTGGGCGGGGTCCGAGCGGAGGCTGATAGGCTGGCAGAATTCAGTTTCTACAGTAAGGCCATCAGTCCAATTAGCCCTGTTTTCAAACATTTCTATCGATTCTGTAATAAGTTGGTTTAGATCAAATTCGCGCATGTCGAGGGGCTTCGGCCGCGCGAAATGGAGAAAATCGTTTATCAGGTGGTTTAAGCGATTTATTTCCCTTAGGGTAATATCCATCAAGCGCATGTTCATGTCGTCCATCTTAAGCCCCTCTTTCAACATTTGAATCGAACCACTGATAGAGGCCAAGGGATTTCTGATCTCATGCGCTATTCCCGCCGCAAGTTCCCCGATTAAGGCCAGGCCCTCCACCCGCTTCATATCCTCCTCGATCTTTTTCGTCTCAGTCATATCCTGAAAAACCAGCACTCGGCCACGATGACGGTGGCGCCCCTCCTTAAGGCTGAGCGGCGAGATGGAGAGCCGCAAGAACATCGTTTCGCCATTTGGCTGGCTGTACGGCAGATCGATCATGTTGAGAGGTTTGTCAGCCGTTAAATCATTGCTGTCTTCCGAAAGGTTCAGATAATCTCGGAGGAAGGGGAGGACGTCGAGGATAGGACGACCGATTGCAGCGTGGCTTGAAATTCCAAAGATGCTTTCTGCGGCGGGATTAAAAAGGATAATGCCATGTTGATCGTTGAGCGTGATCAAGCCTGAGGTGATACTTCGAATAATCCTTTCGTTGAGGGCCTCGAGATGAACAAGATCGCTCTGCTTAGCCTGCAGTTCGACACGGCTTTTGCGGGCCTGCTCAGAGGGGTAACTACTCAGAAAAGCCACCAGATAGAAGGCGGCAATATTGACCATCGTGATGAAAAGAATGTAAGCGCTCTGATGCTCGATCGAGTAGCTTATGCGGCTTCCAAAAGGATGAATCACGCCATAGAAGTGGAGATCCAGCAGGAGGCCGTAGAGGATGCTGCTGCTGGAAGCAATGATCATCCCTCCTTTGCGGTAAAGAATGATACTTCCGTTGATGATGGTGAGGATATAAAGAAAGGAGAAAATGCTATCGATACCGCCGGTTGCGTATATGATGGCGGTAACGAATGCGGTATCCAATAGTAGCTGAAAATAGGTCAGCCTTTCGAGGTTTTTCAAATGTTTCAGGAGGATAATGTAGAATAGGGTCAGTGCATAGATGGCAACGATCAGGAGATAATGGGATGTCTGGATACCCCCGAAGTAGGTCCTGGTCTCTTTGACCTGAACGAACACGGAAGCACCTAGAAGAAGTGAAACGAAGAGCACCCTCAGAAACATGAGTTTCTGAAGGCGCTCTGAAAGCTCGCTTTGATGGGTGCGTGAGTGCGGGCTGTCCATGAGGGCACTAGCCCATGGCGGCCGCCATCTGGAAGATTGGTAGGTACATGGCGACAACGAGACCACCGATGGAACCACCCAGAAAGAGCATGAGCAGAGGCTCCAGCATAGAGGTCAAGGCATCCACCGCGGCATCGACCTCTTCGTCGTAGAAATCGGCAATTTTGGTCAGCATCGTATCAAGAGCTCCCGTCGCCTCACCGACCGATATCATCTGGATGACCATCCCCGGAAAGATGTCGTTCTCCGATAGGGGCTCAGCAATGGTCTGGCCTTCCGCGATACTCCCTCTGACCTCAAACAGGATTTCCTCCAAGACGACGTTGCCGGACGTTTTGGCTACGATTTCGAGGGCATCCAGGATTGGGACGCCACTGCTGATCATGGTCCCTAGTGTCCGCGTAAATCTTGCGACGGCAACCTTCTTGAGAAGGTCGCCAAAGACGGGCAGCTTCAATGCGATGGTGTCCGTTGCTTTCCTTCCTCCCTCTGTCATGCGATAGCGTTTGAATCCAAAGATGAGTGCGGCCAAGGCAATGATGAGCCAATGGACGTTGCCCTTTATGAAGCGGCTCAAGTTGACGACGACCTGTGTAGGTGCGGGGAGCGCCGAGCCGAAGCTCTTGAACATGTCCTCGAAGACCGGAATGACAAAGATCAGGATCACGGCGATAACGATGACGGCGATAGCCACGACCACGATCGGATACGTCATGGCTCCCTTGATCTGGCCCTTTAGTCTCTCAGCCTTCTCGATATATTCGGCGAGGCGACGCAGGATGGAATCGAGGATACCTCCGATCTCGCCGGCGGCAATCAGATTCACGAAGAGGTCGTCAAACACTTTGGGATGTTTTCTCATCGCTTCGGCAAGGGTGGAGCCACCTTCAACGTCCTTCGTGATGGTCTTCAATATCGCCTTGAACGTGGGATTCTCGTTTTGATCGGCGAGGATGGCCAGTCCTTGGACCAGCGGCAGCCCCGCATCGATCATGGTAGAGAACTGCCTCGTGAACACGACGATATCTTTGTTCTTCACCTTTGGCTGAAGGAAGGAGACGCTCTCGAATAGATCCTTTGGCTTCAGTTTGAGCTTTTTGACGGTGAAGTTTCGTCTCTTGAGTTGACTAAGGGCAATTTTTTCGTCGGCCGCTTCCAGCTCTCCTTTGAGCTTTCTGCCCTTCTTTGTTTCAGCGACCCATACGTAGACTGGCATCTAAGTTCCTCCTCGGGTCCTTATATGCAAAATCGAAGCCGATACGCCAAAAGGGCCTTTCATCGTCTGTCATCTTCGTCAGATTGGGCGATCATGTCAAGCGGGCCGGCAGGATGCGCCATCTCGTCGTCAGCGCTTCGCTCAGCGAGAGACGGCAGGATAAGCGCCGGAACGGGCCACCGTTCGAAGACACAACATAGTTTAGGCTTGACAACCAACCGAGATCGAGTGTTATATACGTGCCTAATTTCTCTAGTATCGTCTAAGGGTTGTGGCACAATCGCTTCTTCGCGGCTCACTCGCCTGCGCCAGGTTTACCCGCCTTGGGCGGGATGCTTCGCGCGGAGGCGCGGGGTGCTTCACGGTCGCAGGGGCCATAAACACCCGCAAGCCAGAGGCGACCGGTTTCTCTGCCCGCGCGCGTTGGGGCGACAACAGGTCTGCCGACCAAAGGGTGATCATTCGATCCGCTCCAGATCCCCCCAGGAAAAGGATTGACTCGGATTGCGTCCTAGGGAAATCGGCATTACTCCCCCAAAGCTTGAGATTTGCTTTGTCAAAGAGTTCCTTCAAGGCAAACTCGTTCTTTGAGTCAAGAACGATACTGAGATCACTAAACCATTCTCCAAGGAGGTACGAAAGGTGAGCGAAATAACAGCTCCGATGGGAGGTAAGCTTATCGATGTGAAGGTGAAGGTCGGCGATACCGTCAATGAAAACGACGAAGTGGTGATCATTGAAGCAATGAAGATGGAGCTACCGGTCGTGGCGACGTCTTCCGGCACCGTCAAGGAGGTCAAATGCGAAAAGGGTGATGCGGTTGAGGCAGATGCCGTCCTTGTCGTCCTGGAGTAACCTAACTTCACGACCATCCTGAATTGTTGTCCCTTGCCGGAGAGCGAGATATGCAGATAGAGGAGAAGATCGGGGAGTTGGAGCGACGGCACCGTGAGGCGGAGCTGGGCGGCGGCCAAAAGCGAATTGACCAACAGCACGCCAAAGGAAAGATGACCGCGCGGGAACGGATTGCCTACCTCCTCGACGAGGGCAGTTTCCATGAAATTGACAAATTCGTCCTTCATCGCTGCTATGATTTTGGGATGGAAAAGAAGAAGATCCCCGGAGACGGAGTGGTCACCGGGTACGGTACGATAGGGGGACGCCAGGTCTTTCTTTTCTCCCAAGATTTTACCGTATTTGGGGGCTCCCTGAGCGGGGCGTTCGGGGAGAAGGTGTGTAAGATTATGGACCTGGCGCTCAAGAACGGGGCGCCGATCATAGGTCTCAATGACTCCGGTGGCGCTCGAATTCAGGAAGGGATTGTCAGTCTGGGGAGCTACGGCGAGATATTCAAGCGCAATGTTTGGTCTTCGGGTGTGGTCCCTCAAATCTCCGTCATCATGGGTCCCTGTGCGGGCGGGGCCGTCTATTCCCCGGCGCTCACGGATTTCATCATCATGGTGAAGAAGACCAGTAACATGTTTATCACGGGACCCCAGGTCATCAAGGCGGTCACCGCCGAAGAGGTGACCCCCGAGGAGTTAGGCGGCGCCATGACTCACAACAGCAAGAGCGGTGTCGCCCAATTTGCGGAAGAGTCGGACCAGGCGGCCTTGGACCGCGTCAAAGAAGTACTCGGCTATTTGCCCCAAAGCTACAGATCAAGCCCACCCACAGTGGAATGCGCCGATGACCCTAATCGGACCGACAAAGCCCTCAACGAAGTAGTGCCGACCAACCCCAAATTGCCCTATGACATCAGACAGATCATCCATTCGGTGCTCGACGACAACGTCTTCTTAGAGATCCAGAGACACTATGCCATGAACATGGTGATCGGCTTCGGGCGGTTGAACGGAATGGTGGTCGGCGTGGTGGCCAACCAACCGAGATTCCTTGCCGGTTGTCTCGACATCAACGCATCCCTGAAGTGTTCCAGGTTCGTACGGATGTGTGATTGCTTCAACATCCCTCTGGTGACCTTTGTTGATGTTCCCGGATTTCTACCGGGTGTCAATCAGGAATACGGGGGTATCATCAAACATGGCTCGAAGATCATCTACGCCTATTGTGAGGCTACCGTTCCGAAGATAACGGTCATCACACGCAAGGCCTACGGGGGCGCCTATTGTGTGATGTCCAGCAAACATCACGGGGGTGACATCAACTATGCTTACCCTACGGCGGAATTGGCCGTCATGGGGCCCGAAGGGGCCGTGAATATCGTCTTCAAAAAAGAGATTGATAAGTCAGATGACCCCGATGCTACCAGAGAACGCCTCATTCAGGAATACCGGAACAACTTCGCGAGCCCGTTCAGGGCCGCTGAGTTGGGTTACATAGACCAGATCATATTTCCTGAAAACACCCGTCCAAGGCTTATTCAGGCCCTGATGATGCTTAAGAACAAGACAGAGTCCATTCCGGAGCGGCGGCATGGAAACATTCCCCTTTAGGCATCACAGGGACCAACTGCACGTAATCGACACGGAAAGGCCTTTCCTCCAGGCCAGGGAAGGCCTTTTTGGAAGTAGCCTAATCGCAGCTTTTTGAAAAGAAATGATGGCTGTCCAGATCTTGAGCATCTGCCGAAGGCTTGAGCGATACGAAGTGGCCATCATGCGGGTCGGAGGACACGCCGAGGAAGAAGTGTGGAGGGCCATCTATGTCTGATAAAGCCGACCGTGAGATGATTGAAAAGGCATTCACGGAATGGTCCGGAAAGCTTGAAGAAGGCCTGACGAAACGCCCGGAACGAAAAATGGACTTCGTCAATACCTCAGGTATCCCCGTAAAAGGGGTATATACGCCCCTGGATGTAGAGCAGATCGATTATCTTGCTGACCTCGGGTTCCCAGGGGAGTACCCCTTTACAAGGGGTGTCCAACCCACGATGTACCGGGGGCGTTACTGGACCATGCGGCAATATGCAGGATTCGCCAGTGCGGAGGAGTCAAATCGCCGTTACCGATTTCTGCTGGCGCAGGGGCAGACCGGCCTGTCCGTGGCCTTCGACCTCCCGACTCAGATCGGCTACGATTCGGATTATGAGATGGCCATGGGGGAGGTTGGAAAGGTCGGCGTAGCCATCGACTCCCTCCGAGACATGGAGGTACTCTTCGACGGGATACCCTTGGATAAGGTCAGCACCTCGATGACCATCAACGCGCCGGCAGCAGTGTTATTGGCTATGTACATCGCCGTTGCCGAAAGACAAGGCGTTCCTGCGGATAAGTTACGGGGGACTATTCAGAACGATATCCTTAAGGAATACTCGTCGAGAGGGACCTACATTTTCCCCCCTCAACCCTCGATGCGCATCATCACCGATATTTTCTCTTACTGCGGCGCCAAGGTGCCACAGTGGAACACCATCAGCATCAGCGGCTATCACATCAGAGAGGCTGGATCGACGGCCGTACAGGAGGTTGCCTTCACCCTGGCCAACGGGATTGCCTATGTCGAGGCAGCCCGTCAAGCCGGACTTGATGTGGACACCTTTGGCCCGCGGCTGTCGTTCTTCTTTAATGCGCACCTCGATTTCTTCGAAGAGATTGCAAAATACAGGGCCGCCAGGCGTTTGTGGGCCAGAATTATGAGGCAACGGTTCAAGGCCAAGAACCCCAAGTCCATGATGGTGCGGTTTCACACTCAAACCGCGGGCTGTACATTGACCGCGCAGCAACCTCAGAACAACATCGTTAGGGTCGCCTTTCAGGCCCTGGCCGCGGTCTTGGGTGGCACCCAATCCCTCCACACCAACTCGATGGATGAAGCCCTTTGTCTACCCTCGGAGGAAGCCGTGCAGATTGCTCTCCGCACCCAACAACTCATCGCTCACGAATCCGGCGTGGCCGAGACCGTCGACCCATTGGGCGGCTCCTATTTCGTCGAACAACTCACACAGGAGATCGAGAAAAACGCGGAGGCCTATATAGAAAAGATAGACGCAATGGGAGGGGCCCCGGCGGCCATTGAGAGGGGCTATATCCAGAAAGAGATCCAAGACAGTGCCTACCGATACCAACGTGAGATCGAAGATGGACAAAGGGTTGTCGTGGGCCTCAATCGGTTTCAGACCGAGGAGGAAACACCGGAGAATCTTTTGCGGGTCGATCCAACGGTCCGGGAGGCCCAGATCCAACGATTGCAGGCGCTCCGATCTGAAAGGGATCCAGCCGCGGTGCCCCGAAGTCTAAACGCCTTGCGAAAGGCTGCTGAAGGCGATCAGAACCTGATGACGCCGATCATTGCCGCGGTCAAGGCCTACGCTACGCTCGGCGAAATATGCGATGTCCTGAGGGGGGTCTTTGGGGAGTATCAGCAGGTCACGACCCTTTAGGGGAGGGCTCAATGATGAGCACGAAAAAGAAGATCAGGGTATTGGCAGCTAAACCGGGTTTGGACGGTCATGACAGGGGAATCAAGGTCTTGGCAAGTGCCCTCATGGACGCCGGCATGGAAGTGATCTACACGGGACTGCGGCAGACCCCTCAGCAAATCGTGCAGGCTGCCATCCAAGAAGACGTCGACGTCATTGCGATGAGTATCTTGTCGGGCGCCCACGACTACCTTTTCCCGAAGGTCATGGAGCTATTGAAGAACCAGGGCGTCGAGGACGTGCTCGTCCTGGGCGGCGGTATCATTCCCCAAGAAGATATTCCAACGCTCAAAGACTGCGGGATCGCCGAGATTTTCGGACCCGGCAGCCCGACAGCCGAGATCGTGACCTTTATCAACGAAAACGTCTCACGCTAGTCGACGCGTGCATGCGCTTTTATATCTATAGCCGCGGAGCCCTTGCTGGAGCCTTTCACTCATTCTTCCACCTAGGCTTTCGCTTCTCAACAAAGGCCGCCAGCCCTTCATGGGCATCGTGGGTCTTCATGAGCTTCGTCAGGTAAATATCTTCGATGATTCGCAATGAGGGTTCCAGGTCGTCATTGAAACCCGCCCTGACCGCATTCTTGGCCTGCCTCAGGACCTCGGCGCTCAGTGCTAAGTAAGGTTTCACAAACTCTTGAGTCTCTTTCTCCAATACCTCTCCTCTGACGACATTGTTCACCAGTCCAAGAGCAAGGGCCTCCTCGGCCGAGATGGTCTTTCCCGATAACACGAGCTCCATGGCGGCCTTACGGCCGATAATGCGAGGAAAAAGGTAAGCCGCGATGGGAGGAAAGACCCCCACCATAACCTCGGGCTGACCGAATCTGGCGTCCTCTGAGGCAATCACCAGATCGCAGAAGACGGCCAGTTCACAGCCACCTCCGAGGCAGGAACCATGAACGGACGCAATCGTGGCGGCGCCCAACGGGTCCAGGGCCCGGAAGATCCCGTGAAAGAGCTCTATCATTCTTGGCGCCAGCTCGCCCAGGTGCTCTTCCACCGCGACGCCGGCCGAGAAGCATTTCCCCTGCCCATGGAAAAGGATCACCTTGAGGTCCTTCTTGTTTTGCCATGCCTCCAGGACGTCGCAGATCTCCTCCATCATGACGATGTTCAAGATATTCAGGGGCGGCCGGTTCAGGGTGATTGTACCCAATCCGTCCTGGCACGTGGTTTTTATCAGTTGATAGGTCATGGTTTCGCCGGCGTACGGTGTGGTCTACGTCTTCGGTTTTCCCAGCACGCTCTCAAACAGCTCTTCATCGTATGGATGCCCTTGGGCGATCTTTTGCCTCAGCTTAATGATATCGACCTGATGAGTCCCGGTGATCTTGCGGGTGTTAAAGGCGCTCATGCCCATATCGAATTCTCCGTAGGCCTGGGCATTGGCGGCCCACCACATAATCGATTCCGCCTTGGTCCGCTCCCAGGCGGTCCTTTTCGTGGCACGGATCATCTGGAAGGACATGGCCACCTGTTGCGGCATGAGGTTGGCAAACGTCCAGGCGATGTCCATGCAGGCCTTATCGAGGAGCGATCGATCTCGCGGCAGCTCCTTGAGTCGCGTGCGAGCCTCTTCGCCTTCCTTACCGCTCTTGAATTCCCCGTAGACGACCTCACCATTTTCGATCCATTGATCCGTGATCACGGCTGGATTACGAATAAACTCCCCGTTCTCCTTCAGGACGGGCACCACCTTGTGGATATAATTCTTGCGGAACATCTTGTAGGCGCTCCACTGTTCGCATGAGACCGCGTTCCACATCGCATCCTGGATAGTCATCTCGATCGGCTTGAATTGGCAGGCCCCTCCCATCGCGGTCGAGCCGTGTAGGGGACCGACCTGGCCGAAGGTCGCGCAATCGGACGCCACGGTGAGGTCACAGACACCGCCAATCTCTTCGCCGCCGCCGATACTCATACCGTTGCAGCAACGGATAAAGGGTTTCGGTGAAGTCCAGACCGCGTCGAAGGCGCGCCAGTAGACAGACATGTATTCCTGACATTCGATGGGCCGCATGACGTAGTACTCGCTGTACTCCGGCACGTTGCCTCCGGTGCAAAAGGCCTTGGTGCCTGCTCCGGTCAGAACGACGCAAACAACACTCGGATCGTGGGAGGCCTTGTCAAAGGCTGCTGCTGCCGCGTGGAGCATCTCGAAGGTATACGAGTTATACTGTTCTTCGTTATCCAGTATGATCCAGGCCACATAGAGATCAGGCACGGCGTTGGCTTGCGGATCGAGCAGGGCTCTTTTTTCATACAAGATCCGAGGTGGTTCTGCCTTGTGCAAAAACTTTTCGTCATACATCTGGTGATCGACTTTCTTGTCCTTAGGGGCTCTAGGGATCCAGTCTATCGCCATATCAGATATCCTCCTCTTCTTTGGGATTCCCCAAACCGGCAAGGGTCTTGCTGCCGTGAACGGCCCTGCCGACGAGACCTTTCATTGGGAATCTTTGATGGAGCTGGTACGTTGCAGGGCGGCTAGAAGTCGGGGACGAGTACGACCCGCTTCAAGGGCGCGCCCTCCTTATGGATCTCCTCAAAGGTCTCCCTAATCGTACTCATGGGTCTGGTCTGAACAAACGGGTCGATGGCAATCTTCTCAGATAGGACCATCTCCAACACCGCGGGATAGTATTCCGGCAGGCAGCCCCAGGTCCCGATAATCTGGGCGTCCAATGCCATGAGTCTGCTGAGATGATACTCAACGTGTCGGGCCCCGTATCCGACGATGAGCAATGTCCCTGTAAACCCTAGCAATTTTAGGGCCGTTTCCTGTCCCGGTTTTGTGCCCGTGACCTCAAAGATCTTCCAACCGTAGTTCGGAAGATCGTTTTGCTTGCGGATCGCTTTCACTTCATCGACGACGTCTCCGATCTCCTTCTTGCTGGCGTTAATCACAAAATCGGCACCGAATTGCTGCATTTGGTCCAGACGTTCTTGGACGATATCGATGGCGATGACGGGACCGGCCCCGAGGGCCTTGGCCTCTTGCACCACGTATTGACCAACACCTCCGATGCCGATCACGACGACGCGGTCCCCCGGTCCAAGCTCGGCCCGCTTGAGCGCCTGAAAGGGTGTCGTGGCCGCATCGGCTACGACGGCTAAGTGCGGAAGGGGGAAATTCCCCCGATTCTTGATCTCGCAAAGATCGAGGCTTGGAACCGGGATATGGCTAGCGAAGCCACCGTAGATTCCCAGGCTGTTTCCCGGCATCTTCTGCTGGAGGCAGCGATTACCCCGGCGGGTCTTACAGAGATAACAGTGCCGGCAAGGCATAACGGCCGGAACAAGAACCTCCTTTCCCAGCCAGTTTTTCTCGCCGGCCACAACCGTTCCCGCAATCTCGTGTCCTAGGGTCAGGGGGGGTTCGGAAACCGTGGGGACGCCATCGAAAAAGTAGCCAAGATCCGTGTGACAGACCCCACATCCAGCAATCTGAACGAGGACCTCTCCCGGCTGCAGATCGGGCAAGGGCAATTCCTGCATTTCAATCCTGCCCGGGTTGACATCACCGGTTTTCGGATCGCGCGTTGTAGGCGTTATCATTTGCCACGTCACGATCTTATCTGGGCCTTGGGCCATTTTGTCCTCCATCTCACACGAGGTTTCAGGAGCTAAATGCCGACGCCCTACGTGAGGCCATAGCCGCCGTCCACGCAAAGGACTTGGCCAGTGATATAGTTGCCGTCATCCGACGCCAGGAATATAAAGGCAGGTGCGATCTCGTCAGCCTCGGCAAAGCGTTTGAGTAATATCCTGTTCAGATACAGCGATCGCAGCTTATCATCCGTCCTTATCTTTGCCGTCATGTCTGTCGTCACGATACCGAGTGAGATGGCATTCGCACAGATGTTGTACCGCGCCAATTCACGGGCGGTTGATTTTGTAAGGCTCACGATACCGCCCTTCGCCGCACTGTAGTTGATCTGTCCGACCGTGCCCATGAGGCCGGCCACGGAGGTCACATTGATAATCTTCCCCCATCCTTGCGTCTTCATTTGGCGGGCTGCGGCCTGGGAGCAGAGGAAGGCCCCCTTCAGGTGAACGTTGAGCACGCGATCCCAATCCTCTTCTATCATCTGCAACAGGAGGGCAGGGCGTGTCAGACCGGCGTTATTGACCAAAATGTCGAGGCGGCCGTATTCCCGGACGGCGGCTTCGAAAAGCCTTTGAACGTCAGCCCCACGGGCCACATCGGCCTGGACAGCCAACGCCTCTCCGCCGAGACGGTTGATCGCTCGCACGACGTCATTCGCGGCCGCTGCGTCAGATGAGAAGTTGACGACGATTTTTGCTCCTGCTCGGGCATAAGCGACCGCGACGGCCCTGCCGATCCCCCGACTGCTGCCGGTAATCAAGGCAACCTTGTCTTTCAATCTCATTGCGAAGATCCGACACCTGTTGAGTTTTGGAGATAGTAACTACAATATAGTTACAATATAGTTACAACGGGCAAGTTAGGAAAAGCTCCCGCGCTTGTCAAGCGAAATGGGGATGCGCGAAGAGATACAATGATATTGATTTAAGTGAGCTCAATTCGGAGAAGAGAGCATTAACTTGGAATTCCCTGTTGCTTGCAGCAGGGATGCTAACAAGATTTAGCTGAAATCCGATTTATCGGATCTGTGCAGCAGATCCGACGTGATACCCCGCAGCTTGCTGCGGGGAGAGTTCATTTGAGTTGAAAAAGATGAATACGATGGTACGATGATAGATTATGTGAAGACCGTTTGCCGTACGAAATCATCGAAACCAAACTCCCTTTCATTTTTTGGCCCTACACGAATTTGTGCACAAGGAGACGGCACCAGGCTCCACGTTAATCAGGTTGAAATCCAAGAGGCCAGATTTCCATCGAAAACGGGTGTAACTTGAATGTAATGTGTTTTCAATATCGACCTATAAACCCACAAATTCCGATGAGGAGCGGGTTATTCGTCTTCGGTTGAATACCCTTTTGCAGCTTGCTGCAGGGATGAAAGGCGTGGCGACCCGCCGAAGCTCGCGGAGCGAAGGCCGGTTAGGCTTCGGCGAATTCCGCTTTGATACCCCGCAGCAAACTGCGAGAGACTTCATTTTGAAGTCCTGACGTGTGGGTTACGAGGAATGAGGAATCAGGAGTCACTCAGATGCGCGTGTCAATCTATGTCATTGTTGCTCTGTTTTGCCTGTTGAGCTGCGCCGAGCAGAGACCTCACGTACGAAAGGAGAGTCCGGCTGGCGCAAGAACGATTGCTCTGCCCGAAACGAGAGAGGGAAAGCTCCCCGAATCGTATGTCGTTTTTGGCAAACGCTACTATCCCCTCCCGGCCGCGGAGGGGTTCATCCAGCTTGGCAAGGCATCCTGGTATGGGGGGAAGTTCCATGGGCGTTCCACCGCAAGCGGCGAGACCTATGACATGCACAAAAAAACAGCGGCCCACAAGATCTTGCCGTTCGGAACGTACGTCAAGGTTACAAATCTTTCAAATCAAAGATACACGGTTGTTCGCATCAACGACCGCGGCCCTTTTGTCAAAGGGCGTATTATCGACCTATCCTTTGCCGCCGCCAAAGAGATCGATCTCGTCGTGGCCGGGGTTGCCGACGTCAAGGTCGTGGCGCTCGCCAAGGAAACCGGGAAAACAGACACTCCGAGTGGGTCAAAACCTGTGGTGGCTTTCAGAGATCCAAATAAGGGCACGTTCACGATTCAAGTGGGCGCATTTCAGGAGAAGAAGAACGCCCTCCAAATCGCTGGCCGCCTCAGAGTCTTATTTGAGTATGTTCAAGTGGAAGAGTGCACGGACGAACGTGCACACAGGCTTTATAGAGTATGGATTTCAAAGTCCGAGACGTTGCAGCAGGCTAGATTGATCGAAAAAAGATTAGAGGAGATGGGTTTTAAGGAGGCCTTTGTCGTCAGCCTTTAGGACCGTCATTGATCTTCTTGCGAAGCACTCCGGAGGTCTTGAAGACCACGACTCTACGTGCCCTAAGACGCAGATCTTCGGTCGTTTGGGGATTTCGGCCGCGACGCGCGGCCTTTTCCTTGACCACAAATTTGCCGAAACCACTGATGAGGAGGTTTTCGCCTTTTTCGAGGGTTTGCTTGACAATCTCGAAGAGCGTTTCGACGGCGAGTCGCGATTGAGTCTTGCTAAGGCCGGCATGATTATAGGCGTCATTGATGATCTTTTCCTTCGTGAGCGACATCTCGGCACCTCCTCAGCGTGAAGCGTGGGTAATTTCGTCGTCTTTTTACCGCCTTATGGCGCAAATATGGAGTAAGGCCGTTTTGCTGTCAAGGGTTTTTTAGTAACCGAACTTCTCCTTCAATTTGCGGCAAGCGATCTCGGGAACGAGCCCACTGATGTCGCCGCCGAAGCTGGCAGCTTCTTTGATAATCGTGGAACTGATATAGAACCATTTGTAGTCGGTCATTAGAAAGACAGATTGAACATCCCGATTCAGTTTTCGGTTCATAAGGGCCATTTGGAACTCATATTCAAAGTCTGACAACGCCCGCAAGCCCCGCACGATCACGTTCGATTTTTTCTTGACCACATAGTCGACGAGCAGTCCCTCGAAGGAGTCGATCTCTATGTGATCCGCCTTCTCCTTGAGGGCTTCGCTAATCATCATCTTTCTCTCGTCCAGGCTGAAGAGTGGTGTCTTTTGAGGATTGTTTAGGATAGCAAGGACAAGTTTATCAAAGATCTTGAGGGCCCGGTTGACAATACTGAGGTGTCCGTTGGTAATCGGGTCAAACGTTCCCGGGTATACGGCAATTCCTGGACTCATAGATCCTCCCCACAATGATCTTTCTGCATCTTACTCGTTGTTGGAAACTATCACTCGCCTTCGCCAGGTTTACCCGCCTTAGGCGGGGTGCCCCACGCGGATGCATGGGGAGGAATGACGATAGGTGAGCGCGGCGTAACCCATAGGACGCTCGTCCTCCGCAGCGGCCTGCTGAGGAGGATGCGAAGCCGGGTGGCTTCGGCGGAGTTCCGCCTATATTTTTGCAAGATGCCCCGCGCAGAAGCGTGGGGTGCTTTACTTAAGGCTCCTCACAAAAATCTGTGAGTCAGTCGGTCGGTATTGATGGCACAATCGATTGAACTCACATCCGTATCCAATCGAAATCCGGGCTTTCCGATTCTAATCTGATTACCACGGGGTCCGGTGGAAGGCCTGTGATATCTTTTCTCCGATTCCGGGGCTCCCGGGCTGGT
>CAZAGT010000097.1:0-15095 GCA_964484515.1 uncultured Desulfobacteraceae bacterium | reverse complement strand
TAACGTTTCGTTTTTGAAAAGAGACCCCCATGGCCGGGCGATAAGGTATCACAGACCGCATTTCATAAAGTCTCATACGAGAATAAGGGCTTTGTCCATACCTGAATTCTCCGTCACGCGCGAAGATGCCCGTGGCCCTCCGGAGGATTGTCTCTTTAGAGCGCGCAACCGGCCGGAATCCCAACGCACTTGAATACGCCAGGGTTCATGGTCTCCGGCAGAGAGGCGCAGATTAGCTGTCTTCAACGGGGCCTCCCAGTACGGCACGACCGGAGATGCCCTGTGACACTTTGGCGCCGATCCATGGAGTGCCGGAAAAGTGGTTGCCGGTCGTAAGAGATGATCCTGCGGAAGGGCCGCGAGCTTCAAGCAACGAGACCTTCATGGTATTTCTCCACCTCGACGACATTCGCCGCTTTGGCCGGCGTGATGCAGCTCTCGAAATCGCCACCCAGCAACGTTGAAGGGGAGGCACCCCAATCGATGCCGTTTTCGTCCGGGACATATTTGCCCCCATGGCGGATCACAATCAGGCCCGGCATCATTCTCGCTGTCACATAGGCGGGCATCACCAGTTTGCCGCGGTCGTTGTACACGACGACCATGTCTCCTTCCCTGATCCCCCGAGCGTGCGCATCGGTCGGGCTGATCCAGACCCGATGTCGGTAAACGTGGTCTTTGAGCCACGGATGCTCCCAGAAGAGATAGTGTACCCGGTAGCGGCAGTGCGGGCTGATGAGCATCAGAGGGAATTGTTTCGTCAGGGGGGAATCCATCCCCCGCACGGCTGTTTGATAGGTCGGGGAAGGAGGCAGATCACCCCAGTCGGCTGCCAGGTTGTCATACAGTCGACCATGGACGTCATAGTGCTCCCCTGTGCCGCGGTTGGCATGGTCCGCGATATAGTCCGAATGGAGCTCGATCTTCCCGGAGGCGGTCCTGAAAGGTTTCCCATCCTTGAGCTGTGCATCCCACCCTGTGAAAGGCGTGTCGTCCAATTCATCGCAATTGATAAACGCGCCTTTCGTAAATGCCTCCCACGTGGGAACGGTGACGTCTCGCTCTCTGTAATAGGCGACGATCCGCTGGTAGCAGTCTTTCAGGTACCTTTCCCAGTCGTGGTCCCAGTTTTCATCCGTGGTATAATATGCAAAGAATGCTTGCGGATCGATGCCCAGCTTTTCGGCCAGCTTGGTATAGACCCAGGCCCACGGCCTGACCTCGCCCGGCGGATCGACGACCCCCGGGCAGTAGTTGATACATTCGAATCCGCCATATGCGCTCTGCGTGATGTTTCTCTCCTCCCACATCCAGTCCCGGGCCGGAAGGATCAGGTCGGCGTATTTGGTTGTGGGGGTCATGCAGCTATGCATAGTCACAATGAATTCCATCCGCTCCATGGCCTGGACCTGCGTATTGGAGGCCTCGCAGGCCGTCACCAGATGATCGGACGCATGCGGCTTGCTACCGCCGCCCCAAAAAAGCATCTTCGGGTCAAAATCGCTCAAGAGGGACGGATCGGCGCGATACCCCACTTTCCGGATGTATTCCTCGGAGCTCATGTCGCCGCTCCGAACCTTCTCAAGTAGTATCACCGCCTGGGCCCAATAGTGGCTGCGATACATCTTGGGGACCTCATATTCGCCCATCGGTCCCCATGAAATCTTCCAGGGAATGTCGCGGCAAGGGCCCGTATGGAAAATGGGTCCCGCTCCCGGGGTACCCCAGTACCCCAACATGGCCTGCAAGGCCGCGAAGGTCCTGACGGTCTGTTCCCCCCGGCTCTTCCGGCTCACCCCCCAGTGGCTCCAGAGCCAGGTCGGTTTGGTCGTGGCAACGAGCCGGGCTAGTTCTCTGATGGTCTCCGCCGGGACGGCACAGCGGGCCTCGGCCCACTCCGGATCTTTCGCGACCCCGTCCTCCTTCCCGAGCACATAGTCTTTCCATTTCTCGAACCCGATCGGCTCCACATACGTGGCAACGAACTCCCTGTCCCAGAGGTCCTCCTTGAAGATCTCGTGGGCCATGGCCATATACATAGCGGTATCGGTGCCCGGCTTGATAGGGATCCACTGGTCGGCCAGAACCGCGGCCCCGACGGTGTATCGCGGATCGATAACGACCACCCGTCTTCCTCGCTCTCGTGCCAGCTTCAGAAACCAGGCAAATTGGTAGCCGGGCCCGCATGACCCGATGGCAGGATCAAAACCCCAAATGACGATCAGCTTGGCATGGGCCAGCATATCTGCTGCTGATCCCGCGGAATAGTAGGCATAGTCCCAACCCTTTTCGCCTCCTACGATGTGGGCCATCATTCTGGCTGCATCAAACGAACACCAGCCCCAACTATCTACCCCACCGCCCCATAACGAGAAGAGCCGTTCCGCTGTTTCATTAGGCATATAGGGCGTGATGATCGAATAGGGCCCGTGTTCCCGTTTGATCCGATTCATCGTGTCGGCGATCGTTGTGAGGGCCTCCTCCCATGAGATACGGGTATAGGCCCCCTCCCCGCGCTTGCTGCCCGGAGTCCGTTTCAGCGGATAGAGGATGCGATCGGGGCTGCAGATGTATTTGTGAAAAACGAGGCCCCGGGTACACGGTCTCCTTTGCAGACGGACCCTGATAAGATCCTCCTCGGATACGACGTCGTCCTCGCGGCCGACACCCGCGTTATAGCGATCGTCCGGTTCGACCGCCCGAACAACACCGTCCCTCACATAGACCTTGAAGACGCATTCGCTGGTACTGCCGCAATTGCAGATACACGTGCTATAGACCGTCTTCTCGCCCCTGCTTGAACTCGTAGATTGACCGTTCATGTGATGTATTCCTCTGGCAGGCTGGTAAAAGGGGGATCCGTCCCAACCCAAAAATGTCGATGGTCGTGGAGAAGGGCAGGGTTACGAAGAATCGTTGAAACTCCACCAGGTTAGATCCACCCAGAACTCATCATAAGACCATTTCATAGAAACATCTTTTCAATGATCGATCAACCCTGAAATAACGTGGTGGAGAAACAATAAAGACGGGTAGGCGGCAGGGAGAACGCAGAAGGCAAAATACTGAATAGAGGATCCTCAACCTAAATGCCTAGCTGTTTACGACATGCGTTTGCAGAGCGTTTCTTGAGACACTATCGGGTTCGGAGATCGGTCGCGACGGCCGCTGATACAAGGGGATTAACTTGACAAATGCCTACCTGTGCAAATAGGTTTTGCACCGTGCTGAGACGGCGCGACCCGTACAGGAAAACGGCCGCCCTCAGTTTTCGGAACGAGTTGCGCCGCAGTCTTAACCAGACTGGAGCGAACCAAATCGATGCCAGGAGTACCGACGGGGATTTGTTAACCGCCTCTTGGAGGCAGACGAGAGTACGAATGAAAGATTGTTCATGGAAAAAGAAGCCGTTCGCGAAATCGGATTGGACCTTGACCGCCTGATCAAGGTTGTCATCCTGACTTGTCTTTCCGCGGAAACCGTTATTCTTCTGCTGGATGCGTTTCTCAATCTGGCCCAGTTCTGGTATGTGGAGACATTCAAGGAGCTCAGGGATTTGAGCAATGCCGCGTTGGAGAACAGCTTTGGGACCTGGTTTTCCGTCGTTCAGAATTTCGCCGTCGCCATGGTGGCATTCATCCTGGCCTTCAGCTGCAGATCGGTATTCGCTCACAAGGCTAAATCGTTAGGTTGGCTGCTGATCGCCCTCGTTTTCGCGTATATCTCACTTGATGATCATCTCGTATTGCACGAGAGGATGGGCGGTTCAATGCCCGTCTTGCTCGATTGGCTGTTTGGCAAACACATCGAGCCCCTACCAACCTATGGCTGGATCTTCCTCTTTGGACCCTTTTTCGGGGCCGTCGGCGTCTTTTTCTTGTTTTTCCTTTACCGTGAGCTAAGGAGCGCCCGGGCGAGATCCATCCTCATCGGGGCCTTGATGCTTTGGGTACTCGCTGTCCTCATGGATGCCTGGGAGGGCACATCGAACCCCTACGAGAGGATCAGCAACGCAACCGGTTTCGGTGAAGCTGCCCTCAGACACGTTTCCATGCTGGTGGAGGAGGTTTTTGAGATGTTGGGGTCGACCGCCTTTTTGTATCTTTTTCTTTCCCATACTCGTTTGCTGTACACCCGCCAGCCGACCAGCGTTATTCTAAAAAAGAACTGAAGCGCCGCCTCACGTGGTGTAGGAATACGAATGAGACATGACCACGCCCCTAGGACGTGGTTTTCGACAACGAAAGAGGGCGGGAACAGGTGAAGTTCAACGGGTAGCGCCGACACCTGTAGGACATAAAATAGGGAATGGAACTTGCACATGGCATCGACGGATCACCCATGTTTATGGGGGGATTCGCAGGACCTTCGGTCTGAGGCTTGAGGCGATATGAAAGGATTAAACAACACCTTCTCCTCCTCCATTTCACTCTTTGCCCTTCTCCCGTGTGATTCAAGTTTCTTCAAGAGGCGGTTCGAGGGAGACCCCTAAAGACAATGGTGATCGATCAAAGCGCTAAACAAAGATCGTGGCTTTTCGCTGTCTGTGTGGGCGCACTGCTCGTTACCCAGGTCGCATTCGGTGCCCCGGAGAGCACGCCTTCCTATCTCTCCCCCCATCGCTTCGGCGTTGCCCTCGTGGCGAACTACATCGATTATGAAGAACCTTCCTTAATGGGCATCGATGGCTTTATGTACGGGCTCCAAGGCGACTACACCTATCGTAACAGCCGCATCAAGCTGGTTTTGCATACAAGCCTAGAGCTTACATTTGGCAACTTGAGCTATGACGGCCAGACCTTCGCTGGGATACCGGTACAAGACGATACGGATGATTGGATCGTGGAACCGCGCCTGTGGGGCGGCTACGATTTCGTTTTGAAAGGCAAGCATGTCATAACGCCCTTTATCGGATTCGGTTATCGATACTGGAACGACACGATCGGCGGTGCCGGAGGATATGAGCGAGAAATAGGCTATTTCTACTCGCCGATCGGCGTCGAAACGCGCAGTCCCCTGGCCGGTGGGTGGGATTGGGGTTTCAGCGCGGAATATGATCTTTTTTGGTCAGGAAGGGTCAAGAGCCATCTCAGTGACGTGGACCCGTTGGTGAACGATCCTGTGGTTAACCAGGAGCGTGGAAGTGGATACGGGCTCAGATTTGCCTTTCGTTTCGACAGAGATATAACGAATCGACTCGCCCTCATGGTCGAACCGTATGCCATCTATTGGCGGGTGGACAGAACGTACGCGACAATCCTGACCTTCGCAGACGTTCCGGTGGCCTCAGTCTATGAACCTGTAAATAATACAGGAACTTACGGAATACGCGTTCATTTTGTGTTTTGATCGACTTGACAATCGGGTCGATTTGATACTATCCTATACGCGAGCCTATAATCATTTGATTCCTCCAATTCAATAGTTATCGGCTCATTGCTCAAACCCCTGAGCGCCATCGTGCGCGAGGGGGTTTTTTGTTGGGGCGCTTGGGATAAGCGGTTGTTGACACCTTTTCACAACCTGTTCTATAGGGGTGGGAAAAAGGAGGATTGACGCATGAAAAGAGTCGTCATCACCAAACCCCGGGAGATTCGGATCGAGGACACATCGCGTCCTGCAAGGGCTGCGGATGAGGCCTTGCTCAAGGTTCGTTACGTTGGCATCTGCGGCAGCGACCTTAGTACCTATCGCGGGTCCAATCCCCTGGCCACCTACCCGATCGTCCCCGGGCATGAGCTCTGCTGTGAGGTGCTGGAATCGGACGGGAGATTTGCTCCTGGCGACGCAGTGGTGGTAGAGCCGCTGATGCCCTGCGACGACTGCTATCCCTGCCAGCTCGGCCGCTATAACTGTTGCGAGAACCTCAAGGTCCTCGGCGTCCATCAGGACGGCGGCATGGCCGAAGAAATCGCGTTGCCCCTCAGCCGCCTCTACCGCCTGCCGGATGATACCGACCGATCCCTCGGCCCGCTGGTGGAGACGCTGAGCATAGGCTACCACGCCTGCAACCGAGCACGGATCCAGTCGGGTGACGATGTCTTGGTTATCGGCGCAGGGCCGATCGGCCTCGGCGCCGCCTTAATCGCCAAGGAAAAGGGCGCCCGTGTTGGGGTGGTGGACAGACTAGACGCCAGACTGCGTCTTTCCCAAGAGCTCGGAATTGATTTCCGTTTTCAAGCCAACGAGGATACGGAAACCGATGTGATCGAGCACTTCGACCGCAGACCCAATGTGGTGATCGAGGCGGTCGGTAGTCCCCGAACCCTGGAGTTTGCGATTGACGTCGTATCACCGGCCGGGCGCGTGGTCTTTGTGGGCTGGACGAGCGATCCGCCGCAATGGCGACCGGATCTCTTCCTGAAAAAGGAGCTCGACCTCATGGGCTCACGCAATAGTCATGACATATTTCCGGAAGCCATCGAATTCTTCCAACGCAATCAGGGTCTTCTGGGAAAACTCGTAACCCGTCAAACCCCTATGACTGATATCGAGGAGGCGCTGACCCTTATGGACGCTCATCCTGATCAGGTCATGAAAATCGTCGTTCAGTGGTAGGAGCCGGCGACGTCCGATTACGGTCCGGCCTGCGCCTCAATCCTCTTGCCCCCAACCTTGAACCTTTCTCCGCTGAGGCCTCTAAAGGGCAAACGTCATCCTGAAGGATGTTGTGAAAGACTTCAAGGGCGTTATCGCCGTCAACGGCATCAGCCTTCATATCGTGGACAAGGAATTCGCCTTACTCGTGGGGCCCTGGGGCTGCGGTAAGACGACCGTGCTGCGGTTGATTGCCGGCCTTGAGAGCCTGACCTCGGGTGAAATACATATCGACGATCGGGTCGTCAACGATATCCCGCCCAAAGACCGGGACATCGCGATGGTCTTTCAGAACGACGCCCCTTAACCGGATATGACGGTCCACAAAAACTTGGGCTTCAGCCTGAAGACGAAGGGGTTTCCCAGGAGAGAGATCAGGACTCGCGTACAGGAGGCGGCCGCAGCCATGGCCGTCGCGTCGCCGCCGCTGATCATGGTCCTGTTTATCCAGAAATACATCGTGAAAGGACTGACCGCTGGGGCGGTCAAGGGATAGCGCCTTTTGTTAGAGATCATTCTGCAATTGGTTATTAGTGCGTTGTTTACAGGTGTCATCTACGCCCTGATGGCTATCGGACTGTCCATCATCTTCGGCGTCGTGCGGGTGATCAATTTTGCCCACGGCGAGTTCGTGATGCTCGCCATGTACATGAGCTTCTGGATATTCAGACTGCTCGGAATCGACCCGTATCTGAGCATCTTTCTAACGGTCCCCCTGTTTTTTGTCATCGGCATCGGCCTGCATGCGGGGATCATTCAACACATCCTGGAGGCGCGTGAGGAGTCACAAGTCATCGCGACGTTTGGGATCGCGTTCGTGCTTCGCTATGGGGTGGCGCTGTTTTGGTCTTCCAGACATCGATCCGTCGTAACTCCCTTATCTGAAAAGCTCTTCTACCTGGGCCCCATGACCATGGATCTCCCTCATGTGATGGGCGCGGTGTTGGCCGCGACCCTCATCGTCGTTTTGTTTTTCTTTCTTTATTACACTCACCTTGGCCGGGCGATTCGCGGGGTTGCGGATGAGAAACTCGGTGCGACAACGGCGGGCATCAAAGTGAACCGCATTTACTCCATCGCGATCGGCATTGGGATGGCCTGCGTAGCCGTTTGCGGTGCCGCCATGATTCCGATTGAAAGCGTCTTCCCCACGATTGGGGCCAATTTCACTCTGCTGTGTTTTGTGATTGTCGTCCTGGGCGGCATGGGCAACCTATGGGGTTGTTTACTTGGCGGGGTGATTATTGCTCAGGTTGAAATGCTGGTTGCGTTCTTCTTCTCTCCGGTTTTGACGACCTGTGCCTATTTTCTCGTATTTCTGATTATCGTTACACTGAAGCCCACCGGGTTACTCGGTTACAGGGAGCGGAGGAGTTGATGTCGGCGGATGACGCGAGCGGGAAAAGACGTCGGTTTCTCCTCGGGGTCTTCTTGATGATCCTTTTGGGGTCGGTCCCCTGGCTCTCTTCCCATTCGTTTTATCGGCACGTGCTTACGATGATCTTCCTGTTCGCCTACCTCTCCGAGGCCTGGAATCTCATTTCCGGTTATGCGGGACTATTTTCCCTGGCGCATGCCTCCTTTTTCGGTGTCGGGGCCTATGCGACGGCGATTCTGTATGTTGATTACGGCCTGACACCCTGGTTGGGCTTAGCGGTCGGCGGGCTCCTGGGCGTTGTCGTTGCCTTCGTCATCGGGCTTACCACGTTCAGGCTCAGGCAATTCTTCTTTGTCCTCTCGACCCTCGCCTGTTCCGAGGCCATCCACGCCCTTTTCACCTATTGGAGGATGTCGGCGCCGACAGGCTTGGGGACCACCATCCCCCGTCGCCCGGGGTTCGCCAATTTAACGTTTGAAAACGAACTGCCGTACACCCTGATCGCCTTCGGGTTTCTCCTCTTGGCTGTCGTCGTTATCTGGTCGATCAATCAGACGAGGATAGGCTTTTTCCTACGCTCCATTAAAGACGATGAAGATGCCGCCCTTTGCATGGGAGTCAACGTCTTCAGGGTCAAGATGTTGATCTTCGCCTTGAGCGCTTTCTTCACGGCCCTTGGGGGCGGATTCTACGCCATGTACAATCTTTACGTGGAGCCGGATACCATCTTTAACGTCGATTTGATGATTCAGTACATCGTTTTTGTGATCGTAGGCGGCATGGCGACGATCGGCGGGCCGATTATCGGCACCGTCTTGCTCCTACCGTTGACCATATTCTTCCGGAGTTGGATAGGAGGCCTGATGGCTCCCCTGGGTTACTTTGTTTACGGGATCCTCCTGGTCTTCGTCATTATGCTGGCCCCGGGCGGCATGATGCAGGCCTTAAAAGGCGCCCATCAACGCGTCTCCGTCCGACTGTGCCTGTTGTGACTTCGCTGCAATGTGCGAAGGTGCTTCCAGGCCCCCGGCCGGTGGTCTCTGTAGAGGGCGCAACCGGCCTACTCCCAAAGGCTCTTGATGCGACAGTGGTGATCATCCCCGGCGGACAGGCGCAGACGGCTCTTTTCGACCAAGTCGCCCGGCCCGGCATTACCTGCGAAGCTTTATGAGCATTCGGCGCCGTGCCACGAGGCGCTGGAGAAGTGGTTGCCGGTCGTAAGAGACCTTCCGCCGGGAGGGCCAAAAAGGAATTCTGTCGCGACCGAAGGCCCATAGGAGGTGATCTTTATGGATGATTCTCACATCCTCTTGGAGCTTACCGACGTCGTCAAATCGTTCGGCGGACTCAAGGCGGTCGATCAGGTCTCCCTGCAGATCGAAAAGGGGGAGATCAGGGGCGTCATCGGACCGAACAGTTCCGGCAAGACGACCCTGATCAACCTGATCTCGGGCCTGTACAGACTCTCCGGAGGCGCCATCTATTTGGAGGGGCAGCGCATCGACGGACTGCAACCCAACACGATCGCGCATCTGGGAATCATGCGTACCTTTCAGATATCGAGAGTATTTCGTGATATGACCGTCCTGGAGAATATGATGGTTCCGGCCCTCGCCCAAGGCGAGCCCATGGGAGAGGCTAGCCGCCGCGCTGAGGAACTCCTCGACTTCGCACTCCTACGGCCACTCAAGCATGAACCCGCCCGCGTCCTCTCCGGCGGACAGGTCATGCTGCTTCAGATCGTCCGGGGCCTGATGAACGTGAACTTGCATCTCTACCTGATGGATGAACCATTTGCCGGTGTCCACGCGACCATCAAGGACATTATCCTCAAGGCGATTCATTTGATGAACAAGGAAAAAGGTATCACCTTTTTGATCGTCAGCCATGAAATGGCGACGATCCGCCGCTTGTGCGAGCAGGTCAGTGTCCTTCATGAAGGCCAGGTGATTTGCCAAGGGACGATGAATGACGTGGCAAACGACCCGCAGGTCATTGACTCTTATTTGGGTGGTTAGGGATCATGTTGAGGCTAGAGGGAATTACGTCAGGCTACGTCAGAGAGATCAACATCCTGCAAGACGTATCGCTCGAAGCTCAGAGAGGGCGTGTAACAGGGCTCATCGGGCCGAATGGAGCCGGCAAATCGACCTTGCTCAAGACCGTCTTTGGTCTTTTGAGGCCGCACCAGGGGAAGATCCTGCTCGACGGTCGAGAGATTCAGGGGCATGCCCCCGCAGCGCTCAAGAAGATGGGGGTGAGCTTTATGCTGCAGGAACACAGCGCCTTTCCCCACCTGAGCGTACACGAGAACCTCCTACTCGGGGCCTGGATATTTCGCCATGATCGGCGGCAGTTGAAAGAGCGGCTGGAAGAGATCTATCGGTCCTTTCCCGTCCTCGCCGAACGAAGATCTGAGAGGGCGACCAATCTGAGCGGCGGCATGCTGAGGATGCTCTGCATTGCCAAGGAGATCATGACGGAGCCGAACCTGCTCCTCCTTGATGAACCCTCATGCGGACTCTCGCCCAAGGTCGTCTCCGAGATCTATGCCTTCCTCAAGATCATTGCTGGGGCGGGAACAACGGTTCTGCTGGTCGATCAGAACATCATGAAGGCCCTCAAGGTCTCCGATTACATGTATTACCTGGAGATGGGCCAGGTCACACGAAGCGGGCCCAAAGAGGACTTCGAGCTGAGTATCAGGGATATCATCAGGGATTCGTTCATTTCGGGGTCCCCTCCATCCGGAGAGGGGGACTAGCACCCTTTCTCATCGCCACCACGCCCTTCCCCCCGAGCGACATCCGGCCTATCATTGAGATGGCCGGGCTCTTTGCTAGGAGGTTATGTATAGGCCGGCTTCCTCTTCTCCAGAAAGGCCGACACGCCTTCGCGTCCATTCGGATGGTCGGCGCACCTGGCCAAGAACTCTCTTTCCTTCTCGAGCTGGGTCTCAAAAGAGGTGTCGAACGCTTCGGTGATCAGTTGTTTGCAGGCCGCAAAAGAGGAGAGAGGGATCCTGTTTACCTCATGGACCAGGGCAACGGCCCTTTCGACGGATTTTCCATCTTCGATCACCTCGGTCACAAGTCCCCAACGGAGGGCCTGCTCGGCCGAGATTGGGCGGTCGAGGGCCGCGATCTCCATCGCCCTTGCCATCCCCACCATTCTGCTGAGGGTAAACGTACCGCCCCCGTCGATACTGAGCCCGTTGCTCGTGTACCCCTGTTTCAACGTCGCAGATGTCTCCATGATCCTGAAATCACAGGCGAGGGCCATCGAGAACCCGCCCCCCGCAGCAAGACCGTTGACGGCGGCAATAACCGGCTTCGGCATGCGACGGATTTCAAGGATGGCCTGATGGTATTTGGCTGCCAAGACATGAAAAGCCGCACCAGGCGTCCCGCCGGATTCAGCCAACCATCTCAGATCGCCCCCGGCACAGAAGGCCGCTCCTTCGCCCATAATGACGACCCCCTTGATCTGTGGATCTCCCGCCAAACCGGCCAAGCCATCGGCCAGTATGCTGACCATCTCTGAATCAAAGGCATTGTATGCCTTGGGGCGATTCAGAACGACTTTGGTAATGCCTTCGATCGATTCCCACCTCACGGGTTCTGCCATCGCAGCAGGCTCCTTGGGGAATATGTGTTTAGATTCAAAAACGACACCGAAATGGCCTCATGTCTGCGAGGCCGCCGAAATGGGATCTTTGCGGTCGCAGCCGCCAATCGGGAGGCTGTGGAATGGCGTCAAATCCTCATCTGGGGTGCGATAACGGCAGCACGGGCCGAACTCGCGCCTTAGGAAACACCCGGCGGCATGACGTTCAGGTTAGAGCGTATGTCCGTAACGCCGTCGACTTGTTCCACGATCTTGAGCAAGCGCTCCTTGACCTCTTCACTGTAGGTGAGGCCCATCACATGGGCCACCCCCTTCTCCGGTACCTCAATGTGCACAAGATCCTGCTCGAGGTTATTCTTCAGGATTTCCGCTTCGATCTTTCGTGTGAGGGCCAAACGCTCCATGCTGTCGAGGGCCGTCTGGCTGCATGCCTTTATCTCTTGCGAGCGCGCGGCCTCGATGATGATCCGGGAGGCCGACTCGGCACTCAATTTGTCACGGTTTATGACCACATCGTAAAGGGATGGGTCATTCCAGTCCATGTGAAAGGAATATCTTAAAAAACCCCTCCGCTCACTGTCGCTCTTATGGATCAGCTTCTGTGCTGCGGCGCGATCCAGCCCGCTCTGATCCATCAAATAGGAGATCCGCGTTGGTTCGGAGGCGTAGATCCGGACATGCAGCGCACAGCCAAAATCCCTGAGCAGGACCTGACTTCCGTGTCCGAAAATGATCCCCTCTCCCTGCCGCGCCACTTCGTATACGACCGCCTGGAGGAGATCGAGATATGCCTCAGGCTTATTACTCATCATTCGGCTAAACACGCCGGGCGGCTTCTCGGCCACCTTGTCCAGCTCCTCGGGCTGAATGCCTATCTCAACCGCCCGCTCCTCAAGCCGATGGTCATCATACACTTCCAGACCAAGCTCGGCTGCCAACTGCTGAGCAATTTCAATCGCTCCACATCCGATGTTTTGCGTCATAGTGATTAGAGACATCTGCTTCCTCCTTCCAACAGTTTCAAAGGCTGTTCCCCAAGTGCCGAATCTAGGGTAAATACTCAGGTCTTACGTTTTGCATGGCATGAAAGATGTTCCCCTTGATCTTCCGGTTTGTCCGGTAAAACTGATTTAGCATCTGTTTGACGGCCTGTCTTTTTGAAGAACCTGCCGTCGGACACCCCAGCTCGATCCGCGGCCATCCCATATACTGAGCGTGCCTTTCGATGATATCCTCGTCAAGCATAAAAAAGGGCCTTATCACGACCAGTCTGCCCTCAAAGAATTCCTGTACCGGAAGCATCGTACTCACTGACGCGCCGTAGAAGACATTCAAAAAAAAGGTCTCAATCAAATCATCCTTGTGGTGTCCAAAGGCAATCTTGTTACAGTCCATCTCAGCCGCCAATTCGAACAGGATCTTCCTTCTCAGACGCGAACAAAGAAAGCAAGGGTTCTCCTTGTTCTCCCGGCTGTGCGCCTTGGGGCCGATCTCGCTCCTGATGATGCGGTGCGCGATACCGCGATCTGAAAGGAAGTCTTCCAGACGATCTCCGGAGTGGGCGCCAAAGCCTGGATCCACGTGCGCCGCTGTGAGCTTATAATCGATCGGTATCCATTTGATTCGCTCCTGCAAGAACCACAACAGCGAAAGACTGTCTTTCCCGCCGGATACGGCGACCAACACGTGATCACCGTCTTCGATCATATGGCGACTCGTGATGGCCTTCCCTGAAAGGCGTTTCAGCTCTCGTGTGACATACTTCAACGATTCCGGCCTACCCCTCTCTCAACCGTAGTGCCGCTCGCCAAATATCTTTGTCCCGATCCTGACCATATTGGCACCCTCTTCGATCGCGACACCGTAAGAATTGGACATCCCCATGGAAAGGCATTCCATCGAAACCCCTTCGATCTGCAGGGCCTTGAACTCATCAAAGAGTGCTTTGGTCTCTTTGAAATATGGGCGCGCGTCCTCCGGGTCGCCGGTAAAGGGCCCCATCGTCATCAGGCCTTTGACCTTGACGTTTTCTAAGGAGGAAATCTCTCGTACCAGACCGACCGCCTCATCCGGCTCGACGCCCGACTTCTGACTTTCCTTGCCGCTGTTGATCTCAATCAGGATCGCCATAACCTTATCGATTTTCCGGGAAGCCTTGTCGATCTCCACAGCGAGTCTCAGGGTACCCACCGTCTCGATCATGTCAAAAATCTTGACCGCTTTCTTAACCTTGTTCCGTTGAAGGTGCCCAATCATGTGCCATTTCGTGCGCGCGCCGACGACCTGAAAACCCTTCTCCGCCTCCTGCACATAATTCTGCCCCACAATCTTCAGACCGGCCTCGATCGCCTCCAGGATTTCATCCGGTGTTCGCGTCTTCGCGGCTCCCACCAGCTGCACCCCTTCAGGTAACTCAGCCAAGATCTTTCTCACATTTTCCTTGATCATCTCATCCTCCATGATCCTTAGTAATGCAATTCAGTTCGTCTGTAAAGGGACTGGGCGAGATGGGTTCGGTTGTCTTAGGCGGGAATAATAATGAACAGGTAGGGTGGATTTGTGGTTGGGAACGTCGGAATAGATATTGGTTACCACCTGGGCAAATTATGCTCGTTCACGCATCGGTGTCAGGTGGTAACCTGTTCGTTCTGAGAATCTTAGCACGTCGAGCAAGAGCTGCAACTGCCTCCCGTTTCAAGTTTGGAGGAGATCGAAAAGCCCGAACCCATGGCCGAGCTAACGAAGTCCACACTAATCGGGCTGGCTTGCTCAAAGAGGTCTTTATTAATCAGAAAGGTAATTCCGTTGTTTTTCATAATCTCATCATCGTCTTTAGGCTCATCCAGAGCCATACCCAAAGAGGGCCCAGATCAGCCTCCTTGCGATAGAAAGATCCTGATAGGCTCAATTTTGTCTTTTCCCTCAAAAAACTGCTGAATCATTTCGTCGGCCTTTTCCGTCACCTGAAACATGGAAACCTCCTTAGACGCATTCGTTGTTTGGTACCTTAATGTATTCATCAAACGTGGGCTGTCAATCTATAGCTGGTGGAAATCGGACCGCGAATGCGGGTCGACACCTTAACTCAGCAGGATTTCAGGGAAAGGCCCCCAGTGCAGCAAAAAAAGATAATCTCTAAAGAGTCTGAGATTCCTCTTAATTGTCATTCACGCGATGCCGTGGTTCGACGAGTTCACCACCCTGTGCAGAGCCGAAGGGGAATCCAGTGATGTCAGCGCCGCCTCTTGCCACAGGAGTTTACCCGCCTCTGGAGGGCGGCCAGTTTGATCGACCGGGAAGCTTCGTGAAAGCGGTACTTGAATTTGACATCTTCAGGTCTTTCAAAGTGCGTTGCCCGGTCATGGGGGTCTCTTTTCAAAAACGAGGAATTGAGTGCGTTGTCGCGGCATAAGGCGCTACCCGAGGCGGCCGGAGGGCCTCCGCGGTATAGGCCGGGTTGACAGCCTTGGTTTATTCACTGAATCTGCTCCGG
>CAZAGT010000096.1:0-15342 GCA_964484515.1 uncultured Desulfobacteraceae bacterium | reverse complement strand
ATCACCGCGGCGCTCGCACAGCGCCGGCGCCGGCACAGCATGCCCCCAGGCGCCGCAGGGGCTTTTCCTGCGCTGAAGACGAACCTCAACACCGTCGGAGGGTGACGTGATGAAAACGCGGACGAAACTCATCGTGTGGACAGCCGTTGCAGGTTCCGCTTCTCTTCTGGTTTTGTCGGTCGAACTCAGTGGGATGGTAGAAAAGTGGCTTTGGATGAGACAGCTGGGATATGCCGAGATCTTCTGGAAACTCCTTTCCGTTAAGTGGGCGTTGTTTGCGATCGCCTTCGGGTGTGTCCTGCTCTGTTTTTGGATCAGCCTCCGCTTTGCGGGACGAGGGGTTCCAATGCAGGACCCGCCGTTTGAAGGCAGGGGAATCCGAGCCGGTCTCACCTCGTTCAGATCCTTGTTACTCGCCATCGTGCCGGCCTTTATCTTTGCCCTTGTCTACCACCCCCGCTGGGACACCTATCTTCGTTTTCGATGGGGTGGGTCTTTCGGAGAAAGAGACCCGATTTTTCACCACGACCTGGGCTTTTATATCTTCCAACTCCCATTTTACCAGCTCGTGCAAAATGGGATCACAACCTTGAGCCTCTTGCTCCTCCTCGTCACCGTAGCGGCCTACATCTATCTGGGGGCGATTCAGGTGGAACAAGGCGGCCTAAGGCCCCATCTGCGCGTGCGCAGGTCCTCGGTCGTTCACTTGTCCATCATCTTCCTGCTCTTTGTTTTCAGCTTAGGATGGGGCTTTTACCTGGACCGTTATGAGTTGCTCACCTCCTCCAGAGGTGTCGTCTACGGGATAGGGTATACGGACGATCATGTCACCCGCATCACCCTCTGGATCATGCTGTTCGCCTCTCCGGCATTGGGTGCCATCGTGCTGGCCGGCATTGTGACACGCCGTTTCAAGATGATGCTCGCAGCGGTGGGCGCCTATTTTGGGCTCTATCTCGTCTTGATCAACATTTTACCGGCCCTGGTGCAAAAGTATCACGTGGAGCCAAGCGAGCTGGAACTAGAGACCCCGTATCTGGAGTCCAACATCCGGCTCACCCGGAAGGGCTTCAACCTAGACAAGATCACGGAAAAGGCCTACCCGTCGCTTCTGGATCTCACGCCTGAAGATATCACCAAGAACCGGGAAACCATCGACAACATCAGGCTCTGGGACTATCGTCCCATTCTGGAAACCTATCGTCAGACCCAGGAGTTCCGTCTCTACTACCAATTCTACGAGGTGGATGTGGACCGCTATCACACAGCGGACGGTTATCACCAAGTCATGCTTTCAGCCCGCGAGTTGGCTCCACAGCTCCCCGAAAAAGCCAGAACCTGGGTCAATGAACGCCTCCAGTTCACCCATGGCTATGGACTGGTGATGAACTATGTCTCAAAAAAGGGACCGGAGGGACTTCCCGCATACATTATCGAGAATATCCCTCCCGTCTCCCTGTACAACCTGGACGTCGAGCAGCCGGCCATCTACTACGGCGAGAGAATGCCCGGCTATCGAATCGTCGCGACGGAGGTGAAGGAGCTCGACTATCCGAAGGGGAACGAGAATGTCTATACGAGCTACCGCGGCCAAGGAGGAGTTCCCGTGGACAACTTCTGGAAACGGCTCTTGTTTGCCTGGACCCGGGGGGATATCAACATCCTTCTCACGGGATACCTCGACCCCGAGAGCAGGATTCAGTTCTGGAGAAGGGTACAGCAAAGAGTCTCCCAGATCGCCCCCTTTCTTCACCTCGACAGGGATCCCTACCTTGTTCTGAGCGAGAAGAAGCTTTACTGGGTGCAGGATGCGTACACGATCTCCGACCGTTTCCCCTATTCGGAACCGTACGGGGCACTTCTTCAGAGGCTCAATTATGTTCGTAATTCCGTCAAAGTGGTGATCGATGCCTACGAAGGATCGGTGCGCTTCTATGTCGCTGATCCCAACGATCCGGTGCTCGGCGTTTACAGACGGGCCTTTCCGGGTGTTTTTAAACCGATGCGAGACTTGTCTGAGGATCTTCGAAAACATCTCAGATACCCGGAGGATCTGTTTGACATTCAAGCAGACATGTACCGGACCTACCACATGGTTGACCCGCAGGTCTTCTACAACCAGGAGGATTTGTGGGCCTTTCCGCAAGAGAAATACGCGGGCGCGGCCATAAAGATGGTCCCCTACTACATCCTGATGCGCCTGCCTGATACCAAGGAGCTGCAATACCTCCTCATGACACCCTTCACGCCCCAAAGCAGGGACAACATGATCGCTTGGATGGCCGCCAAATGCGATTTTCCGGAGTACGGCCAGCTCATCGTCTATCAGCTTCCAAAAGAACGGCTGACTTTCGGCCCCATCCAGGTGGAGGCCATGATCGATCAGAACACCCTCATCTCCGAGCAGCTTTCGCTGTGGGATCAGAGGGGCTCAAGAGTCATTCGGGGCAACCTCGTCGTGATCCCGATCGAAAACTCCTTTCTTTACGTGGAACCGGTGTACCTGACTGCTGAAGGGACCAACATTCCTCAGCTGAAAAGGGTTATCGTCACTTCAGGAAGCAGGGTTGTCATGGAGCCGACCCTCGACGAGGCCCTCAAGGCCGTCTTCGGAGCACTGCAGCCCGAAAAGAGGCCGGTTTCCACCCCGACGGTGAAAACAGAGGAATTGAGCCGCGCCAGAGAGGCACTTGAGAAGGCCCAGCAGGCGGTCGAAAAGGGGAAATGGGAGGATTTCGGAAAGGCCATGGAGGAATTGCTCAAGATCCTCGGCCCTTCCCAATACTCTGATGTCCCTGCAAAATAGAGCATTTGTCAATTTACATGCGTGGCCTCGGAAAAATTCCAGGAGGTGTCAAGATGACAAGAATGATCATTGCGATAGTCTGTTTCATGGCGTCTCTTGCGATGACTGTTCCAGTGATTGCTAGAGAGTCTCATCGTGATTACGTCGGTCATCGTGGATACAGAGAGCGTCCCTATGATCGCCATCGGCATTACTCGCGGCACCCCTATCGTGGGCACACCTACACGTATCGTGGTCACTGGAGATCTTGGAACGATTGGGATGACTATGCGAGGAGACATCCCGAAAGGTACAGGCATGGAAGGTATTACAGAGAAGACGGACATTTGATGTTCAGGTACTGTGACCCCGACACCGGTGGCTGTTTCTTCTTTTCAATTGGTAGGTGATCGAGCGACGCAGGTGGTATCGCATGACGACGATCCAAGACCTCCCGTGGCCGCTTCCAAGGTTCGCTGACGCCAGGGGGGGCGCCGGCGGATGATGCAAGACCTGGCCAAGGACGTATTCGGCTGCCCAGGGAGAATCCTCCCAAATACAGCCCTATTCATCCAGAAATACAGGATGCACCCTATTTTGGCCTTCCTTGAATTTGCTGAATATCTACAACGCTCGCGGAAGGTCCTGAGCGAGACCGAGACATCACATCTCTTTGTCATAGTGCACGGTTGGTTGCCGCCTCTGGTGGGCACCGTCTCAGGTGGGCGATGTTGATCCTTCCAAGGGAGGGGAGAATGGAATGCAATCGCAGGTCTTTCTTGCGAAATGTGGGTGTGGGGACCCTGGGACTGGGATTCGGCGTCTCTGTCTTTTCGCAGCTCCACCAATGCGGAGAGGCCCTGGCACAGGCGAATGAGTATGATCTCTATACGAGGGGCACGATCGACTTCAAAGGCTTTCGCGCCGCGGAGATAACACCCAACGATACGTTTTATGTCACTTCCTATTCCGAAGATGTCCCGGACATCAAGCCGGAGACGTTCCGTCTCAGGATCGAAGGCCTGGTTGAAAAGCCGCTCGCCTTGGGGCTCAAAGAACTTGAAGCCATGCAAGACAAGCATGAGTACGTCACCTTGGAATGCATCGGCAATCCCGTCGGAGGAAGTGCGATCGGCAATGCCCTCTGGGAAGGCGTCACCCTGAAGAAGGTTCTGGCCGAAGCGAATCCCGAGCCCGGCATCGTGAAAACGGCATTTTTTGCGGCCGAGGGGTATAGCGACTCCATCCCTTATGAATCAGCCCTTTCCGAGGAAGTATTCCTGGCCTTCCGGATGAACGGCCAACCACTGCCTCCGGTCCATGGATACCCACTGCGGGTCATTGTACCGGGCATATTCGGGATGAAAAATGTCAAGTGGCTACGGAAAATCGAGTTAGTCAATTACGATTTCAAGGGCTATTGGGAAAAAAGGGGCTGGTCGGATGAGGCGGTAATCCCCCTTATGTCGGAGATCCTCATGCCGATGGACGGAAAACACATGCCGCTTGGTCACTATGTCATCGGGGGCATCGCCTTTGGCGGGAGGCACGGTGTCAGCCGGATCCAGGTGGCTGTCGGCGAACGGAATTGGCAGGAGGCCGAATTAAAACCCCCCCTTTCAAAATGGGCCTGGACCCTGTGGCGTTACGACTGGAACCCGACCCACAAAGGGGATTTTTCGATCCGGGTCCGCGCCTTCGACCGCAGCGGAAAGGTACAGGAATCTCCCTCTCTCCTGGGGAAGGTACTGGGGTCCTATCCCGACGGGGCCAGCGGCATCCATGCCGTCCATGTCCATGCGGGCAGGGCCTGATCAGGGGCGATCCCGCGGCCTGCGAGCCCTCTGACCTACCCGTCGACACACCCTTTGCGGCGGCCGCGGAGGACATATCCGTTTTGGGCTCGCCAGGGGGGCCGGGATTGCTGCAGGCATCATCGTCAGAGCCAATAGCGGATGAAGCGAGAAAACCGTTCTTTCAGCCGCTCGGGGAAAGACCTCTTCCTCCACTCTTGCGGAACGATCTCGTTTGACATTTGAAGGTCCTCTGAGAATAGGGCCTCCATTTGGGATGCGAAATCGGCGCTCAGGATGACGGCGTTCACTTCGTAATTTCGCAAGAAGCTCCACAGATCCATATTGGTGGATCCAACCGTAGACCATACGCCGTCGATGACGGCCGTCTTAGCGTGAAGCATGGCCTCCCGGCGCTCATAGACCTTCACTCCGGCTTCCAGAAGATCTTCGTAATAAGAGCGGCCGGCGTAAAGGACGAGCGGGATGTCGCTTGTTGACGGGAGAACGAGCTTTACATCGACACCCCGCCTGGCCGCGTTTTGAAAGGCATCCCTCGTTTGCTTGTCGGGTGCGAAGTAGGCGTTGGTCAAGTGGACCGATTTGCTGGCGAAAGTGATCGCTGAAACGTACATTAAGTAAGTGAGCCGGTTCTCGTCTCCCGGCTCGCTCCCGACCACCCGGACCAAATCGTGGCCGATTGGATCTAAAGAAGGGAAATAATTATTCCGGTCGAGAGGGGGACCTTTTTGACGCCGCCACATCTCCATGAAAAGCCTTTGAAATTCGGCAACTGCCGGTCCTTCGATTTGTACGTCCGTATCCCGCCAGGACAGTGACTCATCTTTCTGTGGGTGAAAGGCGAAGGAACTCCTTGCATAAACGCCACTGACGTTTATCCCGCCTGTAAATGCGATTCTTCCGTCCACAATCATGATCTTACGGTGATCGCGATTTATCAGAGACTCGTCCGACCCGTATCCGGGTTCAACGAGGCCTACTGCGAGAGTCTGTATCCCTCCATCTCTAAGTCGTTGAAAGAAAGCAGCCGGAGTATTCAGACAGCCCACACTGTCGTACATAAGATTGACTTGAACACCTTCAGCCTGCTTTCTGAGGAACAAGTCCGCAAAGCGTCGCCCTTCATCGTCGTCTGCGAAGATGTATGTTTCAAAATTGATGTGGTCGCGTGCGCTCTGAATTGCCTTTTCCATCGCCCTGTACGTGGCCGGACCGTCCACCAGCAGTGTCGCTTTGTTGCCTTCCACCAAGGGTAACGTGCTCAGCTCTTTCATGATGGTGACGTGGCGCTGGAGGATTTCCGTCTGTCCCACCCTCTTTTCCAGACGGCGGATAATGGCCTCAACCTTTTCGGGAGGAAGCGCTTGCTGAGAGCCAAGACACTTTTCTCGTAGACAGGATTCTGCGATCGCGTCTTGGAGTTGTGGCAACCGAGCGCAGGTTGAGAAGGTCAAAATGCAAGCGAACCATAGCAGACACGTTAGAACCGTACCCCTATATGGCGAGCAAAAATGAGCAGGTGCTCTTGCCACGAAACTCCCTTGCCCAACAATGAACGGGTGGGCACCGTCCGTATCCCTCCAAACCGTGCTGCGCGACCGCGCCTCCCCGGTCTTCCCAAACAGTCATCCGAACAAAGATTCCAGCATGACGTTCATCCCACGCTTGATGCGACGGGCGTCCTCCGGATGAAGGCTGCGATTCATACGTGGCACAGGCACTCAGCAAAACAGACATGACAAGCACTATCGACCATCCGGTCCTTGAGCAGACCTGTTGGCGCGACAGTCAATCAAATGGCTAACAGATGCTTTCTTGCGCGCCATGATGTCACGATGCAGGGCATGATCTGATCTGAAAATACCGTAGACTGTGTATTCTTAGCGGCACGGTCAAGTATTCTTGCCGGTGCGGCCGCAATGCGGCGCCGGGACGCTCACAACGCAAAGCCGGGGTTATCTCGTCCGCTCCCACTTTTCTTCAGGCCCGCAGCTCCCATAAGGAGGGAGGGCCGGCAAATTGGGGCCGCTCGGGGTCTGCCAAAAAGGGACTCTCAATGGCCACCGGCACAAAAAATACATCGTTTCCAGCGGTCAAATACAGTCTTCACCTGATCGTCGCATGGGTGCCTCCTGCGGTAGTCGATCAGAGGTACATGCTCACAGGTTCCCTTCTGGAAATAGATCGATAAGAAACAGCGTTCCATGAGTTTCAAAAGAAAGGTAGACTTCTGCCGGTAGCGCTCTTCGCTCGGTGCCCCCCGGGCGGGGAAGGATGAGGGGAAGAGAATCGTCTCCGCAGGCTGTCTCGCGGAAAGGAGGACGTCATGAAAAGGATGTTCAGGTCCCTATTGCTGATTGCCGTTTCCCTGTTCTTCAGCGGAGGAGTATTTTCCTCCCCGGGAACCGCGGCGGATATCGTCCAGGCGACCCTCAAGAACGATCTGCGGGTGGTCATTATACGGCATCCGCTGGCGCCGGTCGTGAGCACGATGGTCAATTATCTCGTCGGCTCCAACGAGGCCCCGTCGGGGTTCCCGGGCATGGCCCATGCCCAGGAGCATATGATGTTTCGCGGATGTCCCGGGCTCTCCGGGGCGCAGCTCGCCACCCTTATTGCGGCCATGGGGGGGAGGTTCGACGCGGACACCCAACAAACGGTCACGCAGTACTTCTTCACCGTCCCGGCCGAAGATCTCGATGTCGCCCTGAAGATCGAAGCCTTGCGGATGCAAGATGTCCTGGACTCGGAGGGACTCTGGGACCAGGAACGAGGGGCCATCGAGCAGGAAGTCGCCCAAGACCTTTCAAATCCCATGTATGTCTTTTACGTCAAACTCTTAGGGCACCTGTTCGAAGGCACACCCTATGCCCACGACGCTCTGGGGACCCGTTCTTCCTTTGGAAAGACAACCGGCACGATGCTCAAATCCTTTTACACGAAGTGGTATCGGCCCAACAACGCGATCATGGTGATCGTCGGCGACATTGAACCGGAGCGCACGCTGGAGGTGGTCCGAGGACTGTTTGAAGACATACCCTCAAAGTCACTGCCTGCCAGGAACACCGTTCGCCTGCGCCCCTTGAAGGCCGCCACCATCGAGCAGGAGACGGATTTGCCCTATGGACTGGCCATCGTCGCCTACCGTTTCCCAGGATACCGCGACCCGGACTTTGCGGCCGCTCAGGTCCTGGCGGACGCCCTGGACAGCGAGCGCGGCGATCTCTCCTCGATGGTGGCGGCGGGCGAAGCCCTGGAGGCGGGCTTCACGGTGAACCTTTTGCCTGAGGCCGGGCTCGGCTATGCCTTTGCGGCCTTTCCGCCCGGGGCAGACGGCCAGAGGCTCATCGCCAGGATAAAGGCGATTATCGAAGGCTATGTGCAGCAAGGGGTCCCTCCGGAACTGGTGGCGGCGTCGAAGAACCATGAGCTGGCCGATAGCGCTTTTCGCAAGGAATCGATCGAAGGGCTGGCGGCCGAGTGGTCCATGGCTCTTGCCGTCGAAGGGAGGAGTTCTCCGGCCGATGATATGGTGGCGATCAAGAAGGTGACTCCAGCGGACGTTCAGCGAGCGGCCCGGACGTACTTGATCACAAAGACGGCCATCGTGGGTCTGCTGAAGCCCCATGCCACCGGCAGGGCGAAAGCATCTCATACCTTTCGGGGTAGGGAGTCTTTTGCGCCGCAGCAAACCGAGCCGGTCACCTTGCCGGAATGGGCGAAAGAAGTGATGGCGCCGGCGGGCATCCCCCCGTCCCGGGTCAATCCAGCAGTGAGCGTACTTTCTAACGGCTTACGTCTCATTGTGCAGCGCGAAACAATCAGTCCTACCGTCAGCATGTATGGAGAAGTCAAGCACAATGCAGACCTCCAAACACCAAAAGGCCGGGAGGGTGTGGAAGACGTTCTGGAAGATCTTTTTTCCTACGGGACGACGACGCTCGACCGTCTGGACTTTCAGAAAGCGGTGGACGATATCGCGGCCCGTATTTCTGTCGGCACCAGCTTTTCGCTTCAAGTCCTTAAGGATCATTTCGAGCGGGGTGTTGAACTTATCGCAGATAACCTGCTACGACCGGGCCTTCCTGAAAGGGCCTTCAAGGTCGTGCGGCAGGAGACGGCCCAACTGGTGGCCGGACGGATGAGCAGCCCGCGCCACCTCTCCAGAAGGGCCTTGCTCAAGGCTCTCTATCCCAAGGGGGATCCGACCCTGCGGCAGCCTACACCCGAAAGCGTGGCTGCCCTGAGCCTCGACGATGTGAGGAACTTCCACAAGGAGGTTTTCCGCCCGGATCTGACGGTGATCGTGGTCATCGGCGATGTGCGCGCCGAGGAGGCTCGCGCGGTCGTCGAGAAGTACTTCGGCGGCTGGCAAGCCACAGGACCGAAGCCGGAGACCGACCTTCCGGCCGTCCCTCTCAACAAGGGGTCGGAAACAGCAGTGCCGGATGCGAGCAGGGTTCAGGACGCGGTGATCCTGGCTGAGACGCTCGGTCTGACCCGGGCTCACCCGGATTACTATGCCCTTCAGGTCGGCAACCACGTGCTGTCGGGCGCTTTCTATGCAACCCGCCTCTATCGTGACCTCAGGGAAAAGACCGGGCTCGTCTACGCTGTGGAGTCCGTTCTCGAGGCCGACAAGACCCGCTCGAGCTTCCAGGTCTTCTACGCATGTGAGCCGCCGAACGTCTCGCGGGCCAGGCAGCTGGTCGAGCAGAATTTGCGTAGCATGCAAACCACGCCCGTATCGCAAAGAGAACTCGAACAGGCGAAGACCCTTCTGGTGTGCGAGATCCCGCTTGGCGAGTCGAGTTACGACGGGATCGGCGAGAGCCTGCTTCGTTTGGCCCTGCTGGACCTGCCGCTGGACGAGCCGAGCAGGGCGGCAAAGCGCTACTTGACGATCAGCGCCGAGGAGGTGCGGGCCGCCTTCGGGAAATGGATACGACCTCAAGGTTTCGTCCAGGTGACTCTTGGGCCGCGACCGGATTAGCGTGTGTTGCGCGCGAATGAGACCTGAGCGGCCGAGGGCCTTATAACCTCCCGCGCCCACTCGAAAAGGGCCGTTCCCCGGGAAGGATACGGAGCGGACCTGTCCCCGGCCGGCTTCGAGCTCAGCCTTTGACTGTGCCGTTGGGCTGCATGGGCACCAGATCTGAAGCGGGTGCCGGGCTGGGACGAGATCAAAATACCCCCTGTTTTTGATCAAACTACAGGATGGACCCGATTCTCACGGAGGCGCTCCCGGCATAAATATAATGAACGGAATTTGTGCGCCCTGGCCGAGGGGATGTCCTCCGCCATCTCCAAAGCCTGTGTCCATTTAGATTTCTGGTATCATTTTAGGTTCTCGAAACGACTTAACGGATGGACCAAGTGCCAAGGCGTTTCAAGAATCTAAAATGTCACCAAAGCCTTAATTTGAATCCGGAAAGGAGATCAAAGAATGAAAGCAGGCATCATATTCACAGGTACCGGTCCTATCTTGATCCTGACAAGCTACCAAGCATTGGATGATCCTAAGCTCGTCGGGAAGCTCGGTGCGAAGGGAATCGAGAAGTTTATCGCCTCGGAAGTCCCTATGGACAAGGTGAGAGACCTGTACGGGAACCACTTCAATGTGATCATGGGCGATCTTCACCAGACGGATGACCTCAGGGTCCTGGATTATAATGGGTACAACGTCTTGCACAACTTTTCGTTCTCCGAAATGGGCAAACCGATCTACCATGAAGCGACTGTAGGGTAGCGGAAGCCGTCGTGCCCTTCGCCCCCGTGGGTCTATGGAGCGGGGAGGGCGGGAGCTGAGGCAAGGGGAGGGGGCACTTTTTCCTGGTGAGGGTAAACGTTGGCGAAGCGGCAAGACGACAAAGAGGAGATGGGCTCAAAGGAAAGGTATGCTCCTAATCCGATCAGAAAGTGGCTCTGGCCGTGGGGCGTCCTTTTCGGCATGCTGGCGCTGATCCTTGGGGGCGCGTACTGGTGGGCCTTCATGCACGGACGAGTCGACACCGATGATGCCTACGTCAAGGCCCACAGCGCCAGTATCAGTTCCAGGATTTGGGGAACGGTCATTGAAGTCGGTGTGGATGATGACGACTCCGTGAAGGAGGGCCAGGTCCTGATCAGGTTGGACCCAAAAGACTATCAGACCGCCGTGGACGGCGCCCAGGCACTCTTGAACCGGAGGGAGGCGGATGTTGCGAAATCAGAGGTCCATCTGGCCCTCATAGACAACCAGACGGAGGCACAGGTGCGCGCTGCCCTGGCGCTGCTCCAAAAAGCGAAAGAGGAAGAGAAGGCGACGGTCGATCAGATCAAGGAGCTGGGAAAGAAACAGGCCGCGTCCCAGGCCGACTTGACCTATGCCCGCCGTCAGTATGATCGGATCAAGGACCTCTATCACACGAAGTCCGTTTCTCACGAGGCCTACGATGCCACCTTGAAAGACTTTCAGGTGGCGAAAGCCAATCTAAGGTCCGTGGTGGCCGAGATCGAAGGCCTTAAGGCCTCGTTACTCGCCGCGCAGCAGCAGGTGAATCAGGCGCAGGCCAACGTGGAAATCGCGCAAAGCGGACGGAAACAAGTTCAAATTGAGCAACACAACCTGGACTCCTTGAAGGCCCAGCGGGATGAAGCGCGTGCCTCCCTTGAGCAGGCAAGGCTCGATCTCTCTTATTGCACTATTAGGGCCCCCCTTGACGGGTCGATCGCTCAACGAAACGTCCAGGTGGGAGACCGGCTCCAGCCCGGCGTGCCGGTCATGAGCGTGGTTCCGCTGGAACGGATCTATGCCGAGGCCAACTTCAAGGAAACGCAATTGACCCACGTCCGGCCGGGACAACCTGCGCTGATCAAAGCCGACATCTACCCCGGCGTCACCTTTCCCGGCCGGGTATCCGGGATCAGACCCGGAACCGGCGCCGCATTTGCGGTCCTCCCGCCTCAGAATGCGACCGGGAACTGGATCAAAGTCGTCCAGCGGGTTCCGGTGACGATTGAATTCGATCGGCCGCTGCCGCCGGACCATCCCTTGAGGATCGGGCTGTCGCTCACCGTGACGGTCGATACTCGCAAGAAGCAACCCAGCATGCCGTGAGATCATACCCTGTCACCCCGCCCCAGGCCAACAAATGGATCATTGCTGTCACCGTGATGTTCCCCACCTTTATCGAAATCATGGACACCAGCGTGGTCAACGTCTCTCTGCCCCATATCCAGGGGAGTCTCAACGCCGGCCTGGATGAGGTGACCTGGGTCCTCACCTCGTATCTCGTCTCCAATGCGATCGTCATCCCCATCAGCGGCTGGCTGGCCAACCTTCTGGGCCGGAGGAGATACCTGACGGTCTCCCTCTTGATCTTCACGGGGAGTTCCTTAGTCTGCGGTATGGCTCCGTCGCTGGGCGTGCTGGTGGCCTTTCGGGTCTTGCAGGGCATTGGGGGAGGAGGGCTTCAGCCTTTATCCCAGGCGATCCTGCTCGAGACCTTTCCCAAAGAGGAGCACGGCATAGCGATGGCCTTCTTTGGGATGGGGGTCGTGCTTGCACCGATCCTCGGACCCGTGGTGGGAGGCTGGCTCACGGATCATGAGAGCTGGAGGTGGATCTTCTACATCAATCTGCCGGCGGGTCTGATTGCTGTCTTGCTGATCTTCTCCTTTATCCATGACCCGGCCTATATCCGCAAGCGAGCCGTTCGAATCGACCGCTGGGGGCTCTTCTTCCTCTGTATCGGTCTGGGATGCCTCCAGATCGTTCTCGACAAGGGTCAGCGCGACGACTGGTTTCATTCCGATTTCATCCTTCATTTGAGCATCCTCTCCGCACTGGCGATGGCCCTTTTTGTGTGGGTGGAACTTCGCACACCGGACCCCGTCGTCGATCTCAACGTCTTGCGGGACAGGACGTTTACCACCGGCAGTACCATCATGTTCGCGGGCTTCCTCGCTCTGTTTGGGAGCCTGGTCCTGCTCCCCCTCTATGTCCAGAACCTGATGGGATACACCGCCTTTTGGGCGGGCCTGGTCCTGGGACCGGGAGGCCTAGCCGCCTTTATCGTGATGCCTGTCGCAGGGCTTCTGATGCGGAAGGGGTTCAATCCCCGCAACCTGCTGGCACTGGGTCTCGCTATCATGGCCTATGCCGTCGGGCAGATGTCCTATTTCAACTTGCAGGCCGATGTCTCCGCGATTATTTGGCCCCGGGTGGTAATGGGTTTCGGAATAGGTCTCTTCTTTGTCTCCCTCTCGGCGGCCACCTTTGTGAGCGTCCCGAACGAAAAGACGGGCAATGCCTCGGGCATCTTCAATCTGCTTCGCAATCTCGGGGGCAGCTTTGGTGTCGCGTTGGGCACCACCCTGCTGGCGCGCAGGGCGCAGGTGCACCAGAACGTTCTCGTGGAAAGCTGCACTCCTTACAGCTCGGCCTTCCGGCAGTATCATGAATTCGCCCGGCGTTATCTTGAGGACCGCTACTCGTGGGCCACACGGGAGTCCGTCTATGGATTGATCTACGGGGAACTCGTCAGACATGCGACCATGCTGTCCTTTAATGACGCCTTCCGGGCCCTGGCATGGGTGACCGCCGGGCTTGTTCCGCTGACCTTCCTTTTAAGGCGTCCCCAAAAAGGAAACGGGGTCGCGGCCGCACACGGGCCGCAAAACGGATGAAGGGCCCCCGAAGGCCGGACGGATGAGATCTCAATGCGTCTCATGGATCCAGCGTCTTCCCGAGAAACCACATCAAGGTGCGGATTGTCGCAGACGAAGAAGGGTTGATCTTCATGTCCGGCGAGACGACGTTTATCCTGCTTTTTATGATCGCCACGGCGGTTGCCATTGCCGTGCGGCGCTTGAACATCCCTTACACGGTCGCCCTGGTCGTCGCCGGGCTGCTGTTGGGCCTGGTAGAGATCTTTCACCCGCCCCATCTCACCAAAGGCCTTCTTTACACCGTCTTTTTACCCGGCCTGCTCTTTGAAGCGGCCTTTCACATCAACTTCGAGCAGTTCTGGCGCAACAGGCTGACCATTGTCTCGTTGGCCGTACCGGGAGTCATCGCGGCCACGGCGCTCACCACGGTGATCCTGACGCCGGTGGCCGAGGCGCTCGACTACGTGCAGGGCTTCGCCTGGCGGTACGGGCTCGTGTTCGGGGCGCTCATCGCGGCCACGGACCCCATCGCCGTGGTGGCCACGTTTAAGGAACTCGGCGCGCCAAAGCGCCTGAGCATTCTCGTCGAGGGCGAAAGCCTTCTCAACGACGGCACGGGCATCGTCTTCTTCACGCTGAGTCTCTCGGTTGCGGCCGGCGTCGGCACAACGGTCGGCGGCCTGGCCCTCGATTTCTTAGAGATCGTCGGCTTCGGCCTGTTGATCGGGGGCGTCATCGGTCTGGGTGTCTCGCAGGTCACCAAACAGATCAACGACCCGATGATCGAAATCACCCTCACCACCATCGCCGCTTATGGCGCCTTCGTGGCGGCCGAGCACTTCGGCTATTCGGGTGTGATCGCCACCGTCACCGCCGGCATGATCTGCGGAAATTATGGGGCCCGCGTGGGGATGTCCCCTTCCACTCGCCTGGCGGTTGAGTCTTTCTGGGAATATATCGCCTTTGCCCTGAACTCGATCGTCTTCTTGCTTATCGGTTTCGAGGTTCAGATCAGCGACTTGGCGGCATCGTGGCAGATGATCCTGGTCGCTTATCTCGCCGTTACGATCGGCAGGGCCTTGGTGATCTTCGGCGTCTCCGGCATATTCAGGATCTCCCGCGAGCAAATCCCGTGGTCCTGGAGTGTCATTTTGACCTGGGGCGGACTTCGCGGTGCGCTGCCCATGGTCCTGGCCCTCAGCCTCCCGCCGACCTTTCCCCATCGCGATCTGCTGGTAACGATGACGTTCGGCGTCGTGATCATCTCGATCCTGGTCCATGGTCTGACGGTTCCGCGGTTTCTCAAGTGGCTCGGGATCGTGACCGGGCGTGAGGCCCGGGAGACGTACGAGTTCTTGCAGGGCAAGCTACAGGCGGCCAACGCCGCCCTGGCCGATATCGAACAGTTGAGCCGCGGCCGTTTGAAGGACGACAACGTGCTGTCCGACTTACAGCGGGAATATGAGGCCATGATCAGGCACGATCAAGAGCAGCTCGGCTCGCTACGCATCGACCGTAAACAACTTCGGCGCGAAGAGATGCAGCGCGCGAGACGGCAACTGCTCCTCCTCGAGCGCAAACACCTTCTCGACGCCTTCCACCACGGTATGTTGAGCCAGAGGGCCTATGAAAGGCTGCTCGAAGACGTGGATGCCAGATTGCTGCAACTGGAAACGGACGAGAACGAGCCCATGCCGTCTTGAGGGAGAGGGGCTTTGCCATTTTTCGCCTCACGGGAAGGAGTCCGCCCCTCTCATGGATTTGTCATAGGGGCATCGGGCCGTCGGCCTATTTGATGAAGCGGCTTGTGGGACGGGGGATTGAGCTTGTTGATCATGACCTGCCGTTTGCGCACCTTTGGCTCCAGGATGGGCGCGGACCGGCTCAAGGGCGGACGGCCCGCCACGCCAATCCGGGCAAGTTCACGAAATCGCAAATACCATTCGCTTCGGCAATGAATACAGGATTCGCTCTATATGCTTTCGCAGAGGATGGCGAGAGAATCGTAAAGGAGCATAAAGGGGCACCTTAATTAGAAGGGCTCCTCACAAGAATTTGTGGGCGAAAAAACCGTTTCCAGCCTCTGCGGTG
>CAZAGT010000095.1:0-15401 GCA_964484515.1 uncultured Desulfobacteraceae bacterium | reverse complement strand
GCAGAGGCTGGAAACGGTTTTTTCGCCCACAAATTCTTGTGAGGAGCCGAAAAATTTTTCGCTTTGGAAGACAGCTGATTTGTCCAGCGATCTTATGCGGTGAATCGACGCTCCCCATCGAATCACCACAAAACATCAACGTCGTACAATTGGTATTTCGAATCATTGGAGACAAGGCCCAAAGATTCGATTCGGGCTTGCGCCACCAACATCCGGTCAAAAGGATCTTCGTGGTGTAGTGGTAGTTGGCCGGCCAAGAATGCATGCTCGTTCAGGATAGGCAAGGACTCGATATGATTCCGATTTAGTTCCGCCATAAGCAGTTCCTCCGGTGAGTCGCGGAACGACAGCCTGCCAAGCGCATATTTGATCGAGACTTCCCAGGAGCTGGCAACGCTCCAATAAATGGTGTTGCGACGACTTCGGATCAGTGCCTTCGCCTTGGTGGACAGACGTTTGTCGGAGATGATCCACCATAATAGGACGTGGGTATCAAGTAAGTATTGCATCTGATACCCCTACCTGTAAAACGCTTCGAGCATTTCACCCGGCAACGGATCGAAAAAGCTGTCCTTTATTTTGATTTTGCCTCTGGCGGTTCCGGGCACACGATCCTCTTGCAAGGGTTTGATGGGCACCAGCTTTGCTACGGGCCGACCGTAACGCGCTATGACGACTTCCTTGCCCTCGGCAATCAGTTTGGAGAGCTGTGTCTTGGCTGTGTGGATGTTGATTTGTTGCATCTGACCAACCCCCGTCGGTATGTGCATTTGAACCAATATTAGTTTAAATTCTGCCCATAGTCAAGTCCGTACCAGATCGAAAGCCTACCAGATATTACGGACATGCGGGCAACGCTGGATCTCTTGATCCATAGTAACGACCGGGGTGCCATATTTCACAGCCCAGGCGATGATGGTCCTGTCCGCGCGGCATCTCGTTGACAGAAGGGACCTTCTGGTTAGTTTGATTAAGAACTGGAGATGATCGAATATTCCTGTCGATGGATGGCTGGGTGCTTGATGAGACCCAATTTCCTGGTTGGCAACTGTTCGTATGAAACTTCGTGGAAAGAGATCTTTGACACCTTAACGCCCGGCCGTGGGGGGTCTCTTTTCAAGAAACGAAACGTTACCTGCTCGAACGCTGAAGAAGCGTGCAAGCAAGGCGGCCGGAGCAGATTCAGAGAATGGGATAAGGCCATCAATCCGGCCTATTCCGCGGTGGCCCTCCGGCCGCCTCGGGTAGCGCCTTATGCCGAGACAACGCACTCAATTCCTCGTTTTTGAAAAGAGACCCCCATGGCCGGGCGACAGATGCCGAAGAATCTCAAAATGTCGAATTCGAATACCAACGTCATGAAGTTTCCCGGTCGATCAACCTGGACGCCCTGCGGCAAGCGGCGGCACTGGCGAGAGGATACTGCCGAACAATGGAAGTATGGAATGATGTCTCTTTGATCATAGATCCCCACATTTCAATATGCTTACTTGTATCGTGTACCGAATCGCATGTTTTCTCATTTCAAACTCCCTCCAAAGGAGGATATGTTCGTTTTGGAAACTGCCATGAGACGATATGAGTCTCATGGCGGCTCTTGACGCGGGGCGCGGTAATGGCGGCCCGGCAAATTTCGGAGGTTTTTACGATGAGCACAGCCCAGAAAGCCCGTAACGCATATATTTCCAGCCCAATGGACGCGGAGGACGCCTTCACCCGCCTCGATGAGAGCGCTGATAGGGTGTTCTGTGCCACAGACCGATTTGTGAGCCACCTTGACTCCGTTGCGCTGGCCACCGTGGACATGGTGGTAGGACAACTCATTACGGTGGAAAGGCCCATTATCCTGGATCTCATGGCGGGGTGGGATTCACATATTCCCGGCCATCTCAATCCGGCAAGGGTGGTGGGGCTTGGACTAAATGAAAACGAACTGAAAAAAAACAAGGCACTCTCAGCGTTTGTCATCCATGACCTGAATAAAGATCCGCATCTCCCCTTTCCGGAAAACACCTTTGACTGCGTGATCAACACCGTGTCGGTCGATTATATGACCAGACCGGTGGAGGTCTTTACCGACGTTGCTCGAATCCTCAAGCCAGGTGGCCTCTTCTTGGTGGTCTTCTCCAACCGGATGTTTCCGCAAAAGGCGGTCAAGGTCTGGCGTGAGAGCAACGAGGAAGAGCGCACAATTCTGGTCGACGAATTCTTCGAGAGATCAGGTGCTTTCGAGAAACCAAGGCATTTTGCTTCGACGGGCAAGCCGCGCCCCAAGGACGACAAATACGCGCATATGGGGATTCCGAGCGATCCCATTTATGCGGTGTACGCCGATAAGAGAGGCGGCATTGAGACCAAGCAACGGCCCAAGGTGAGCATCGAGTTTAGTGAGTTGCCGGACGGGGCCGAACTTGAGAAAAGGAAAAGAACAATCAAAGACACCTTCCGTTGTCCCTACTGTCGTGAAAAGATGCGGAAATGGGCTGTTCCCGATAACCCCTTCACCCAGACCTGGGACAACGAGTTCATGTATATCTGTTTCAATGATGAATGCCCATACTTTGTGAGGGGATGGGATCACATGCACGCGGGCGGAAACCGAGGGACGTCCTACCGGCTTATGTACAACCCGGACAAAGACGTCTGCAAGCCGGTCCCCGTGCCGACCCATAGGGCGCTCAAGGAGGGGATTGTCGATTGACAAGGCCGCGGCTGTTATCCGCGACTTGCGGGTTATAGGTAGAAGGTGGAAGACTGAAGGTTGAAGGATAAAAAGATGGTTATGTTAAAAGGTGAAAATCTTTACCACTTATTGATCCCCACTTCCTTTGGAGTTGGGTAATTCTTAGCCCATTTCTGTCTGCATGGGTCGCCAATTCCAATCTAACCTTATGTGATTACAGTTGAAATTCTGTTTGCCTCTCCTGGCATACTCCTCGCAAAACGTCGGGATGCTAAATGGATCTATTCTGGCGGGTGGATAGAACCTATATCCAAACGTTTCGGAGAGGAGGTGTGGCCATGGTTGGGATAGGAGACGTATTGATAACGGCCTTTATACTCGTCGTGTCGCTCGTCGCTTTCGTACTTATCTGTATCGGTGCATTCATGTGCCATAGGACGAAAAAGGGAAACCCTAACACTTCTCTCTGATTCTGCATTTTATCACACCCCTGGGCTGCACCTCAGGCTTCTTCGCCTTTCAGCTTTTACGCCTTCCACGCCTCGTGTGAAACGTCATGAAATGAGGTCCTCGAGACCTCAACGCCCGGCCATGGGGGTCTCTTTTCAAAAACGAAACGTTACCTGCTCGAACGCTGAAGAGGCCGCGCTGACATCTGAACCGGGTGTCCCTCCTCGAAGAGAGTCATATCCTATTCGTTTCGCTCACTCGCCTTCGCCAGGTTTACCCGCCTTGGGCGGGATACCCAGTGCGGAAGCGCGCGGTGTTTCACTCGGCTCCTATTTATCCGTAAAGGATGACCTCAATTCGGTCGAATTACTTCTAGCAGGTTGTCTCGAAAGGTCTTCCTTCGCATGAACGTTCCAGGTCATATCGGCCGGTTTGAGATCGTTGAAGAGTTGGGTAGGGGTTCGCAGGGTGTCGTTTATCTCGCTTCAGACCCCCAGCTCGAGCGAAAAGTGGCCATCAAGACCCTCCAATTGGATTTCTCCTTAGACAGCAAAAAACATCAGCGCCTATTGAAAGAGGCCCGCACCGTCAGCAAGCTTCAACACCCGAATATCATCCCCCTTTATGAAGTCGGAGATTTCGAGGAAAAACCCTACCTGGTTTTTGAGTTTGTTGACGGCATCACCCTGCGGGGATTGATCAAAAAGGAAGGCGCCCTTCCTGTGCATCGGGCCATTGGGCTGATGTGCCAAATTCTTGAAGGGGTGGCTTACGCCCATCAACGAGGCGTTGTCCATCGAGACCTGAGCCCTGCCAATATCCTGGTGAGTCAGGAGGATGTCCCTCGAATCATGGACTTCGGGATATCCGTGATGACCCATAACGAGAACAGCTCGGAGCGTGGTGTATCGGGTACCATGCGATATATGTCGCCGGAGCAGTTCTCTCAGCAAACGATCGGGCCCCAGTCGGATATCTTCGTGCTTGGTCTGATTCTCTTCGAGTTGCTGGTCGGCCGGCCGGCCATTAATGAGGACAATCATTTCGCCGCGTTGTATAAGATCGCCCACGAACCGATTACTCCACCCTCCATGCTGAATCCGGACCTCGAGAAGGAGCTCGATGCCATCGTCCTGAGGGCGGTCGCGAAGGACCCCAAGGCACGTTATTCAGATGCCCTCGAGATGAAGTCGGATCTGGATGCTTACCTGGCGGTCGATGGCGCGCAAGAAACTGATCAAGCCTTTCTCGATCAAGGACACAGCACCCTTGAATTCCTGTTGCGACGGATCCGGCAACGGAGCGATCTCCCCTCTTTCGGTCGTGTTATTGTAGAAATCAACAAGCGTGCCTCTCTGTCCGGTACACGCGGCGCATCTGCATCCGAGCTTGCTGGCTTGATCTTGAAGGATGTCTCACTCACGAGCAGACTGCTCAAAACCGCCAATTCCTCCTTTTATGGTTACGCCGCCGGGTCGGTGGCGACCGTCTCAAAGGCGATTGTGACGCTCGGCCTGGAGCAAGTGAGGCTGGCGGCCAACGGTCTCGTCCCCTTTGGGAATTTACCTAATAAGGCCCAAGCATCAGCTCTGCGCGACGCCGCCATCGCCTCTTTTGTTGCGGGCGCGATCGCCAAGGATCTCGCCGACAGGCTGGGTTATCGGGAAACGGAGTCGGCCTTTATTTGCACCTTGCTGCGAAACCTCGGCCGGCATCTGGCGCTGTTCCATTTTCACGACGAATCAGATCGGATCGCGAATCTGGTGATCCAAAAGGGAATCGACGAAAACAGCGCCTCCCGCTCTGTTCTCGGTATCTCATATGAGGATCTGGGGGTCGGCATCGCCAAGAGCTGGAAGCTACCGGAGACGATCATTCGCTGCATGCGCAGCCTGCCCAAAGGCAAGATCGACAAGCCAAAATCAGAGGATGACTTTTTGGCCGGCCTGACAGTCTTTTCTAATGAGTTGAGCAACATTGCCCTGGACGCAAGGAGCCTGGGCAACGACCGGCCAGTGAAAACCCTGCTGGAACGCTTCCATCGATGTATCAGTATCCGCGAGAAGCCACTACTGACCGTTCTGAAGTCTGCCCGTGAAGGCTTGCAGGCCTATACCGATGACCTCGATCTGACAGCCGAAAAAAGCGGGATTCTGAGTCGCTTCGCTGAAGCCGTTTCAACCTCGCAAGCGGGGAATCAAGGAACCGCAGGCACTTCGAAGGATGCCCACGGGGCGTCCAAGGCCGTTGCGCCTCGTTTTGAAGCCGCAGGACCGGAAAAGCGAACCGATCCCGTCATTAGGGGTATCAGGGAGATCACTTCAGCCCTTCTCGGTGATTTCGAATTCAATGACCTCATGACCATGATCCTGGAGACCATGTATCAGGGATTCGGTTTTAACAGGGTGCTTTTTTGCACTACGGACAAGTACCGCACCAGGATGATCGCCCGGTACGGATTCGGCAAGGAGATTGAAAGGATCATCGAAGGCTTTGGTTTCAGGATTAATGCATCGTCAGGCATCTTCAATCTGGCCCTCGCCAAGGCGACGGACATCAGTATCGAGAATGCCAATGAGGAGGGCATCCGCAAAGGAATCCCTCTATGGTTCAACGACGTCGTCACCGCCCAAGCCTTCGTGCTGTATCCGATAGTCCTAAAGAAGGTGCCGATGGGCCTGATCTATGCGGACCAAGAGCACCGCGGTAGAATGCTCACGGAAAGACAATCGGACCTGATGAAGATCTTATGCAACCAGGCGGCGTTGGCTCTAAGGCAAACAGCTAGATAGTTTCCATCCAGAAACGTCCTTTTTCCGCAATCTCAGCCTCAATCTGCGGGATTCCTTGTGCGACGTTCTTCATGTACGCCTCTGCGCAATCCCTTGATTTCCTTGATCTTGCGAAAGAAATTCTCATTTCTGATCTGGAAACTTCGCTAGCGTCTAATTTGTATTTCTGGATGGACACTGGATAAATCCGAGAGACTAGGTTGAAGGCTGGAGGGAAAGAGCCGAGGACCGCTTGACCATTCGCCTGGGAGCATCCAATTTTCGCTTGAAACGCGACTCCCTTGCCGATATCCTGGCATCCTCACAGTCCTTTCAGGATGGGAGGTGGATCATGCCAGAGGAAGAGATCGGCATCATCGTCAAGTTTTTTGCCAAGCCCAGTGTGGCCGCCCTTGAGGTGAGCAGAGGAACCATTCAAAAAGGTGATATACTGCGGTATAAGGGGCACACCACCGATTTCACCGAAGCCGTCGCCAGCATGGAGGTTGACAATCAGTCGGTGGAAGAGGCCAAGGCAGGGGACATGGTGGGCATCAAGGTCAAGGAGAGGGTCAGGGAAAACGACAAGGTCTACAAAGTCGTTGAATGATCTTGGATCTTCCGCAGGGCCTTCGGGATCAACTGCCTGATCAACGTCTCCTTTTGAAGGGCATTCATCGCGCGGTATCTTCCGAAATCGGGGTGTTCCGGTCGCAGGCTCGGGGTCTGTGCTTGCAGGCGAGGGGCCACTTCCTCGTATTGCTTGACGAGCTCCACGAGGCTGAATTCCTCGCCCGGATAACTCTCCAGCCATTCCAGTCGTTTCATATACTCGAAGCGAATTCGGTCCAACAGGAAAAGAGACCGTTCCATCACCGCGAGTTTCTCTTTGGTGCCAAGATCATGAAAATCAAATCCGGAACCGAGGTCCCGTAGATTCATGATCAGATCGAAGAGATAGAAAGAGCTTTCGTCTTTCCCCTCCGCCAGCACGGCCAGGCTCTTTGTGGACAAGTCCCTTAGGCGGGTCTCAAGGCTGCAATTCTCGCCTAGTCGGTTTACCCAGTTACGAAAACCCTGGCGGGCCGCCTTCGCCAAGCGAGCCTGATCAAGGTCGACGATCGATGCCATCACCTAATCCCTTGCAAAGACGCCTCTCTCAGGGCAACCCCTCCCCCGGTCTGAAACCACACTTCGCGCAGGCGTCCGATTTCAGTTGCTTGTGACCGCATTCCGGGCACATCATGAAGGTATCGAGCGGTTTAATGGCCATGCGCCGAATGGGTCCAGGTCCTTCAACGCTGCCGTGCTCCGCGATGGTCACCTTGCCGCCGGCGGCCTGAACGGCATCGGCATACTCCCGCGCTGTCCGCAGCGGCAAGTCCTCCTTCAAGACCACCGGCGCCTTTGCGAGCATCTCCGCAACCGTTCCGGGCGGGACGCCCAACCCGCCCATTTCAGCCTTAAAATCCCCGCTCCCCTTCCGTAGGCCGGTGAAGACGACCCGGTAACGTTTACCCATTGGGCCCCAACCTTCGCAGGACGCCTCCCACCGAATAGACCAACGAAAACAGACAAGGAATCAGCACCAGGGTGAAGATGGTGGAGACGGACAGCCCGCCGATGACCACGGAGCCCAGCCCGCGGTAAAGCTCGGAACCGGCGCCGGGAAAGAACACCAGGGGCGCCATGCCGAAGATACTCGTGGTGGTACTCATGAAGATGGGTCTGATCCGTATCCTCACCGACTCGATGATGGCCTTTTGGGGGTCCATGTTTTCGTTCCGGATGAAATTAAGAGACTGATGCACGATCAGGATCGCGTTGTTGACCACGATGCCGATCAGGATCACAAAACCCAGCATGGTCAGGATGTCGAGCGGTTGAGCCGATAGAAAACGGTTGACCAGCCACAGGCCCAAAAAGCCCCCGGCCCCGGCCAGGGGAACGCTGAACATAATCACGAGGGGATAGAGGAAATTCTCAAAAAGGGCCGACATGAGGAGGAAGGTGATAAGAAGGGCCAGGACGAAATTCCACTTCAGGGCCTCCCTGGTCTTGGAAAGGTCGTCAGCCGTGCCGGCCAGCCTGATCTGATTGAACTTGCCCAGTTCGCCCCGCGCGAGGATGGGAGCGACCACGTCGCCGGTGATGATCCGCATGGCCTTTTCCATCGAGACCTCGGTGGGCGGGACGATCCGGATCACAATCGCCCGCTGCTGCTCAATATGATTGATCTGACTGGGACCGGAGACGAGTCTCAGGCTGCTGACCGAATTGAGAGGGACCAACCCGGCCTGCGGGGTCTCGATCAGGATCTGCTCAAAATCCTGGGTTCGATTGAGCAAATCGTCCTCGCCCTTGAGTACGAGATCGATCTCTTCGCCATCGTAGAGATAGTCATCGACGATGGCCCCGTCCAGGAGGGCATCCAGGGTAATCCCGATATCCGAGGCGGTAAGTCCCACCTTGGAGGCCTTTTCCCGGTCCGGCACGACCTGGATCTCCGGGTTCCCCAGGTCGAGGCTCGGGATCGGGCGGATCTGCGACCCGGGGATGAGGGTGTTCGTCTTGCCGAAGATCTCCTTCCCGATCTGAATCAGCTTCTCAAGATCCGGTCCGGTGATCTCCACATCGATCGAGCGGCCCTCCCCAAGGCCCTGCTCGAAGAGGCTCGCCTGCAAGACCACGGCGTAGAAACCGGGAATCTTCGACACCTTCTCCCGCAGGAGCGGGATGAGTTCCCGGGCCCGCGTCTCGACCCGGGCGTGGGTCCCGATGAATATGCTCGCGGGGCGCGCCACGTAAAAGAAATCTTCGATCGGCGGACCTTTCAGCTTTTCAGCCTCGGGAGAGCCCGTCTTGGCCTCCCAATAGGGTCGCAACTCTTCGGCGACCCCACCGATGATCTGGTCCAGCTGGGTCTTATTATAGCCCGGCGGGGGCAAGAGGATGGCGTAAATAAAGTCACGATTCCCTTCAGGCAAATACTCGGCATCCGGGATGAGGACAAAGGCCGTCACCAGCGCAAGACCGGTCAGGGTGACCACGGTCAGCAAACGGCTCCAGACCTGCCTGAGCAGCAGTGAGACAAGCGCGGTGATCCCCTGGACGATCTTGCTGCCTACCCATGGTAAGAGCTTTCCGATGCCGTGGGGAGTCGAGACCCTCTTTAGGATCCTGGCCGACATGGTGGGGATGATGGTCATGGAGACCAAGAGGCTCAAAAAGACGGCGCTTGAGATGGCGATGGCGATGTCGCGAAAGAGTTGGCCGGCCTCCTCTTTTACAAAGACGATCGGGACAAAGACGGCGATCGTCGTCAGGGTGGAGGCCACAATCGCACCCATCACCTCCTGGGTACCCTTTAAGGCGGCCTCAAACCTGGGCTCCCCGGCTTGATGGCGCCGGAAGATGTTTTCAAGCACGACGATCGCGCAGTCCACCACCATGCCGATCGCAAAGCTGAGGCCGGCGAGGGTCACCACGTTGATATTGCGGCCGAAGAGGGTCAGCATCAGGAACGTCCCGATGGTGCTGATCGGGATAGCAGTCGTGATCACCAGGATGCTCGAGAAATTCCTTAAGAAGAGGAGGAGCACCAGGACCGCAAGGGCTCCACCGACATAGATATTCTGACGGACCCGATCGATGGAGGCGTAGATGTACTTCGTGGAATCGTAGACCTGTCTGAGTTCCATGTTCCGCGCGGCCAGGTAATTCTCGTTGAGATCCTGGATGGTCTTCTTCAGGCCGCCCATGATGGCGAGCACGTTGGTGTCGGCCGACTGAACCACCTTAAAGACGATGGTACTGTAGCTCCGTTCCTTGACGACGATGTCCTCCTCGCCGTAGCCAAGGACAACCCTGGCCACATCGCCGACCGTGATGGCGCTGCCGTCAATCCGCTTGATGACCACATCTTCCACATCCCGAGGGACCCGATATTCCCCGAGGACGCGCAGGATGTACCTGCGCTTGCCCTCGTCAAAGTCGCCCGCACTGGTGTTGGCGTTTTCTTTCCGCAGGGCCGTCACGACGTCATTGACGGTCAGCCGATAGAAGGCCAGGGCGTCGGGCTTGAGAATGACCTGAAGCTCCCGATCCCGTCCCCCGAATACCTGAATGAGGGCCACACCCGGGACCCTCTCCAAGCGCGGCTTGATGAAATTCTCGGCATAGGTCTTCTCAAACTGGATCCCGGTTGGATCGCCGTGGGTCTTCGTCAAGATGAAATAGGCGATACCGCGCTTCTCCTCGGCCGCAGTCAGGATGATCGGCTTCTCGACCGTGTCGGGGTAGTCCGGAACCAGGTTCAACTTATTGGAGACCCGCAAGAGGGCGCCGTCGAGGTCGGTCCCGATCTCGAAGGTGAGGATCACGTTCCCCTGGCTGTCGTTGCTGTTGCTTTCCATCTCCAGGAGGCCCTCGATCGACTTGAGCTTGTCCTCCTGAGGGATGATGATCTCCTTCTCCACCTCCTCGGGGCTGGCCCCCGGCCAGTCCGTCCTGACCGTGATCTTCGGTTTTTCGACGTCGGGCGTGAGCTGGACCGGCACCCGATAAAGGGATATAATCCCAAACAAGATCACCAGCACGGCGCCGACGGTCACCGTGACCGGCAGCTTAACGGCTCGCTCGATGACACCCACTAGAAAAAACCTCGCAGGGGCGATCTATTTTTTTGAACAAAGATCCTCATGATCAGTCGTTGACACCGTTTAAGAGGTTTACCTCAGCCCCGCCTCTTGCCGCGTGGCGGCTAGTTTAACCAATCGGGAAACTTCATGAAGTTGGTGTTCGAATTTGACGTTTTGACATAGTTCGACATCTGTCCGAGTTAAGGTATCAAGGATCTCCTTTCATGAAGTTCCGTACGACACGCCTCTTATTTCTCAGATTTGGCGATGATCTTGACCGGCTGATCGGGTCGCAGCCTTTCATTTCCCTCAACCACCACCCACTGACCGGCAGAGACGTCACCCTCGATGGCCACCTGACTGCCGTAGGCCTCCCCTTTCTCGACCCGAATGAGGTGGGCCTTGTTGTCGTTGACGATGAAGATATGATGTTCATCGCTGTTGGTCACCACGGCGTCCTTGCTGACCAGGAGCACGGTGGACGGTTTGCCCACGGGAAATCGGACGGCCGCCGACATGCCGGCCAGGATCGCAAAATCGGGATTATCTACTAGGATTTGGACGGGAAAGGTCCTGGCCTTCTCGTTCCCTAGGGGGATGACATCCCGCACCTGACCCTGCTTGCTCTGCTCGCCTTGCATAAATTCAAAACTGAGATCGACCGTCTGGTCCGGCTTGACGTAGTGGACGTAACGATCCGGAACCGGGACCGTGAGGAGGATCGGATCTATCTCCACGATCGTCACCACGTCGCCACCTTTCTCGAGCCACTGACCGATTTGGGTATGCTCGGCAACCACAAAACCCGCAAAGGGGGACTTGATGCGGCATTTCTCCAGGTCGTACTCGATCCCCTCGATCCGCGCTTTCAGGGCGGCGATCTTCTGCTTCAGGGCATTGGCCTTGAAACGCGCATCGTCGTATTGGCGGGTCGAAATCGCCTTCTTCTCGACGAGTTCCTCATTCCGCTCCAGGTCCGACATGGCGTTCTTGTAGTTTTCCCGGGCCTCGGCCAGGGCTGCCTTCGCCTCCTTCAGATCCAGGACCAAAGGTTGTTTTTCAACCCTGGCAAGGACATCCCCCTTGCGGACCTTTTGGCCCAGCCGCACGGCAAACTCGACGACCATACCTTCAGTCTCCGAGGCTACAGTGCTCGTCTTATACGGCTCAGCGGTCCCGATCAGGGTCACGAATGGTCGTACGCGCTGCTCAACGATCTTCTCCACTCGGACGGGCGCACTCGGTATCTTTTGGCGCGTCTCCCCCAAGGCGTCCGAAGCCAGCCATCCGACCGCGATGAGCAGGGAAAACACCCATGCCCACCTTGGGAAGCCCCCGCAAAAATCAATCTTGATTTGGCCTTTCATCTTTTCTCGCTCTTGGGGTTCGTAACAGTCTTTGTTTCAACGTCAAACCTTTATTATTACCTTAATATTCCTCTGATCCAAAGTAAATTTTTGCGAGCCGCCCTGCGGCCCTACATCTCCAGGAGATGGCTCCTCGATCGACCCCCCACCAGGCGCTGAAATGGGGGTGGGGCCAGGGTTTGCTCAAAGCTCGATAGATTGAAGGCAAGATGTGACTTTGGGGACCTCAGTTTGCTCCCTCGAGGCAAGCCTTGACGAAGCCATAGAACAGGGGGGCGGGTGATTCCATGCGAGACTTCAATTCGGGATGGGCTTGGGTCGCAACGAAGAACCTGAGCCCATCCAATTCGATGAACTCCACCAGTCGGCCGTCCCGTGAACATCCGGAAAAGGACATGCCTTGCTCGGTGATAGCGGCGTGGTATTCCGGGTTGACCTCATACCGGTGGCGGTGCCTTTCGGAAACCTCGGTCGTCCCATAGAGCGAATGCACCCTGGAGCCCTCCTTAAGAATGGCCGGGTAGGCTCCCAAGCGCATGGTCCCCCCCTTTTCCACGACCTCCTTCTGTTCCGGAAGGATGTCGATAACCGGATGGGGTGTCGCGGGATCCATCTCCGTCGAATTGGCCTTTTCGAGACCGCAGACGTTACGCGCATATTCGATGACGGCCAATTGGAGGCCGAGGCAAAGTCCTAGAAAAGGGATGTCGTTTTCCCTCACCATCCGGATGGCTTCTATCTTGCCTTCCGTGCCGCGATGCCCAAAGCCTCCCGGGACCACCACACCGTCAACACCGTTCAAGGCGGACGTGTCCTTCAGGTCGGTCGTTTCCACCCATTTAAGATTCACCTTACAGCCCAGGTGGGCAGCGCAATGATGGAAAGATTCAACGATCGAGGCATAGGAATCTTCCAGTTTCGTGTACTTGCCGCACATCGCCACCGTGATTTCCGTTTTTGGGTGCCTGAGGTTTTCAACCCACCGTTTCCAGGTCCTCAATTCAGGAGGGCTATAGATGTGGAGCTTCTTGTGGAGGATTGCAGCAATCCCCTCTTCCTCGAAGATGATCGGGATTTCGTAAATGGCGTCCACGTCGAGGCCGGTGATCACGGCCTCCGGTTCCACGCCGCAAAAATTGGAGATCTTGGCCTTGATCTCTTTAGTGAGGAATTGAGAGCAGCGACCGATGATGATATCCGGAAAAATGCCCCGCTGGCGGAGGAGATTCACGCTCTGCTGTGTCGGTTTTGATTTCTGCTCATTGACACCGTAGGGTGTCGGCACATAGGTCAGGTGGACATAGATAATATTATCCTTGCCGACATCCTCTTTCATCTGCCGCATCGCCTCAAGGAAGAGTTCATTCTCGATGTCTCCAACGGTGCCGCCGATCTCGACAATGACGAGGTCCGCGGACTCCTCCCGACCCACCTCGAAGATATGGTTCTTGATGACGTCGGTGACATGGGGAATATATTGCACGGTCTTTCCCAGATAATCGCCGCGCCTCTCCTTCTGCCTGACCATGTCGAAGACCTTTCCCATGGTCAGGTTCCAGGTCGATTTGCAGGTGACCCCCAGGAACCTCTCATAGTGGCCAAAGTCCATATCGACCTCGCCGCCGTCGTCAAGGACAAAGACCTCGCCATGTTCGATCGGATTCATGGTCCCCGGGTCTACATTCAGATAGCCGTCGCATTTGATGGGAACGATTTTGAGTTTGGAGGAGAGGAGATGCCCGATAGAGGCGGCGGCGATCCCTTTTCCTAAGCCTGAAAGGACGCCCCCGGTGACGATGATGTATTTGGTGGGCATATGCTGGGAACTCTTCGACTGCAAATATTTTACGCATGAGGTTTAGCCGGAATAGGGTCACTAGTCAAGCCAAAAACCCGGCTTCAATGTTGGGTGCTTCCCTGTTCGTTCGGAGTTCAGGTGAAAGCCAAGAGACACAGGCGGGACGAGAACATCCCTTTATCGAATGACTTCTCTGCACCATCCTTGCTAGAATGGAATGCCTGGTTACCTCCCATGAGCACCTTCATTGCCATAATAGGTCGACCCAACGTGGGTAAATCGACCCTGTTCAATCGACTCGCCCGATCCAAAGACGCCCTCGTGGACGATCAACCCGGAGTCACCCGTGATCGTCTCTACGCATCGGTGCAATGGGGCCAGCGAAGGTTTACTATCATCGATACGGGTGGTTTTGAAGATTCGGATCAGGAGCCCCTCCTCACCCAAGTGCGGAGTCAGGTCGTCAAGGCCCTCCAGGAGGCCGATCGAGTCATTTTCATGGTGGACGGGCGTCAGGGCGTCATGCCCGGAGACGAGGAAATGGCCAAGTATGTTCGCCTGCGCCAAAAAAAGTTCTTTTTGGCCGTAAATAAGGTCGACGGTCCTGAGCACGAGCACCTGGCGCTTGATTTTTACCGCCTGGGCGTTGCCAAGGCCTATCCCGTCTCGGCGGCTCATGGATATGGCCTAAGAGCACTGATGCAGGATCTGGTCGCGGATCTGCCGACCGTTCAAACCGATAGGGATGACGACGGCGATATCAGGGTAGCCGTCATGGGAAGGCCCAATGTGGGCAAGTCTTCCCTCTTGAATCGGATCCTTGGCTTCGAACGGCTGTTGGTGAGCGAAATGCCGGGCACGACCCGCGACTCGGTAGACGTGCGAGTTGATCGCGACGGTAAGGCCTACCGGTTCATCGATACCGCCGGCCTACGCCGCCGAAGCCGAGTCAAGGAGCGAATCGAGAAGTTCTCCATGATCAAGGCGCTTCGGACCCTCGAGCGGGCGGACGTGATCATCGTGCTCTTGGATGCCGCTGCCGGCATCGCTGATCAGGACGCGAGAATAAGCGGCTTCGCATTCGAACGCGGCCGCGCCCTCATCATTGCATTCAACAAATGGGATCTCGTCGAGAAGGACAGAGTCCGGCAGAAACAGCTTCGGGAGGCCTACGAGCGGCAGCTGAAGTTTGCCTCATTTGCTCCGACTCTGAGGGTTTCAGCGCTGACGGGCGAGGGTGTGGAGAGGTTTTTTGGCAAGATCGATCTTGTCTTCGAACAATACTGCACGGAAATCGGGACCCCTGAGGTCAATCGGGCGCTACGCAAGGCGGTGGATCACAATCCGCCACCTAAACCGGGACGTGGAGGACTGAAGCTGTACTACGCCGTTCAGAAATACAACAAACCGCCCACATTCCTGATCTTTGTCAATGACCCCCAAAAGGTCCATTTCTCATATCGGCGGTATCTGATAGGGCAATTCAGGGAGCATTTCAGGCTCGATGCCGTTCCGCTGAAACTGATCTTCCGCAAGAAGAATGAGTCGAGACGGCGGGGCAGGTGAGACTACACCTGTGTCGATCCGGGACTAGGATTCAGGCACTTCTGTCCTGAAACTTCATGAAATGAGGTCAATGATACCTCATCGCCCGGCCATGGGGGTCTCTTTTCAAGAAACGAAACGTTACCT
>CAZAGT010000094.1:1990-15542 GCA_964484515.1 uncultured Desulfobacteraceae bacterium | reverse complement strand
ATCCTGTTGGGCCCGATATCAGAGGAATTGGCCACCTGACCATCCGTAGCTAAAATCATGGCGGGCACCAACAGCAAAAAGAAAAGGGCGTTTCGCCTCAGCATCTCAGATCTCCTCCTCCTTCCTGGGGTTTACCGTCATGAAAAACGCCAGAACCAAGAACGAGCGTCCGCCGTATTGACTCCTTAGCCGACGGACAGATAAGTCGCCCGGAGTGTATAGGATTTCGGGGGCGATTACAATCCTCACTGAGGCAAAAAGCCTGATCGTCAGGGCCCATCAGGGTCAGAAGGCCCTGCGCAAGTGTTTCGCGAGGCGGGATATTGGAGGGCGAGAGTGCCGGTTAGGCTCGAAAAGGTCATAACGTCTCGATCATCTGGCACCGTTCGATGAACGCCACGAGGTTTTGCCAGGCATTGCCGAGCCCGACCAAAGCTGATTCCAAGGTGTTATAGACCGGATCATCCTCTCCGAGGGTCTTGCGGTATTTCTCGAGCATCTTTTGCCCTTCCTTTAGATAGGTTTCCAACTCGTTGACGACCTCTTTCCGCTTGAGATGCTTGCGGCGTTCCGCGGCGATCAGGGGCATCAACCGTTGAATCGAGAACTCTACCAGGGCGTCTCGCGGGGTATCGAATCTTTCCGCTGCCCCTTGCAGGCAAGCAAGGGTCTTGCGGCTGATCACGAAAGTCTTTTGCACCCGCCTCGGAAGTTCAAAGCCAGCCCCCCGGATCTCCTGGGCGATCCTCTTCAGTGACTCGGGATCCTCCAGGAGGTGATCGATCAGGGATTTCTGTTTGATCCCCAAATGGCTGGCCATGATGTTGATAGCGCTAATGGCTTCCTCGGTCAGCCGGAAGGTGGCGCGCACGGACTGCCGGCCTCGGAGCTCCGAGGTGGACGCTTGCGGCAAGGATAGGGCATTCTTCTCTTGCTGGTTTTTCATGCCGGCCTCCTAAGACGCTTTTTCTATTACTATATAGTAAATAGCCTTTTTAGTAATACAACAAAAAAGTTATGGTATGATATTGACATCTATTTTTACGTGCTTATTGTTTTGTCAGGTTTGAACAAAAGAGTCAAGTCAATATGAAGGAGGTACTAAAAATGGACTTAGTCAGATGGAACCCTATGAGAGAGGTGGCTACGATGCACGACCGCTTTAACCGTATGTTTAGCGATATGTTTCCGAGCTCCTGGGTGGATAACGAGATGCTCTTCGCAGATTGGCATCCGGCGGTCGATATCTACGACAAAGACGATAAGGTCGTCATCAAGGCTGAGCTTCCCGGTGTGGACAAGAAGGATATTCATGTGGATCTGAAGGATCGCGTATTGACCCTCAAGGGTGAGCGATCCCATGAGAGCGAGGTCAAGGAGGAGAAGTTCTACCGTAAAGAGCGAGCTTACGGGAAATTTGAGCGCGCCTTTACGCTGCCGGCAGGCCTCGATCCCGAGAAGGTCAACGCCGACTTCAAAGACGGCGTGCTGAAAATCGAGATACCAAAGCCTGAGGAAGAGAAGCCGAAGAAGATCGCTGTCCACTAAACCGCAAACGTACCACCATCCTCCGCAAGGGGGTGGCCCGCGAGGGTCACCCCTTTTTTTGGCTCCTCACACGAATTTGTAGGTAAATAGGTTTCTTTTGAGTACACACTAGAAAGAAGCCACTCCCTTTTTAACCGAAATCCGGGCTCTCGGATTTCCATCTGATTGTTGCGGTATCCGGGTGGGAGGCCTCTGATCTCTTTTCTTCGATTCCGGGTCTCCCGGGCTGGTCTTTTCGATGACTTATCTGCGGGGGAGTCCTGCCCCCTCCGACATTCCCCTCGACTTCGCTCGGGGCTGCGGTTTCCCCCACAGATAAGCCATGAAAAGACGGCGCCCTCCCGCCAGTCACTCCGAAAAGAGATCTCAGGCCTCCCACCTGGAAGGCTGTGAATTGTTTTTTTCGCCCACAGATTCTTGTGAGGAGTCTTTCTTTAAAGCCGTCAACCGACATCAGGTTGGGGAGAAGAAGGACAAGCCGGGGAAGGTGGGGGATCGGAAGATGATCATGAAGACCGCCGCCGCGGTCTCCTCAAGGTGCCTGATCAGTCTTCGAAGCCGATTCATAGGGCCGTTTTTCAGAGCCCTGTTAACGGGTATTGTCCGTATTTCTTGACCGCCTTGGTATAGGCCAGCACGCATTCCGGGTTTAGGTAGCCGGCCAATGAATTCCCGCTGACAACGATGTAACCGCCGCCTGGACCCAAATCCCTGATCAACCCTCGGATCTCATTGTCAACTGCATCGGGATCATCACCGCCCAATAGATTCAAATCAACATTGCCCGCGAGACAGATCTGGTTGCCAAACGCCTTTTTGGCTGCCCGGATGTCCATCGCGGTATTCTCAAAAGGGTGAACGGCGTTTACGCCGATCTCGATCAAAATAGGGACGATATCCATGATATTGCCGTCACTGTGGAACAACCAGGGGATATCGAGCTCTTTCCTCATCCTGGTGTAGTGCGGGGCGACCAACTCCTGATACATCCGGGGAGACAACATCGGTCCCGTCTTGAAGGCGCAATCATCGGCCGTACAGAAAAGGTCGACGTCCAACTGGTTGACCTTTTTGGCCACCTCGATCAGCCAATCGAAATAGGTCGTAATCAGCGTCTTGACCAGTCCCGGGTCGTCATAGAGGGATACGGAGAAGTGGTCGAACCCCATGCAAAGCATGGCCGGCGCCAACCCGCCGCGGGTGACAAAGAAGAGGGCGCGGTCACCTTTGTTCTTGGCGAACTCCTCCAGTTCGGCGTAATACTCATCTTTGGTCGGATCAGGGAGGTCGATCATGGCCAGGTCGGCATCGGTCTTGATCATGCCATCCCCCGGAAACTGCCGCCCGTCTTTACCCTCATGCATATGAGCGTAGACCGGTTGTCGGAAGATGTAGAAGAGATTGTCCAACCCGAGGTTATCGCTCAGGACCTGGGCCTCTTCCAGCGAAAAGGGGTTCCCCGTCTGCAAGGCCGCATTTCCGACAAGGTTTTTTACCCCCTCCAGCTTTTCCGCAAAGGCGCGATCCACATTGATCTCACAAACCGGTACCCGATCCGCCTCTTCCCGCCTCAGTGCCGTTACGACTCTCTCCCTGGAACTCATCGCCATGACGATTCCTCCTTATTGGGCATTTCCCCATCTGTCCCTCTCAGAAGCGTGGCGAGCTGTCAACCCAAAATCACAGAAAGCTAGGTGGAGTGTTTCAACGTCCATTCGCCGGAGGTTTACCCGCCTCCGGCGGGCGGACAAGCCAGGAACCGATCAATTCAGGAGAAAATCATGGGATTGCAGTATGGGCTCTAATGTAATAAACACTAAGGCTCACGTGGTGAGGCGGTCTGAAAGAGCGCATTTGTCCTGAACTGAAAAATCACAGGGATATAGTAAGACAAGAAAGGAGGATCCCATGAAGAAGCGGACTAATCTCTGGATCATGTCGGTTGTTGCGATGGTCGTCGTTATGGCCGGCCAACCGGCGCTGGCCAAGAAGGCGATCAAATGGAAGGCCCAATCGGCCTGGCCTTCCGGTCTGTTGGGGCAAAAGGCCTTCGAGGATTTCTGCCAGAAAGTGAAGGCCATGTCAGGCGGACGACTTATCATCAAACCCTATCCGGTAAATGCCATTGTCCCTTACTCTGAATTGCTGGAGGCCGTCGAAAACAACATCCTACAAGCCATGTACGGCTGGCCTGGATATTGGGCGGGCAAGGACCCGGCCTTCTCCATCATGAGCGACCTGACCGCCGCCTGGAACAATCCGCAGGAGGCCTATGCCTTTCATTACTATCAGGGTGGCCTGGAAATGCTCAACAAGTTGTACGAGCCGTTCGGTGTCCATTGTATCGGGGTCGTGATCGTCGGTATGGAATCCTTCATGTCCAAGGTCCCTTTGAGGGGGATCGCGGACTTCAAGGGGATCAAGATCCGTTCCCCGGAGGGCATGTTGGGTGACCTCCTCCGGAAGATGGGCGCCTCGGTCGTGGTCCTCCCTTCCGATGAGGCCTATTCGGCCCTTGACAAAGGGGTTGTCGACGCCACCGACTACAGTTCGCCTACGGCCAACTACAGATTCGGTCTCCATCAGGTAGCCAAGTATTTCAACTTCCCCGGTTTTCATTCCTTGCCCCAAAGCGACTTCACCGTGAACAAGCAGGCCTGGAACAAGTTGCCCGATGACCTCAAGGAGATCATCAATATCGCCCAGCGCGAGTGGTGCCAGGATTTCATCCACAGGGGTTTTATCGAGGATCTGGATGCGGTGGAGAAGATGAAGGCCGCCGGCTGTGTTCAGCTCAAGTGGAGCGATGAAGAGCTGGCCAAGGTGCGCAAGCTGGCCGAGCAGGTTTGGGACGAGTGGGCCAAGAAGAGTCCGCGCTGCAAGGAGGGGGTCGAGCTCCAGAAGAGGTGGCTAAGAAGGCTCGGGAACCTCTAGGGGGAGTGACGAGTCACGTGTGTCGAGAAACAAGTTGCGAAAGGCTGGTAAAAAGTGACGAGAGACGAGTGATTCGTGGTGATGGTTCAGAGTTCAGGTGTCAGCTTCGCCGCTTGCCGCAGGAGTTTACCCGCCTCGGGAGGGCGGCCAGGTTGATCGACTGGGAAACTCCATGAAGTTGGGACTCGAATTGAGATTTTGAGATTCTTCGGCGTCTGTTCGCCTCGTCATGGGGGCCTCTTTTCAGAAACGAGGAATTGAGTGCGTTGTCTTTGCATAAGGCTCTACCCGAGGCGGCCGGAGTGACAGCCTTGGCCCGTTCTCTGAATTTGCTCCGGCCGCCTTGCCCCTCGGCCGTGAGCTCGGGGCCGAACGGCTTGCAAGCATCTTCGGCGCTCGAGCAGGTCATGTATCGTTTTTGAAAAGAGGCCCCCATGGCCGGGCGTTATGGTTGCACAGATTTCATTTCATAGACTTTCTTACGAGTGCTTGGAGCTTCTGAATCCTGATACCTGCATTGAGTTTAGGAATGAAGAGATTGCTTTCGATTATGGATCGGATCTCGATTTGGATCGGGAAGGTGTCGAGCGTGCTCGTATTTGCAGTCGCTTCGGTGGTCGTCTACGAGGTGGCCATGCGTTACGTGTTTCACCTCCCGACCCAGTGGGCGAGCGAGTCGGTCGGTATCGGGTGCTCCCTAATGTACGTGATGGGGGGCGCCTGGGTCATCTACCAGAACAAGCACGTCAAGATCGATACGCTCTACGAACGGATGTCGCCCAGGACCCAAGCGGCCATGGATGTGGCCACCTATTTCTTCTTTGTGCTCTACACCGGGGTGATGACCTGGGCGTCTACGAAATACGCCTGGAAGTCCTTTCTCCTCCGTGAGACATCCGGGACGCCTTGGGACCCACCCATTTATCCTATCAAGTTCGCCATGGCGTTCGGTTTCCTGCTCATGCTGCTGCAGGGTACCGTCAAGTTCATCCGTGATGCCTACTTCCTGCTCACAAAGAGGGCCCTATGATCGAGCTCAGCATCGAATGGATCAGCATCCTGCTGCTCCTTTCTTTTTCGATCCTGCTACTTCTGGGGTTGCCGCTGGCGTGGGTCACAGGGGCGGTGGGGACCATCTTTGCCATCCTCCTTTTTGACATCAATACGACCTTCATGCTGGTCTCGAGGGTCTTTCGCATGACCCTGAATTACACCCTCGTGGCCGTCCCCCTGTTCGTCTTCATGGCGGCTATCCTGCAACGGTGCGGGCTTGCCGAGCAGCTCTTTCGGGCCGTTTATGTGTGGGCGGGCGGTCTGCGTGGCGGCCTGGCCATCGGTACGATCATCTCCTGTACCATTATGGCTGCCATCGTGGGGATTGTAGGCGCGGAAATCGTGACGTTCGGGATGGTAGCGTTGCCGGCCATGCTGGCGCGCGACTACGACAAGCGCATTGCCCTCGGCAGCATCTGCGCCGGAGGCGGCATGGCCACCCTCATACCGCCCAGTGTCGTTTTCATTGTCTACGCGATGAGCGCCGGCGCCCCGGTCGGAGAGCTCTTCTTTGCGGGTGTCATTCCCGGCCTCCTGCTGGCGACCCTCTTTATAGGATACATCGTCGTGGCCACCTGGATCAGGCCCGAGATGGCTCCGGCGGCCTCGGCTGAGGAACGGGACATACCCCTGAAGCAGAAGGTCAAGATGCTCAAGGGATTGATCCTGCCGGGCGTCTTGGCAGTCATCGTGTTGGGATCCATTTACGCGGGCATGGCGACGCCGACCGAGGCCGCCGGTGTCGGCTGCTTCGGCGCCCTCCTGACTGCGGCCCTGAATCGGCGCTTGAACTGGACGGAGGTCAAGCTGTCGCTATTCGAGACGACCAAGGTCAGCTGTATCATCATGTGGCTGGCGTTCGGGGCTCAAACGATCATCGGTGTCTACAATCTGGCTGAGGGCGATGAATTCGTAAAGCACGCGGTCACGGCATTGCCCTTTGGCAAGTGGGGGACGATCATCTATATGCAGGTCATCCTGATTGTCCTCGGCATGTTTCTGGATTGGATCGGCATCCTGATGCTGACCATGCCCCTTTTCGTTCCCATTGTCCTGGATATGGGATATAGCAATGTCTGGTTCGGCGTGGTCTTCTGTATGAACATGCACATCTCCTATCTATCACCCCCTTTTGGGCCTTCGATCTTCTATCTGAAAGGGGTGGTCTCTGAAGACATATCCATGACCGATATCTACAATTCGATCTGGCCTTACCTCGTGCTGACCATTGTGGCCCTGGCGTTCACCGTCATCTTCCCGCAGCTGTCGTTATGGCTGCCCACGAAGATGATGGGGCATTGAAAGGTATTGGAGGCGCAGATATCTTTCGAGTCTTTGGCAGGCGAGCGTTCATTCGGATTCATTACGGCGTGCCAACTGGGCGCAAGGCACAAGGCTTGAGGTAAAGACTTTCAGGGAATTCTTTTTTCTTTGCCCTCGACCCTCTACATCTGACCTTTGGCCTTTCTTTTATGCCGCGAAAGACATTCTAAGAATAAGGAGTGATTATGAGGAAAGGCCAAGTAATGGATGAAAAAGGAGATGGATTATGATGACACATCGAGAACGTATCGAAGCAGCTATGCGTGGGGAGGTGGCCGACCAACTACCTTATGTGCCCAGGATCGATCTCTGGTACAATGCCAATTCGCTGGCCGGCACCCTTCCCGAAAAACACAAGGGCCGAACTCAGGATGAGATCAGCCGGGCCGAGGGTTGGGCGCTTCACAAGGTCTTGCAGGATCTCGTAGACGTGCGCTCGCCCGATGCGGCGTTGCATCGAGCGATCGGCGTCTACGCGACCCGGCAGAGTGTCCATCGTTTTCGGTTTTCCGAAAAGGTTGATGTGCGGGTCAGCCGGAAGGGTGATTCCACGAGAGTCGAATATCATACTCCGCTGGGCATGGTCAGCAGCAAGACGGAGTTTTCGGATGAATACCGGCGCGCCGGTTCCACGATACCGGTCATCACGGAGCACGCCATTAAAGGGCCGGAGGACTACCGGGTGTTGGCCTATATCTTTGAGAACCTGGAACTGAGTCCCTCCTTCGACGAGTTCCTTGAGTGGGAGCAAGAGGTCGGCGAGGATGGTTTCTGTTGCGCCTACGCAGTGATCGCCGGATCTCCGATGCATCATATTCAAAAGGATTTCCTGGATCCGACGCAGTTCTTTTTCCACTACAGCGACTACCAAAAAGAGATGCGGGCCTTGGCGGAGGCCCTCGAGCCCTATTATGAGCAGCAGCTCAAGATCTTGGCCGAATCACCTGCCATCGGGGCCTTTTGGGGGGCCAACTTCGACGACATGATCACCTACCCGCCCTATTTTGAAAAGGATATCCTGCCCTGGCTCAAGAAAGCCAGTGCCGAGCTCCAAGCCAAGGGCAAGATCGTCCTGAGTCACTGCGACGGCGAGAACCTGGGGCTGATGGAGTTGATCAGGGATTCAGGCATCGATGTGGCCGAGGCGGTCTGCCCTTACCCCATGACCAAGGTGCGCGTCGGGGAATACTACGAAAGGTGGTGCGACGAGCTGACCGTCTTTGGCGGCATCCCATCCAACATCCTGCTGGATGAGCTTTGCAGCGATGAGGAATTCGAGGCCTATCTCGATAATCTGTTCCGGGTGATTGCGCCGGGTACGCGCTTCGTTGTCGGCGTTGCCGACACGACCCCGCCCGATGCCGTTTTTGAGCGCCTCATTCGAATTGGTGAGCGGGTGGAAAAGGAGGGACGTTTGCCGATCGAGGCGGGGGCTGCGCGTCCGGTGTCGCAGGAGGACCTGGCAACGGCGGAGGAGATTGTCAAGCCCCAAAGACTTACAGAGGCTCGTTATGAAAGCGTGCAAGAGGATGTGTTTCGCGGCGACAGCAAGGTGATCGGCGCCCATATCCGGGAACTTCTCGAACAGGGGGTGGAAGCAGCCGACGTGCTTGAGAAGGGTTTGATCGCCGCTATGGATGTCATCGGCCCCAAGTTTAAGGCCGGCGAACTTTTCATTCCCGAGGTGCTCCTTTCTTCCCGAGCCATGAACGAGGGCTTGACGGTACTGGAGCCCCATTTGTCCGGCGAGAGCAAGACGACCAGGGGGAAGGTCCTGATTGGAACCGTTAAGGGAGACCTTCATGACATCGGCAAGAACATGGTCGCCACCATGTTGCGAGGAGCGGGTTTTGAGGTGCGGGACCTGGGGACCGACGTGAATCGGGAAGAGTTCATCAGGGAAATCGAGGAACATTCCCCTGACATCTTGGCCTTGTCCGCCCTGTTGACGACCACGATGCCTGAGATGAAAACGATCGTCAGCGGCCTCAGCGACAAGGGCCTCCGCACCGGAGTCAAGATCATGATCGGCGGGGCGCCGATCAATGCGAAATACGCCCGAGATATCGGGGCCGATGGATACGCGGCAGATGCGGGCGAGGCGGTGGCGTTGGCCAAGGGATTGATGAAACGGTAGTTGTGGGAGGGTTGTGATCTCTGCCCGGAGAAGCACGAGCATTGGCCACACACCCACGCAGACATCGGTAGATTCATGACTGGACGACTTGTCCAGTCATGAGTCGTCAGGCCTTTCGGGCCGAACAGTGCTTATATCTGGCCCGCATAGGTTTCTTGAGGGAGTTAATACGGAAATCCATAGAGGTTGCTTCTTTTGAACCGAATTGTCAAACTAGCCTTGACTGTCCTTTGTGCCCTGGCCTTTCTAGGGGCGAAATCAAACGCGGCGTCGTTAGACATTGTCCTGACAGACAAACAGGTGACCATTGATACAGAACGTTTGTCCATTGCGCCTGAAGACGCAGCCGAATTGGATCCGGCGAAGTACTATGTTGACGCCAGCCTCGGATTCATCATCAAGAAACCCGTCTCCGGCCACTGGCTGGCGCCGGAGCTTCTTGAGGGCGCGGAGGAGTGCCTTGAAGCACGGAGTGGTCTCCTAACTCAGGAATCTAAGGAGAGATTGCGATTTGTGATCCAAGCCCATCCGTTAGGCCGCATGTTGCAGGAGGTAGAAGCGATTAGATACACGGCCAAAGAGACCTTGCTCGTGGAGCTGACCGATGAGAGTACCAATGACATCGCGGAAGAGGTGATCCGACATACGATTGAATCCGAACAGATGCTGGAGTTGAACTTAGGCGACCGGGAAATCCAAAAACTGAAAAAGAATATTCGGCGCTCAGCGTTATCTTTTGAAGAGGAAGTCTTTGTGAACACATTAAGCGTGTATGTCTATGATAAGAGATTCCTCCATGGGCTTCCAGTCCGGCATTCTCTTGCTGGCTTCTCCATCTTCATCCTAGGCCAGACAGCTCAGAACCTGAATCAGCTTGTTGCTGATAAACACGTGTTGTTGGCAGGAAGCAGCGTCGCAATCAGGGGAGTGCTGGTGAACGGGGAACCGGGCGATTTCCGATCCGATCGAATCTACTTGTGTACTGAGAGCAAAGACAGATACTATGTCGTAGAGATAGCTTCTTCACCGCAGACGAAGAATTCAGCCGAAATCTTGATCGATCTTCAAAAGATGCTCACATCGTTCATGGTAATAGATTGAAAAGAAGCTTTCCTTGTGAAACAGTTCCCATGTTCCGGCACGTACTGGGCCGCACAGCCAAGGCCCCGAATGATCTTTATAGTTGACGTCGACGCACATTTGCGATATTCAGGATTCCTCAATCAACTCAACATGGCAACACGGACCTCAGTCATTGTTCGTGTCGCCAAGACTGTATTCCCGTACAAACTGAAACCAGGTCAACGAAACAGCGAGTCGGACTTAACCAACGCGCTAGGCGTTTAAGAACGCCTTTTTGGAGAGCCCTGAACATCCTGTTATGCGCCGGTGTCGTCACCGAGGTGCTTGGTTACGGTTTCCCTGTCAACATCCAACCCAACCTGACAACAGCGAATCACACCTTTTCAGAACGCCTCAGATGCGATCATGATCCTCTTGCCCACCGAAAGATGAGAGGGCTTAGCCGCTTATCTAACTGCGGGGAGAGGGCTTGAACTGCGGCCTTCAGCACGATCTATCCGGACAGGGTTGAACCGTCAACTGGCGGTATGGTTTGAGTCTGGCGAGGTGCATACGTGCTGGGACCAAATGGACACGAAAGGAGGTGAGTCTTCTTCAAGATTTAGGATAGCGGCAGAAAGCAGGCACGAAGGTGCCTAAAGAACCATTGAAATCGGACCCAAGTGCATTTCTGGATCAGAAAAAGGAGGGAAAAATGCGAAAGCGACATTGTCTATTTACGATTGTTGCGGCTGTGATCGTTCTGGGTATGGCCTCCACCGTGGTTTTGGCGCGGGACCCCGGTTTTCCGGCACCGACCGGCGATCCGAGGGTCTTGCCTCGCGGGGCTCGACTCGAACTGATTTGGGACGGGGGATGTTGTCTGACGGAGGGCGTTGCCGCCGGCCATGACGGCATGATGTATTTCAGCGACATCACCTTCACCGGCCAGTGCAAGGATCCGAGCGGGAAATACCTGCAGGCCGGCAATATCTGGAAGTACAACCCCAGGACCGGTGAGTGCACGATCTTCCGCAGCCCGAGCGGAATGTCCAACGGTCTCAAATTTGACGCCGAAGGCAACATGATCGCCGCCCTGGGCGCCGACTACGGCGGCCGGATGCTGATCAAGACCGATATGAAGACCGGCAAGAGCTATATCCTGAGCGGGCTTTATAAGGGCAGGCCGTACAATTCCCTCAACGACGTCACGATCGACGAGAAGGGGCGCATCTATTTCAGTGACCCGCGCTATCTGGGTCACGAGCCGATCTGCCAGCCCGGCTACGCGGTCTACCGCCTGGATACCGACGGCACCGTCCATCGCATCATCACGGATGCGGGCAAGAACAACGGCGTTTGTGTGTCCCCCGACCAGAAGACCCTCTACGTCATCTGCAACGACAATGGCTGGTTCGGCTTTCAGCAACTAGAGAAGGGTGAGAGGACCCACCAGGGCTCCCATATCCTTTGGGCCTACGATCTGCATTCGGACGGGACCGTGAGTAACCAACGCGAGTTGATCAACTTCTACCCGTATAGCGGCCCCGACGGCATGATCGCCGATGTGGAGGGCAACCTCTACGTGGCCATGCGGGCCGAGAACAGGCCCGGGATCGGGATCCTGGACCCAAACGGTAAGGAGTTGGCCTTTATCTCGACCGGTAAGGAACTGCCGACCAACGTGGGCTTCGGCCGCGGTAGTGAAAGCAACGTGCTGTATGTCACCTCGGGCAAGAGCCTGTACCGGATCAGGGTAGTCAAGGACGGTTATCAGCTACCATCACGATAAATCTCCTCCCAGCCAGGGTGTCGAGGACAGTCTCGGCACCCTGGTCACGAGATCAGAACCGGGGCCGTTCGAACATGTATGTTTTGAAGCCCCTCCCACTTGTCTTGAGAGGGCAGAGAGCCCGACCTCGATCCTCAAGCTGTGCTGTTTTGGGAACATCCGAGAGGGAAAACTCACTTGAATTGGCGCCCCTCTTACGGAATCCAAATAAGGGGAGCTGATAGCGAGTCATCAGGGACGCTCAAGAAAAGGTACGTGTTGGGAGGGAAACCCTGCCTAAAACCATGTTCACAAAGAATGCGAGGAGGAAGGCATGCAGAAGAAAACACTTCTCTTGGGTCTTGTGGCAGTGCTCACCATTGGACTGATGGGCTCAAGCGCATTGGCCGGTCCACGCGTGGCGATTGTCAAGGCAGCCGAAGGGCAGATGGACCTGGTTTGCAATAGTTGGCACTGCACGATAACGGATAATTTCTACCAGGGGCCACCAGACGGTGATATGTTGATCAGGGCTACTTCCGAGTGGTCTAAAGAGAGTGAGGTGGCTATAGAGAAGTTGGTGCGCGAGGCCGTAAAGCTGCAAGGCGGTTGGCCGGTCAAACCCGGCGATCGGGTGCTATTGAAGGTCAACCACGTCGTTAGTGCCTGGCCTATGGTCTTGAACAATCGCGGGGACGACGCCACCTTGCAGGCCGCCTTCACGGATGCGCGCGTGGCGCGCGCTGCAGCCCTGATTGCCTTGGAATCCGGTGCCAAGGAGGTGATCATCGGTAATTGCCCCGCAACCGGAAATGGGTGGACCTGCTTCATGCAGTATGGTTTCGACCACATGGTCGAAGATCTCAACGACCCGCGGGTCAAACTCGTGGATCTCGGTGACGAGCCGTGGAAGTGGTATCCCGCACCCAAGGCCTTAGCGCTGAAAAACTATGCCATGGCCGAGGTCATAGGAGAGATGGATAAGATCATCAGCCTCCCCTGCCTGAAGACCCATACGTTATGCGGCATGACCAGCTCTCTGAAGAACATCGGTATCGGCTTTCCGACCACCCGCATAGCCGGCAGCATAAAGATGGGACTTCCACACAAGGTCGTCGTGGAGGTGATCATGGATGTGAATATGATCACCGGTAACGATTACACGATTGTCGATGCCATCTGGGGCATGGAAGAGTCTGGACCGGATAACGGCCCGGGAGTTCCCATGGGCCTTATCATTGCCGGAGAGGATCCGGTAGCTTGTGATGCGGTGAGCACGGTCGTGATGGGCTTCAAGGTGACAAACATCGGCACCACGGTGATGGGCGAAAAGATGGGGCTTGGCACCTACCATGACATCGAGGTGGTCGGTGTTCCCATTGCTCAAGTACAGAAGGTCTTTACGCCCGTGAAGCGTGCGCATCGCTGGCCCTCTGAAATGGGTGATGTCGCCGGATGGGACAGTACGCCCGGCCGGACTTTGAACGATCTCTAGATTAAGGGCGTTGCTCTGAGACGAGCGAGGCCTTCGGGAGCGCTTTTTGCGGGAGGGAGCATCTTTCTGAGCGGATGCTCCCTTCCTTTATGGTATCGGCACCATACGCACCGTTTTTTTCAATTCGACTCCTTGCATCACCAACCTTCAGAAAGAGGAGCTTTTCTTTTCGGAAAGCCACTTCACGGGAACGATCAGCATCGGCCCGGAAGACGGTTGAATCCTGATG
>CAZAGT010000094.1:0-1980 GCA_964484515.1 uncultured Desulfobacteraceae bacterium | reverse complement strand
GACCAAATGAGACGGGATATCATTGCGTTTGACGGAGTAGTGATGATGGAATGGCCCATTGGGAACAGGCTTTCAAGCCTGCTGTTTGGGGCGATTTTGGGCATCCTTCTACTCACGATTTCAGCCGGGGCCAAGCCCCCTAAGGAGTTGAAGACCTTCACGAATCCGCTCGGAATGGAGTTTGTTTACATTCCGGCGGGAGATTTCATCATGGGAAGCCCATCCGACGAATACGGAAGGGGAGATAATGAAGCTCAGCACCGGGTAACCCTGACCAGGGGGTTTTACATGCAAACCATGGAGGTGACCCAAGGTCAGTGGAAGGCCGTGATGGGAGGCAATCCTTCATATTTCCAGGAATGCGGGGATGATTGCCCGGTGGAGAGCGTTTCCTGGGAAGACGCCCAGAAGTTCATCCGTAGGCTGAACGCCCTGGAGGGGACCGACAACTACCGGCTACCCTTTGAGGCGGAATGGGAGTATGCCTGCAGGGCTGGAAGCACGACACCTTACTGGTTTGGCGAGGAGCCACCGAGAGATTCCCCCGGCTATCACGGCAGATATTCCACGTCCGAGGCGGCCAAGGGGAGATACAAGAAGGGCATGCTGCCCGCAGTGGCCTTCGGCCCCAACGCGTGGGGCATGCTCAATATGCACACCGATGTCTGGGAGTGGTGCCAGGACTGGTATGGCGAATATCCTGCCGGTCCCGTAATCGATCCGATCGGAAGGACAACGGGTGTACTCCGAGTGGCCCGAGGCGGCAGGTGGTTCTTTCATAATCCCCTCTGCCGCTCTGCCAATCGCGGGATGCTCCCTCCCGATTACAGGGACCGTAACCTTGGCTTTCGCCTTGCCAGGACGCCCTCTGAAAAGATCTCCAAACAAGCCTCCACTCCCCGATCAAGTGCCGGGAGGGGCCCCTGAAACGAGACCTTCCAAGGGCCCTAATTCCTGGTTCGTCCCACGCAAGCTCAATTTGTAGTAGTATCTGTGCCTTACCTTCAGCTTCCTGTCGACAAAGAAAGGCGTCTTGGTATTGGCATCGATGAATCTTTGATCGCCGATCTCTATTTCTTGGATGCGAACATAAGGCCCGCCCCATGTATTGCTTCGATAGATGTCGAGGACACCCTTCGAACCTTCCGGTGCCGAGACCTTCCAACTGAGTTTTAGCGATTTGAACCCCTTCAGAACCTCGAAATCCGAAATAGTCGCTCCGGACTGCGAAAAGCCAGACTGCGAAAGAAGGACTAGTAAGGCAGCAATCAACGTATACAGCTTGAAGTCAACCCCATGACATGGCACGCATTCACGTCGCTGCAATTTCATGATACACTCCTTATCGTTTGCTATTCCTCATCATATCCATGTCGAGTCCAAATCAATCCGCGTCAAATCCTTGAACGTTTGGAATCGCCTTTTTGAGGGCCCACATATCTTTGTTTTTTGTAGATTTACCGGCCAAAAAAGCAATTTTTCCCCAACATGCGAGACCAGAACAAAGCCGCTGTTTACATCACCGAAAAGCCGTCCCGTATTCCGAAGGCATTCAGTCGCCCTTGCGGGAGCCCAAGGTCTTACACAAACGTAGGAGACCCCCCTCGCCCTTTTTGTCAAGATTCCGGCCGTGGCATACATCCACTCCTGATGCCCCATGAAAGGGCGACTATTTTACGGAGATTCAGGCGTCCTTTGAAAAGCCTCTTATCTTTCATTGTTTATCCCCTTTGGGGTATTTTCCGATAGCCGCTTGAGGCAATATTATTGACGATTCCCCGAGTCCTATCTAAATTGGCGATCGGGAAGAAGTCAATCCGAATCTCGGCCTCAATACTTACACACAAGCATGGGCATGCGCGTTATTTTATCCCTACTGTTGCATAAACAACACGTCGAAAAGTGTGGAAAGACAAGAATAACGGCGCTCTACGCTATTTTTCGCATTCACTCTGGATACCACCGGCTGTGACATCTAGC
>CAZAGT010000093.1:0-15548 GCA_964484515.1 uncultured Desulfobacteraceae bacterium | reverse complement strand
GGCCAGGGCTCTGATGTCGAGGGGTCACAAGGTCTCCCTGGCTTACACCAAGGCGACATTGAGCCAAATGTACAAAGGTTTGAGCGACAGTATTTATAGTGAATGCATCAAGATTCAAAGTAATCGATACCTCTGGGAACTGTCAGGCTCCTACGACATCGTCCATTGCCACAACGAGCCGGATGTTCTCAGTGTGGCCGCGCTGGCAGGCGATAGACCCGTCGTTCATGACACCCATGACCTCATTTCCCTCCGCGCAAACGGCGATCAGAATCTATCCTATCTCGAAGGCATAGCCAATCGCGGTGCTGCCGGACGCATCTATTCGACACCTTGCCAACAGCGGGAAGCAGAACGACTTTACGGCTGCAGGGGTCCTTCCCTCGTCTTCTACAACTACGTATCCAAACCCGATCTCCCGACCGAGTATCTACCCAAGCTATCCGACCATGACGGCCAAACCCACATCGTATACGAAGGCGGACTGGGGGGAAACGGGCATCGGGACTTCAAGAGCCTTTTTTTCGAGCTGGCTAACCAGGGGATCCAGATTCACATATACCCAAGTTTTTACGACCAGGCGCTTGCACGTCTCTTTTCCCAGCAAAAAGCCATCCACTATTACGAACCGCTTGCTCCCAAAGACCTCATGGGCGCCATGACCCAATATGATTACGGAATCATCCCCTTCAACCTTGAAAAGGGCAACAAACGGTTCCTGGATTCTACCATCGCCAACAAACTCTTCGAATACCTGGCGGCCGGACTCCCTGTCATTGCCTGTTCGCTCAAGTCCTACGAGGAGTACTTCGCCCGCCATCCCGTCGGTATGACCTTCCGCACGGCTGAAGACATCCTCGCAGGCCTTCCGCGACTCCGACAATCTGGGCAGGAACGGAACACGTCATTTCAAGTCCAAACCTACGAGGGCGAGATCCATAAGCTGGTCGAATTCTACCGGGAGGTCATCCGCTCCGAGAAAAGACCAACTCCAGGGAAAGAGGTTTTGCAAACGATAGGCCCTGCCACGGCCGCTGCAGAAACCGAGCAGGCCGAGGCACCCCCTGCCCTGTCCAAACTGCATCAAAAGGTGGAAGCGGCGATTTTCGATCTGGATGAGTGGCTTGGGAAACACGGTTGGGCCGGCTTTGACCCCTATGATATCAAATCGTACCTTCTCAGGGAGCGGGTTGCCGGAAAGATCTCTGCAGAGCAAGCCCATGATATCTTGACGCGTGAAAAGCGCGAGCCGGGCGACCTACGACGTGAGCTTGGTATCGAGGCCCGGGTCAATGCCAAGGCCATGGGTCTTTTCCTGAGCTCATACCTTGAACTCGCCTCGATGTGGCCTGTCGAAAGGTGTGAGGATAAGAAGAACACGTGTTTGCGGTGGCTGTTGGAAAATAGGGCTGCAGGGTTGGAAGGTTACGGTTGGGGGTACCCCTTTGATTGGGAATCGGTGATCATCATCCCCGAGGGCACGCCCACGGCGGTCATCTCATATCACGTCGGGGACGCCTTCTGGAGGCTCTACCAAATCGAGAAAGACCCTCAATGGTTGGAGCTTTGCCTGAAGATCGCTGATTTTTTTGCGTATGATTTAAATCACGACGATATCGATGCACGTCGAATCTGTTTCAGTTACACCCCCCTTGACTTCTACCACATCCACAATGCCAATCTTAGCGCGGCGGAATTCCTGGTAAGGATCGGAAAGGAAGCAAAGCGACCGGAGCTGACGGACCTCGGTGAGAGGGCGCTCGACTTCACGCTCTCCGACTTCGCACCAGAGGGGCACCTCACCTATTGGGCAAGGGGGTACGAGCCTTCTGAGGCGAATGTAGGGCAAATCGATCATTATCACACGGCGGCAGAGCTCAGAGCCCTTTACCGTCTGAGTAAACTCCTACCCAAACGCCTTGAGATCAAAGAGCGGTTCGAGCGATACTTTGAGTACTACCTGGCCAATTTCTTCCATCAGGGTGCGATTCCCAAGATCCATCCCAAGAGTCTTTATCCAATAAACATCCACGCCGCCGCCGAAGCCGCCTATATCCTCGGCGAAACGGCCACCGCCTATCCAAAGGCCTTGGAGACAACGACCCGGTTTCTCCCCTGGTTTCTGGATACCTTCCGCAATCCCGACGGGAGTTTCGCCTACCAGATTGACCGACACCTGGACGGTGAACACAAAGACCACTTTCCCTATCTGCGTTGGGGTCAAGCATGGACGATGCGAGGCCTAGTCTGCTCGCTCTCCGCTCTGCAACACCTCGAAGCTCCCACCGAGTCAGATTCGACGTATGGGACCATCACCAAAGGTGATGAGGGCGCGAGATCATCCTCAAGCCCAAATTCAATGTGTTGTCGCGCCTCTTACCTTTCATATGATTACAAGGACTTTTTGCGCTCGATGGGAGAAAGGATCTCCGATTGGGAAAAGACCGGCGCAACTTGCTTGAAAACTCTGCTTTCCATCGTCACGGACTACCCCGACTTCTTTCCTCTTGATAGGGTCAAGTCCACTCCACTCACTGCGGAAAACATCGAGCTGATCGGCAGACTCACGAAGGCATACTATCAGGCTGGGAAGCTCGATCATTGTCTTGCTTTGACAGAGGCTTTCAAGGGCAGCTTGCTTTGGTCAAGCGAGTCCCTCCAGATCTACCTTAACGCGCTGAACTCTGGACATGCAAACAGGGATGACCTTTTATCGATCCTGGCAAAGTATGGGCATCTGCTCGATGAGAGGGATTATCAAGAGTTTCAGAGTTGCTTTTCGAAAAAGTTGTCGCCTACGCTCACGAACCAGCTGGGTATTCTGCAATGTCTACGCTGTGGCTCTAACGCTCTCACCATCGAGCATCACGGTGAAATGCTACGGTGCAGCAGGTGCCCCTCAACATACCCCGTCGCGGAGGGGGTTCCTATCCTGCTGGAAAAAGATCTCGACGAATATCTTGAGATCGAACCCGAATATCAAGTTTCCTATCAGACTGCAATGATCGCCAGCGTCCCTGGGTTTGAAAGAATGCCCAGATACGTCAACAAACTCTGCATGCAGAACGGCCGGATCGGAACAAATACCTTTTTCCTTGGACTCAAGTATTGCTCTCTGGTCGTTTGGAACCATCTCAGCTCCTTTTTTGAGCAGTTCTCTCAGAATCGGTCTCTTCGAATCCTTGAGATTGGATCTGGATTGGCAAGCGATATGTACGCCCTTTCAGACGTGTACCCTCAGTATGATTTCTTCGGTGTCGATATTGTCTTGCCGGGTGCGCAGAAATCTCAAGAATCAAGGGGCAATAAACGCAATCAGTATTTCTGCTGCGACGCAGCGAGGCTTCCCTTCATGAATGAAACCTTCGACGTGGTCATATCCGTATATTCGATCGAACATGCGGGTAAAGAAATGATGGCGGAAGCAAAGCGCGTACTCATGCCGAGCGGAAAGATGTTCGTTGCCGGACCAAGCGAAAAAAGCTATTCCTACGTCGATGCGGAGTCTTTAAACAGTCATCTCACGTCGCTGGGAAGCAACCTCAGTTTTAAGACCCACGGTTTATCAAAGAAAGACTACATGGAGCTGTTCTCAGACTTCTCTATCGACAAGCATTTTACCAATAACTACACCTTTCGTATTCTATTGGAGAACAAAGCCATCGACCAAATCGATCTTGAATCGGCCGAGAGGTTGTTTGATACGATCAGTAACGTTATTGGTTCCGAACTAGATAAGAGCGATATCACGCGCTGGTTCAACTACATCCAGATATTCCACTTATCCAAGACAGCCTGAAACTGCGGATTCGCCCATTGGGCTTCGCAAGACCTCGACCACGCCTCTCTATGCAATCCTCATCCCTGATTGACAAGACACTCTCCGAGATGACACCACGGCAGGAGACCCCATCATGTGCGGCATAGCCGGGATCCTTGATATGAGGGGACGACGGCTTGCTGAATCAAGGCCGGCGCTCGAGTGCATGCTGGATCTCATGGAACATCGCGGCCCCGACGATAGAGGAAGTGCCGATTTCGGAGAATTCTTGGTAGGCCATATTAGGCTCGCCATCCTCGATCTAAGCGAGCGCGGGCACCAACCGATGATGCTTGATGGGACTCGACTCTCGCTCAGTTATAACGGAGAAATCTACAATTTCCTAGAACTAAGGGATGAGCTGAAATCGCTCGGGGCCACCTTTGTGAGCAATACGGATACGGAAGTCATTCTGCATGCTTACAACCGCTGGGGGCTGGACTGCTTCACCCGTTTTAACGGCATGTGGGCCTTGGCCTTATGGGACGATCGTCGCAAAGAGCTCATACTGAGCCGTGACCGGGTCGGCATCAAACCGCTTTACTGGTCACTCGATGATGACCGATTGGTCTTTGCATCGGAGCTCAAAGCCGTAGCAGCGTACAGAAGCCTAACCCATACAGACCTGGATCTGAATCTGAACCCGATCTGGACCTACTTGGACTCAGGTCTCGTGGACGGACAGGAGGAGACCTTCTTCAAGGAAATCTTCCGGTTCAAGCCCGGTCATACGATGGTCGTTCGGGACGGGCTGATTCGAGGGTATCGGCCTTTCTGGGATCTTCCTGCAGCGGCCTTGAAGTTACGATCAGATAACAATCAGAAGAGCGAGGACCAATTAGCCGAGGAGCTGTGCGCCTTGCTCGATGATGCTGTTCAAAAACACCTCCGCTCGGACGTTCCTGTGGGTGTCTGTCTTTCCGGGGGCCTGGACTCAAGCTGCGTCGCGGGTTTAGCAAGCCGCCGACTCCCGGATCTCAAAACATTCACTACCTGGTTTGCCGAGGGGGATGAATGGAATGAGTTGTCCCATGCGGACCTTGTGAACCGCACCTTTGATCTCCGGCCTCACCAAAGAGAGGTTAGCGGCGCTCGCCTTTTGGAAAAGCTCGACAACCTGCTCTGGTATTTAGATGAACCCACCCTGGCGATGGGCATTTATCCCCATTGGCACGTGATGGAGACCGCCTCGCGCGAAGTCACCGTTGTCCTAGACGGCCAGGGCGGCGATGAAATCTTCGCCGGTTACGACTTCTATGCGTCCCATTATCTTTACGGCAAGCTTATCGAACAGAACATCAAGCAATATCAACGCACCCTGTCAGGTTTTTACAGAAACTACGGCCTGGTGCGCACAAATGAATTAGGACAAGAAGTCAAACGGCTCTTCCTGAATAATACGGCGAACAAGACCCCCAAACCCTTTCCCGGCCATTTAGATAACATCCTCTACAGGGAGCTTCTCAGTTCGCGGCTTCCAGCCCTGCTACGCTACGAAGATCGGCTCTCGATGGCATTTTCCATCGAATCACGGGTCCCGCTGCTCGATTATCGACTCATCGAATTCGCCTTTGCTCTTCCTGAAGAACACAAAATCGGCGCGGGTTGGTCCAAACATCTCTTCCGACGATCCATGGACGGCTTCCTCCCCAAGCCGATCACTTGGCGCAAGGACAAAAAAGGATTCCCCACGCCGTTTGAGATTTGGGCCGAGGGCATCCACCGTGAATCTATTCGGGACCACATCGCCGCTCCCGACAGCAGGGTCAAAGAGATCTTTGGAGATCAATGTGTGGAGCGGCTCTTGGATAACCGCGGCGGGAGATCTGGGTATTATTGGCAACTCTGGCGACTGCTCAGCCTGGAAATCTGGTTCCGGACCTACCTGCCGCGTCTCTCTGAAGAGGTCAGGGGCTCGAATCCGGAGACCAGGCAATCACAACGCAGCGAAATCCCCTATCGTCTGCCTGAGCAGGCGTCCATAGAAGCAATCATCACGATAGACTACGAAGCATACGACACCAACGACTTTCTGCTAGACGCGAACCTCACTATCGACTGGGAGCGGGATCTGATTCAACCAACAGAGAGCCTCGCCGTCCTCCTCGAAAAGCATGGGGCGACGCTGACCATCCTTTGGGATACAGCTGAATACTTCTGGTTGGTGGATCACGGTGAACAGGCTATCGCGGAGCGAATCGAAAAGCAGCTTGTTGATTTGGTTCGCAGAGGCCATGATGTGCAATTACATATTCATCCTGCTTGGATGACCGTGCACCGGGAGGGTGATCGCTGGCTCTGGGAGAACCCGGGACTCACTGTTGCTACCATGTCACCTGCAGAATTCGAGAATTTGATAGAACGCTCCGTCAAGACCATGAACGAACTTTTTCGCCCAGTGCGGTCGGATTATGCGGTGAGGGGGTTCAGGGCGAGGGCCTATGAAGTCGAACCCTTCAGCCTCATCGCGACCACACTGTTGAAGCACGGAATTAGGGCCGACAGCTCCTACCACGGGGTTGGTCCGATACCGGTCCGAACGCCCTCCTTGAGTCAGGCCGTACATCCTCGTGAAGCGGATTTCCTGGAGTTTCCCATTTACAGCGTCAATAACCAACGCTGGGATTTCAGCGGACCGCCGGAGTTCACCAACCTGCCGCTCAAGGTCCCGGAACCCATCCCTGATCGTCAACTGGGACTGGTCATGATTGGCCACTCAAAGCAAAAGATCCATTACGAGGCGCTTGATGCCTGTCTCTCACAGCTAACCAAGAGGCACGGAACTCGCCTGTGTTTCACGCGCTGGCAAGAATCGATTGAGAAATACTTGCCCCATCTCCACGGCCGTCTGTTTACGGGCCATGGTTTCGGCAAAGACTATTTCGATGCCTGTTGGGACAACGAGGATCCTTTTCACTCTTCGGCTGTTGAAGATCCTTACTATCAAAGAATCTTGGATTTGTTGCCTGAAGACATCGATTCCCTCCTTGATCTGGGTTGCGCTGAGGGTGACTTCACCCAAGCCATGGCCACCCGCTCCAAGGCTAAAACGGTGCTCGGGGTAGACATTTCAAACGAAGCGATTAGGAGAGCCGCCCAGGCCCACCCGCAGCTTGAGTTTCAAACAAAGAACCTGCTCCACTTCGAGGCGACAAAACGGTTAGCATGCGTCGTTTCTAGCCAAAACATCTACTATTTCACTGCCGCTGAAAGGGCCGTTCTGTTTGCCCATATCGAAAGGCTGCTTGCTCCGGAAGGCCAGTTTTTGCTTGCTTGGTGGACCGGTGCCAACCGAGGCTATCAAGAGGAGGGCATCGAGGATGAGTTTAAACGCTTTTTCAAGCTTGCTCACAGTGAAACGTACGAAGGGGCACCAGATAACACAATAAAGGGCTCGCATCGAATCCTCATTGGGAGACGCCGTCTGACCATTACGGAGGAAGATCTCCTCAATCGCATATACTGGAAGGGCAGAACGGTGCTGTCATTATGTAGCCGTTGGGAGGACATCAAGCAACGATTTGGATGGATGACGAAGGCCTGGAAGACTCATTTGCCTCACCAAGGCTTAGCCCAGCAGGTGGATGTCTTACTTGTCGATGTCGTGAATCAAGAAAGGCTCGAGGCACTCAAGGTGAATGGGGCCCTGATCGTCTTCGCCGGCAGTGAGATGGCCGCGAATCTGGAGGGCGTCAGCTGGATCAAGAAGGACGACTCGATTGCCTTAGGAGCGAAGTCTTCTTCAAAAGCGTCAGTTAATCATCTACGAGGATCACAGTCATTTCCTAGAACTCCCAGGGCGGTACGACGCCCTTCCGGCTCTGATATCGACAACCATGGGGACTCCAGAACATCGCCTTTATCTCATCCCCTTCGCCCTTACTATGACACCGACGACCCCTTCTTGCGCTACATTCATCCCTCCAAGCGAGCCCAAAAAGTTGGGCTGAACATCCTCATCACAAACTGCGGCAGCAATGTCTGCGAAGTAAGTACTCTGCTCATGAAGGCCATCAATACATTTACGGAACATAAAGCGCGATGCGTCGTTGCCTTTCCGGCTCAAATGACCAATGAGCAGACCAATAGGACCAGCCTGCTCGGGTACGAGGAAGATCTGACCTTACGTGATCTCGGCGGCGACAAGAGTGAGGCGGAGGAACTGATTCAAAGGGCCGATTTCTTTCATTGCTGGCAAGCTCCGGGCTTGCCTGGCACATCCCTCATAAACAGGCTGCATGCCCGCAATTGCGTTGTCCAGTACGTCGGGCAAGAAGTATTCCAGAACCTTGATTTCCTAACAGAGTTTCACACCAGAACCGGCATCATACCGATTCTCGGTATGGGCGTTCATGCCTCCGTCAACCTACCCAATCGCCTCATGTACTTCTACCCTATTGTCGATCTCACGCGATACGGACGCTGCCCACATGCGAGGCCGGGCGAAGAGATCCGGCTTGTGCACTCCCCCACAAGTCGGCGTTTCAAGGGCACCGATGCGTTTCTGGAATTGGTGAAACCCTTGGAAGAGGAGTTCAACTTCAAGGTTCTTCTGATCGAAAACAAGACCCATGAAGAGTGCATCAGGATCAAGGAGACCTGTCATCTCCACTTTGACCAAATGACACCATGGGGTTATGGTATCTCCGGAATGGAATCCATGGCGATGGGACAGGTCGTACTCTGCAGCATGGGGCACTTTCGTCTTTCACTTGAACCGGACGTACCGCTTGTCAGCATTTCGCCTACGACTCTTCGCGAGACCCTCAGGGATCTTCTCAAGGATCCGGACCGCCTGAACGCTATCGGAGACCAGGCGTATCATTGGGTACGGCGGGTCTACAACCCACACAAGATCATCAGGCAGTACGATCATCTGTACCAAGGTATCATCCAGGGTTTCGAGGCGACCTGCGAAGGCATTCTAGGGCCCGCTGCACCCCATTAAGACAAAGCCAAAACCTCCTCTGATGAAGATCAATAGAATCCTATTAATGAATTGTCCGCTCGAGCTGTCTGATGGGATTTTCCCGCGGGCTTATCCACCGCTAGGCCTAGCCTATCTTGCAGCAAGCCTGCTCGCCGCTGAATATGAGGTGATAATCCACGATCCGGTCATTCAAGATATCGACCGCCCCTCCCAGGGTAATCAAGGCAAGCGGCTTTTCGGTGCCGACGAGGACACGCTGGCGAAGATCCTGGGGAGTTCGGCTGCCGACCTCATAGGGATATCGACACAGTTTGCAGACAACGCCTCGCAAACCCATCGTCTCGCAAGATTGGCGAAGACCGTATCTCCGAAGTCCATGGTTGTCGTCGGCGGACACTATCCCTCATTGATGCCTGTCAGGGCCCTGGCGGATGAACACATCGACTACATTGCTATCGGAGAGAGTGAACAGTCCTTTCGCCAGCTCGTCGATTGCCTTAATGGGAAAGGAATGTTTCCTGAATACATTTACTCTCGAGACAACATCGCAGACTTGGTTCCGCAGCTTTTTCCTTCGGCAAGGGATCTGGACTCTCTGCCTTTTCCCGCTCGACGCCTGCTCTCTATGGAACACTACTTCGAGTTTTTCAAAGAGAATGACCCTTTCAAACCTCTGCAAAATCCCGCCACGACCATCTTGGCAACACGGGGTTGCCCTAACCGCTGTTCTTTTTGCATGCATTCGGCCTACAGCGGAACGAGTTACCAAAAGAGGAGCATCGCAAACATCCGAGAGGAAATAGAGCTTCTTGTGGATGAGTACGGCATAAAAGAAGTCATCTTCGTCGATGATAATCTTACCCATTCGCGCAGTTACACAACCGAATTATGCACTATGTTGACTAATTTCAAAAGCCTCTCCTGGTATATGATGTCGGGGACCGAGGTCAACTCCCTGACCCCCGCCATCCTCGAACAACTTAGCCGATCCGGTTGCTATCGCATGCGGTTATCGGTTGAGTCCGGATCAACTAGGACACTCCAGATGATGCGGAAAAAGGTGGATTTGAAAAAGGCAAAAGAATTAATACGGATCGCAAAATCGCTCGGAATCTTGGTTCAAGGCCAGTTCATTATCGGAATGCCCGGCGAAACGATCCAAGATATCGAACAGACGATAGGTTGGGCTGAAGAGGCTGATTGCGACTACACAACCTTCAGTATTGCGACACCCTATCCCGGAACTGAAATGTACAAATATGCTGAGGAAAAGGGCTTCCTGCTGGATGACGAACTGGACTTGATCGATATGCATAATGGCAAAGGGCGTATTGCGACACCTCTTTTCACGCCCCAATTATTGGAACACTATCGGAAATCGGCCTGGGAAGACATCAACTTCAAAAGCGCCGATAAGACTAGCAGAGCCGAGATCTACATCGATCCCGCGAAATATCATGGACATGGATTAGCATCAGGCCTTGCACGCCGACACGCGCCTCTTCCGATCGAACAGACAAACCCAGGGTGATACAAGAATGACCAATGGTCGTTGACGCCCACGTGCATGTCTCAAAGGACGGAAAATGGTTTGACACCGACCTGGTGGCAACGCCTGAACACCTCTTGCAGCAACTCGACTTGGCTGCTATTGATCGTGCCGTCTTATTACCTACATTCAATAACTGTGATAATAGAACGATCTTTCAGATATGCGAGCAGCACCCCCATCGTTTGATCGGTTTTGCGACCGTAGATGTGCACGATATCCCCAAGGCCTTGAATCAGATGCAGGAGGCCTACGAGTGTTTTAACGCTCGGGGGATGAAACTCCATCCGCGCTTTCAGAAGTTTAGACCTCTGGACCATAAACTTTACCCCATCTACGAAAAGTCGGCGGAATACGGTTGGCCGATCGTCTTCGACGGCTTTTTGCAGTCCAACGAAGTCCCCATGGAGGCGCTACTTCCGATTCGCTATGATACTCTTGCAAAGCAATTCCCGGCGCTTAATATTGTTATCGCCCATCTGGGCGGACACCGTTTTTGGGACTCCTTTTTCATTGCCAGAGCCAATCCAAATCTCTATCTGGACATTTCCTATGTCCTATCCGTTTTCGCAAAACTGCCCCACATACTCCAGGAACTAAAATACGTCATTTCAGAATGTGATCAGAAGGTCATCTATGGATCTGATTTTCCAGAAATTTCAGTCTCCGACTATTTGAGCTTCACCCAGGATCTGTTGAAGGATCTTCCTCCCGCCAAGAAAGAAAACATCTTTGGCGGTTCCTTCCTTCGCCTCATGGACAGGGCCTCCTCTTCCGGCCGTTGACACGCAATGGTTAGAAAACCGACATAGCCGCATCTCCTCATGGGCAACGTTGAACGACCAGAAAATCTGCAAGAGCTATCTCTTGTCACCGCTGCCTGGGAAGGTGACCGCCGGGAGCCTATTTCCTTCCCCGCGCCGTGGGATGTGCACGTCCAGCTCATGGCGGGCCACGCGCACGAAACCCTCGGAGCCAAAGATCTCAAGCAAGCCCTAGAGAATCCTATTGGTGCTCCACCCCTCACTCAATTGGCCAGAAACAAAAGAAGGGTTTGCATTATCTTCGATGATCTTACAAGACCGACACCCGTAGACGAGATTTTGCCCCATATGCTGCATCAGCTTAAAGAGGCGGGCATTAAAGAGCATCAAATCAGGTTCGTTGCCGCAACCGCGGCCCATCACCCATTATCAAGAAGGGATTTCATCAAAAAGCTCGGACAAGGTATCATAGAGCGTTTCCCCATCTATACCCACAACATGTACGAGCACAACGACCATGTTGGCAAAACCCCTTTGGGGATGAATCTCTATATCAACCGCGAGGTTCTATCCTGTGATCTAAAGATCGGCGTTGGGAGTATTCTACCCTACTGGTGGCCAGGGACCTTTTCTGGGGGGGCGAAAATTGTGCTTCCTGGCGTCTCGAGCAGAACATCCATTATCGAACACCATCGTTTGATCAAAAAGGCCCGCTCAGATAATGGGACTGTGAGTATGGCCGACGTCTGGCGCAATATCGCGGATGCCGGGCGAACCATCGGTTTGAACCTGATCATCAACACGGTCCTGAATGCTCGCAGAGAGATCCTCGGCGTTTTCGCAGGTGACCCTGATCAAGCATACGAAACCGGATGCAGCTTCGCCGCAGAAGTATACGAGACTAAACCGGCCCCCAGATCGGACGTCGTCATCACCAACACCTATCCTCAAGACCTCCAGATCGGTAAGGCCTTTTGGGGGGTGCACGCCTCACTGAAGCCCGGAGGCGATGCCGTGATCGTGGCGCGACACCCTGAGGGCCTCTCCCATCTTCACCATTTGACGAGCCGCTGCGGAACGGACTACGGTGGCGAGAATTGGAATCCGGATTTCAAATTATCTTTGGGGTCGGCAAAGCACATCTATTTCTGGGTAGACCAAATCATCGCCAATGACCGCCAGGATCTCCCCGCCGCCAATGGAGTCGGAGTCTCCTTCCATACGCGGTGGGAGGACATCAGGAACAGGCTGCTGGACAAATACGGCTCGAGGGCTTCGGTGGCGGTCTATCCCTATGCCTCTATCCAGTATCCCTCCGGCCTCACTTCCTCTTCGGAGTAACCACGAGCTCTCAGAAGCTGCCAGCTCTGTGCCCCTGAACTCTCGTATGAAACTTCATGAAATGAAATCTTTGATACCATTACGCCTGGCCATGGGGGTCTCTTTTCAAAAACGAAACGTTACTTGCTCGAACGCTGAAGAAGCGTGCCACCCAGGCGGCGAGAGCAGACTCCGAGTATACGCCAAAGCTGTCAATCCGGCCTATACCGCGGATGCCCTCCGGCCGCCTCGGTTAGCGCCTTATGCAGAGACAACGCACTCAATTCCTCGTTTTTGAAAAGAGACCCCCATGACCAGGCGAACAGACGTCGAAGAATCACAAAATGAGAAATTCGAGTGCCAACTTCATGAAGTTTCCCGGTCGATCAAACTGACCGCCTCCGCAGCAAGCGGCGGGGCTGACATCAAACCAACGATATTGAAAGCCCTAATCACAATCCACACTCCCCAAGGTAAGTCTGCGCATGACACAAAAGAAGATCCTCATCCTCGGCGCAAGCTTTAGTTATCTGGGCTGTATCAAGGCCGCTAAAGAGATGGGTTGCAAGGTCCTCGTCGCGGACCGTGATCCTGATGCCCTCGGCCTGCGCTTTGCCGATATCCCCTTGCATGCTGACATCACCGACGTCGAAAAGTGCGTCCAACTAGCAAGCCAACACAGTATTGACGGCGTGGTTGCCGTCAATGATTTCGGTGTCCTTACGGCCGCGCGTATCTCCGAATACCTCCGAATCCCCGGCTTACCACCGGAGGTAGCAAGGATCGCCACAAACAAGTATCTGATGCGAAAGGTCTGGGATGAACAGGGCGTACCATCCGTCCCCTATAAGAGGGTCCTAAACTACACGGAGTACCGTGAGGCCATCGAACAGCTCGCCTGCCCACTCATCTTGAAACCCTGTATCAGTTTTGGCGGCTGCCGTGGGGTTATATACATCGATGACCATTCAAATATTGACGAGGCCTATGCCTATGCCACCCGATTTTACGATGACCAGTCTCTCATCGTGGAAAAATTCGTATCGGGGCTGGAACACAGCGTCGAGGCCATTGTCCACGAAGGCGAGTGTTACGCCATCGCAATTTCCGACAAGGTAAAATCCCCACTGCCTTATCGTGTCGACGACACGATCCTATATCCGACCGTCGAAAACGACCAACGCCTGAAATGGACAGAGGATGCCACCGCGGATGCCATTAAGGCGATTGGCATGAAAGAGGGCATCGCCCACGTAGAACTCTCCATGACAGAGCAAGGCCCCGTGCTGTTCGAACTGGGCGCCCGTTGCGGCGGGGGTGCCCCGGCCCCGCTCGTCCCCTACCTCAGCGGCGTGGAGGAATTCAAAGAGGCGGTACGAATAGCACTGGGGGAGAGCCCTCGTCATCTAGCCCCCCTACACACAAAGGCGTGTGTCATCAAGTTCTTCTACCCCAAACCGGGAATTGTTCGTTCCATTACCGGCGTTCAACAGGCAGAATCTCTTCCGGGAGTTCTTTCCTTAGGGATTTTCGTCAACGAGGGGGATCGTGTCAAACCCCTGAGAACCTGTGCCGACCGTGCCGGTATGGTCATCACGGGTGCTGAAAACAGGCAAGAGGCGCTCGAACTGGCCGAAGAGGTCATCAACAGCGTAAAGATTGAAACCTTGCCAGACAGATAGCCTTGTCGACTTACAGGCACTTGTTCCGCGTGTCGAAATCGCACTTCTACGGTTTCGGCGGTCTTTGCTTTTGAAAACAATCACATCCAGATAAAGGAGTGACTGAATGGCTTCCGCTCGTGTCAGACCCCGAGAATGGCTGACAGACTCCAGCCTAAGTGACCAGGGCCGAATCGCTCGGCAGGAATACACCCGCTATTGCGAGTACCTGGAAGATTTGGGACTCTTATCTTATCAGATCGCACGCTCCAAGTATTTTCTCCAGAGCCATCATTACTGGACGCTCCAGGAGGGTTTTGCCCTCCCACCTCATACCGTCAACATCAATCCCAATAACATCTGCAATCTCAGATGCCGCCATTGTGATTTCGGTCAAAAAAACGTGGATACGTTCTATCACAAGTACAATGTCGTCAGCCCACAAGAAAAGATTGAATTGCGCTTCGACGAATGCAAAACGATTATAGATCAGGTGAACTGGTTCAAACCGATCATTCGGGCATCATTTCGCGAACCGATGCTTTACCGCGATATACTGCCCCTGATAGATTACGCCAAAGGTAAAGGACTCCCCTTTTGGTTGTTGACAAACGGGTTCAACCTTTCAAAGTATGCGAAAGACCTCGCAAAATTGGAGGTTGATTCCATTCGCCTATCCTTGGATGGGCCGGAAAACCTCCATGACGAACTCCGTGGGATGAAGAACCTCTACCGCCGCATGATCGAGGGCGTGAAATTGATCCTAGAGGAGAAAGAAAGAAAAGCTTTGAAAACCCAAATAGGCTTCTACTTCACGATCAATGACAAAAACTTCGCCCAAATCCTCCAGACTGCTGAACAGCTTGAGAGTGAAGGGATTCTTTCGAGTGTCTTCCTGAGTTTTCATTGGCTGCTCTACACGACATCGACGATGGCGAAGCAGCATAACGAAACGGATGCCAAGATTTGTGGGGCCTACGTCGAAGAATCAACCGCTCAGAGTGTCGACATCTACAAAATGGACCTGAAAGAGGTCAATCGACAATACCTCGAAATAAAAGAGAGGTACCCATCACCACACTATCAGATTCATTTTAGGCCCTCCTTTGAATACCAAGACCTTTTAAGATATCGGGACACCGAGGAATTCAACGTTAAAGACCCTCGCTGCAAAGTCCTCTGGTACAACCTCAACATCAACCCGGCCGGTGACGTGAAGGCCTTCCATCACTGTCTGTTGCCCATCGTTGGAAATATTCATCAATCTTCCGTTTTAGACATATGGAACGGACACGTCTTCCGCGAACAACGCCAGCTTCTGGCAAAGCACGGTAGCTACCGGGGTTGCGCCAGGTGTTGGGGTATCTATGCTTTACTCGAGGATGAGAAGCGCCGCAACTAGCCTACGTACCATTCTCCCCAAAACTATCATATTCACGAAGGACTGCAATCTGCCGCTGGATCCTTCATGGCCTCGAACACCCTCACAAGCCTCATCGGTCAA
>CAZAGT010000092.1:0-15663 GCA_964484515.1 uncultured Desulfobacteraceae bacterium | reverse complement strand
ACCCTCGGCGCCTTGAATCTGCAGCATCCTCGACTTTTGCAACGTTAGGGTAAAGTGAACTAAAGTTGAGAAGAAATAGAAATAAAGGAACGCTGAAAAAAACGCGAACCGATAAATGTAGTATCTTCGTGCTCAAAAAGACACCAAAACAAAGATCTTTTAACTTTAGGCACTTTAGTTCACTTTAGCTCACTTTAGTCACTGACATAACTTTAGTCACTTTCTTTGCAGGAGGCCCATGGAAGCTGCTTTGCCAAATCCCTATCTGCCGTATCCGGTTCGGATCGATCAGATCATCACGGAGACCGAGGACAGGAACCTGAAGACCTTCAAGTTCGTCTTCCTCCATCCCGAGGACGAGGAGAAGTTCGCGTACATACCCGGTCAGTTTGCCGAGCTTTCGGTGGCCGGCAAGGGAGAGGTCCCGATCGGGATCGCGTCCTCCCCCACGGAGAAGGGGTACGTCGCGTTCACCGTCAACAAGGTGGGCCTGGTGACCAAACACCTCCACAACATGAAGGAGGGCGATGTCATGGGCATCCGGGGGCCGCTTGGAAACTGGTACCCCTGGGAGGAGATGGAAGGGAAGAACGTGGTCATCATCGGCGGGGGGTTTGCCTTCACGACCCTGCGCTCAAGCATTGTGTACATACTCCATCCGGACAACCGGCCCAAGTTCAAGGATCTCACGGTGGTGTACGGCGCCAGGACGCCCGGTATGCTGCTCTATCGGGATGAGCTTGCGGAATGGGAAAAGCGAGACGATATCGACATGCACATCACTGTGGACGGCACCGATGATCCCGACTGGAAGTATAACGTCGGCTACGTGCCCACGATTGCCGAGCAGAAGATCACGAGCGCTGAAAACGCCATCGCGATCGTGTGCGGCCCACCGATCGTGATCCGCCTGACCCAACCTCTCCTGGAACAACTCGGTTTCCCACCCGAAAAGGTCATCCTCTCCCTTGAGATGCGTATGAAATGCGGTATCGGGATGTGCGGCCGCTGCAACATCGGCGATCAGTATGTCTGCAAAGACGGGCCGGTCTTTTCCCTGGCCCAACTCAAGGAATTGCCTTCCGAATACTAGCCGTCTGCTGAAAGACGCTCATCTGTCCTGATCTCTAATGAGGTCGTTGACATTTAGAAGACATAAACTCACCGCCCGCTTCGCTAGAGACACAGAGAACGCAGAGTTCTAGTATTTATTCATTTGCCGCTGAGAGGCCGGCAAATGAAAAAATCCGCAATCACTTCGTGAGGTGGGCTGTACTACACACGCAACGGTTCAGACATGAAGACTTCAACTCAATACGATCTTGCCCAAAGGGCTGTTGTTTCTCACTTTCTGTCCTCTCAGCAGAAAGTGAAAATGAAAAACGTCTCTGCGTCCTCTGCGTCTCAGCGGTGAATATAGCTTTTGAAAAGTAACAGATCACGTCTACATATTTATGGCCACATTAGTATATTTGGTAATGTCCCTTTTATTGGTTGAAATTTTATAACCCTTTGAATTTTAGGGGAAAATAGCCACGGAAGAAAACAGCATAACTTATTGAAAATATTAAAATTTTCAATTCATCAACTGATTAAAGGAGCACCACCGTATATTTAAATGCCTTTTGTCGCACAAGTATATCGAGATGGCTCTTGGATAGAGCACTCTCTAAACCGCAGGATGTTGAACAAGGAATGTCGAAGTGAATCCTTCGTCATTCTGCGGTTCCCTGTTCGAAATTCGATATTCAGTTTTGCACGGATTTGGAGATGCGTTCAAATGGCCCTCTGAGCGTGCGGGCATGGGTGCGGGGAAAGGAGGCGATTATGTCCGATACAGCCAAGAAAGACCTTGAACCCGGCGAACTGGGAAAACTTTCGTGGGAGCCCGACAAGGTCGAGGAATCACTGGACGTCGTGTTTCAGCATGCGACCAAAAAGGCCAAGGACGCGATCGACTGGTACCTTATGTCAAAGCGCCCGAAAAAACGGGGCGCGATCTTTTTGCGTGTCCTCGCCATTCTAAGCGCGTCAGCCGGCGGGATCCTGCCAATACTCTCGCAAATCTACCTGGCGGATGGCAAACCTGAGATTTCTCCGGCGTGGGCGTCGGTGCTTATTGGCATCGCCGCGGCCATGGTGGCCTTGGACCGCCTTTTTGGTTTCTCCAGCGGCTGGATGCGCTTTATCGCGGCAGAACTCCAACTGCATCAGCTCCTCGAGGCTTTTCAGTTGGATTGGGAACGGGAAAAAGCTCTGTGGAAGGGTGAAAGACCAACCGATGAGCAGGTTCAAAGTATGCTCAAAGAGGCTCGCGAGTTTGTCTTCCAGGTTAATAATGTCGTGCGCGAGGAAACGAACGCGTGGATAGTTCAGTTTCAGTCCTCATTGAAGCAGATAGACAAACTGGCCAAGACCGCCACGGGGGCTGCGGCCGCCAAAGGGTAAAAGGATAAAAGGACACAGGCTAACGTTTCTTCATCCTGGCGCAACGAAAACCCACAAGGTAGTACCTGCTGACCGGGAAGTACCTGTCGCGAATGGCGCAACGGCAGAAATCAGCAGGACCGCCCCACGACCCGCCGCGCAAGACGGGAAGCTGCCTGTTCTTGTCTTCCAGCTTCGACCCCAGTTCCTCATATTTCTGCTCATCCCATAGCTTCTGCATATCCTTGTCGAAGCGGAAGTCATCCAAATTGTGCTCTGAATGATAATCCGACGTTGTCCATTCCCACATGTTCCCACTCAGATCGGCAATCCCGTCGGGTGTATTGCTCAGCTCGAAAACTCCTACTGGTGACGTTCTTTCCACTTTGGCTTCATCGCTGTTGCATCGGCCGTCCTCCCAATCATTGCCCCACGAGTATTCCCGGCCCTCAAAACCCGAAGCTGCTGCCTCCCATTCGTTTTCGTCGGGAAGGCGGTACACGTAGGCATCATCACGCTCTAGGGTGAGCCACCGTGCAAAAGCAGCGGCCTCGTACCAGCAAACGCCCACCACGGGTGAATTCGGGCAGCGCCATTTTCGTTCATTCCAAAGGACCGGATGTTCCGTCTCGGTGTACTTAAGCCACTTTTTGCCCTCATTGGTCCAGTATTTCTGATCTTGATAGCCTCCGGCTTTGACAAAGTCTTCAAACCACTGATTTGTGACCGGATACTTACCGATCTGAAAGGATTTGATGGTCACCTTGCCGAGTTCTAAACCGTATTTTCCTGCCTTGACTGGGACAAATTCCTGCAGGTCGCGGACTTCACCGAGCCAGCCGATGATCTCACCCGCTTCCACGATCACCTTGGGTTCCGGGGCGGCATCGATGATATTCCAAAGCCGCTCTTTAGCCATGTCGAGGACCTTGTCTTCCCTTCGGTCCTTATGGATATCGATCATGGACCTGGAGGCCAATAGCCACTTTTTGTAGGGCTCTTCATCCTCGGCTTCAAGCGTATTTGCCACGATCTGATTGGCCCACTTCTTGTTTTCGATGCTCAGGTACCCGATGTAGAGTTCGATGACCTCTTGGTAGCGATCGACGTCCCAATAGTCCTTGATGGCAAATGCATAATCCGTGTTGTTGTCCACGATGTAAACGGCCGTCAGGAATTCCTGAAAGGTAAGATGCCAGAACATATATTGTCCGTCCTCGAACTTCATCAGGCCGCATTTGGGTTCGATGTCGTCAAAAAGCTTTTCAATCCTGCTCCTGTAATTCCCCTCCGATTCGCCTTCATGCCTTGCCTGCGTGCTTTTCAAGATTTTGGTAGCAAAGACCCTGTCGACGCCCCGTGTACCCTCCGCGTGCATCCTAAAAGCCAGCAACTTCAGATAATCATGGATCTTTTCAGGTTCATCAAATCTCCTATACAGTAGGTTACTGACAAATTTCCTATACAACTCCGCCCTCTGTCCGGGCAGCTCCTTGCCGTCGTGATAAAGGATACAGATGGCCGTGAGCATCAAGGGATTGTCGATCAGGCGCTTTATCGAGGGGTGGTCTTTTATCTCACCGATCATTGCCTCGGCGTTCTTTTCACCGATTCGTGAGCCTTCAGAATAGACGTATTGGAACCATCTCCGGATAAACTCCTCAACCTGCTCCGTGTTCAGGGGCAGGATCTTGACGTAGTTCTTGCCGAATCGGTCAACCGCCGTGCCCTCAAGGCCATGAGGCCTTCCGGAAAGGACCACCTTAATGCCTTCATTCTTGATCCGGAAATCGGCAAAGGCGTTGACGACGGCATCCCTATGCTTTGGTGCCATCTCGTCGAGGCCGTCTAAGAGAAAGAGGGCTTTGCTCGCCTGACAGAATCCTTTTATAGTGGCTATATCCAAAACCTTTTCCGTTCGCTCAAAGTAGTAGGATAGAATGTCATCAGTAGTAAAAGCTTTTGTCGTCTTCTGCGCTCCATTTTCGAAAAGGCCTTTCAGATCCTTTAGGAAAATCAAGACCGGGAGAAAACCCTCCAGCCCTTTGATTCCTTCCGCCGCTATTAGGCTGTTCGCAACATGCCTCAAAATCGTGGTCTTGCCGGAACCGGCCTGCCCTTCAATCAACAGGTATTCGTTCTTTGCAATAAGCTCCTCGAGATCTACTGGACTTTCTCTTTGCTGCATTTCTTGTCTCTGTTCGGCCTTCTTGCCTGGCTCATAGGCATATAACGAAATAAAGATCTCCGGTAGCCTGACCTGTATGACATCACTCTTCTCCCTCAGTCTGTCCACGTCCATGTAGGCGCAATGATCTCTGAGCCATTTGAGATAAAGCTCCGGCATCTCGGGAGCCTCTCTTGGGTAGATGGGTTTTGCAGTCTTTCCTTTCTCGCCGGCCCGCAGCATCGGGAAGGCCGCCACGCCGTCCTTACCCTTTTCAGCCTCCAGACACCACGTACCCGATTCTCTCACATACTTCCTGAAGTTGACTGTTATTTCGTTCTCATTCCAGTCAAAGGCCAGGTATTGATATCTGTTCGGCCAGGATGATTCGCTTCCCAGGTAAGCCCCGCCAGCCTGGAATTGAAAAAGTCTTCCTTCGTAATTATCCTGAAGACCTCCTTTAGCATCATGAAGATGCCCGCAGAGCAGGACCGAATCGTTGAAGTATTTCCTGCATTTCTGATAGTCCACCGGCCACAGCCAATTCATTGGATGGTGGGTGACATTGACAATCATGTCGAGGTTCCCAAGCCCCTTGAGTTCCTCCATTGCCTTCTTAACCTGATACTCACCTATGGCAACTTCACCGTGATCCGGACTCTTCCGGCACATCCATGCGGAGTTCAATCCCACGAGGCCGATGCTTTTGCCGCAGTCCGCTTGAAAAGCGCACACAAAGGGTACCAGTCTGCCGTGTTCGCTCTTCAAATGAGGATAGTCCTGTTCGACGAATTTGAAATAATCCTCCATGCCCTTGAACAGGTCCGCCCTGTAATCCTCATTCTCGAGTTCCTCATTCAGTTCCCGCATGGTCTCATAGGAAGGCACATCGGATTTTCGATACTTCCTGCGGTAGACGTCGTGGTTGCCCGGCACCATGAAGAGTCGGTCACTTCCCAAACCTATCTTGCCGATTAGGTCGGCCAAAAAGGTCTTGGCGAGTTCATATTCGGCCGTCATTCCGCTATTGGCAATGTCTCCCGATAGGACGACGATCTCCGGCTTCAAGCCCTGCTTAATATCTCCTTCCACCCGTTCAATCAGGGGCTCCAGTACCACGGATCTGTCGAAGTTGTCTTCAGAACCGATATGAAGGTCAGAGATGTGGAGTATGCGGAAGACGTTCATGGGGCACCTCCTTGAAGACCGTCGGGGCATCGCAAAAAACCCCGACGTATAATGACGAAACACAAGCGACGGAAAAGGGGATTTGCTCTCCCGGGGCTTTCAGTTGCCTTACTAACCCCGGGGAAGCAGAGTAATGATTTGTTCGGCCGCTTTCCGCCTTGCTTGACAAATAGGCCTCGGCCGGTCGAAACGGGAGCGGGGTCTGGACTTAATTCATGCACGCTCCCTTTCTCCTTAAAGAAAGGGACTCCGGCTTTTTGCGGGCCAGGCCCGCGAAACCAAGTACTGGCGCAACGAAAACCCACATTGTTGTTCCTGTTGTTCGGGTTGTTCCTGTTGCGTTTGGCGCAACGGCAGTTATTAGCTGGATTGTTCCACGACCCGCCGCGCAAGACGTTTCGACCCCACCCCAAAAGGCTATCTGGTGAATATCGCGCTTGAGAGAAGCTCCCTACGCAATTCATAGCTGTTGGCGTGTTTCACATGGCCGATCCAGCTCTGGATCGAGGTTTTGACGTCCGGCAGTCCGATGTACCCGTGTTTGTAGTCAGACACCATTTTCCGTAGCTTTCTTCGGTATCTCTTGACCACGCTCTTTCGCACCAGGGTGTGATCCGAATAGATCCGGTAGCCGAGGAAATCGACGCCATCAGAGACCCGGTAAACCCGGCTCTTGTTCCTGTGTAATCTAAGCCTCAATGTTTCGAGGTATTGTTCCATCTGCGACTTCAACTGGGCGAGCCATTTCTTGGAATTGCTGAAGATGACGAAATCGTCGCAGTATCTTATGTAGGATCGAGCTCTAAGGCCCTCCTTTATGAAGTGATCGAAGTCGTTCAGGTACAGGTTGGCGAAGAACTGGCTCGTGAGGTTGCCGATCGGAATTCCCTTTCTTCTGGAAAGGGGTGTGAAAAGCTCGTCACAGGGAAAGTACTCGATCTCTCCATCGGTTTCCCTGGAATCGAGGATCTCCTTGACGAGCCAAAGGGTGTCCGGGCATTTGATCTTCCTTTCGACCTTGCTCAACAAGATTTCGCGGTCGATGCTCGGGAAGTACTTCCTTATGTCGCATTTCAGGACATAGGTATTCTTTTTCTGAAACTCGCGGTACCGCTCCACAGCCTTGTGAGTGCCTTTGCCCTTGATGCAGGCGTAGGTGTCGTGGATGAAAGACCGGCCTATAATGGGCTCGATCACGTTTATGAGGGCGTGGTGGATGACCCTGTCGAAGTAGGGCGCCGCGCTTATCATGCGCCTCTTGGGGTCATAGATATAGAAGTCATTGTAGCCGCCCGGGCGATACGTCTTGTTCTTCAGTACCTCGATGATCTTCAGGATATTTTTTTCAAGATCGCGCTCAAACCGGGCCGTGGAAGCCTTGAAGCGTTTCCCCTTCCTCGCCTTTCTGGATGCCGTCAAGACGTTTTCAAAGGATATGATTTGTGGGAACAGGTTGTTGGCTCTTTTCATCGCTTTTCAGCTTCCGGGCGCTTCCGCGTTTGGTATTTCAGCCATCCCCCTATTTCCGAACCGATCTCATTGAGACACTTCGAGACGTGCTCATACCGCTTGATGCTCAGATATTTCAAGTCCTTCACCAGCCGTATGAGATATCTCAGCTTTTCAAGCTTGAGATTAGCTTCTCTCAGTAACAATGTTTTACTTTTTGTGTAGGCCGCCTCGATAATCAGGTCCATGAGGTCCAGCATCTGGGTTTCGATCCGATCGCCGAGGAGGTACCTCTGGCCTTTGGGGAATTTCTCAAGCTGGGGAATGATCCAGAGGAGCAGATCGTAGGTCCTCGTCAGGGCGTTTACTTCTTTCAGTTCTTTTGGCATTCAGGCAACCAGGGCGGTTCGTTCGGGGAACGAACCCTACATACTCTAGAAAATCCACGCTGGCGCATTCCCTTGCACCAATTCATTGGTGTAGGGCCCGTTTCCCCGAACGGGCCTATTCAGGTGCAATCTAAGGGCAGCCTTGCGTTTGAGGACGATTGCACTAATCCAGAACGTCCACCGCCGAAGGGTAAAAGGATAAAAGAAAAAAGGTTAACTTCTCTCTACATCCCTGGCGCAACGAAAACCCACAATGCTGAGCCTGTAGCTCGGGAAGTACCTGAAGCGTTTGGCGCAACGGCAGCTAATAAGCTGGAAAGTACCACGACCCGCCGCGCAAGACTTTCACGTCCTTATCCTCATCGTACCGGTTTTCCATCCATTCCCAGACATTCCCAGCCATGTCGTGGCACCCGTAGGGGCTTTTGCTGTTTGGGAAATGACCCACTTCCGTTGTTCCACCAATGCCGGTTTCTGCTGAGTTACACAGATCTTTTTCAAATTGATTTCCCCAGGGATAGATCCTGCCATCAGTACCCCTGGCGGCCTTTTCCCATTCCTGCTCCGACGGCAGACGCTTGCCAGACCACTCAGCATACGCCTGGGCTCCATGCCAAGACACATAGATCACGGGATGTCTTTCGTACCCTTTTTCAATCGCAAATCCTGCCCGCTTCCTTTTTATCCGACACCTTTCTTTATCGAATTTTCCTTGCAGATTAATCCATTCCTCGAGTTCGCCCTTACTAGCCTGCTTCTCATTCAGGAACCTGCAAAACTGTTCATTCGTGACCGGAACGACGTCCATGTAAAACGCCAGCAGATCGATCGTCCTCTGGGGCTTCTCATCACTGCTTGCGAACTCATCGTCGTCGCGGCTCCCGTATAGAAAGGACCCGGCTGGAACAAGGACCATATTTGCGTCGTCGATGGGATTCACAAATACCGCGGGAACCTCTTCAATCTGAGGTCTAGAAATTCCCTCCGCCGCTCCAAGGGATTCCAGGGCCTCAAAGGCTGATGATGCGAGCCTCTTGTCCTCGTGGTCCACCGTCTCCCGGAGGACTCGAACCACCCTGTCGCCGCCAATGGTAGCCAGCACCCTGATCGCGTTCGATCGGGACTCCCGCGACAAATCTTCGTTCTTAATCGCATCCACAAAAGGCACTATAGGCTTTCTGATGGAATCCGCTATGGCGTCGACAACGATGCCGATCTCACTCGTAAAATCGTCCGTCACAATAACCTTCTCAGTAAACTCCTCGACGACGGAAGGGTTGTCGAGCCCCAGGCAGAGCAGAATCACCTCTCTCCACCATCGGTCACCATAATGGGATATGAGGGTGTCCAGGAGCCGTTCGTTTCTGATCTGTTCGGCCGAGAGGTATTCCTGAAAGCTCAGGTGGGTAAACCCATACTCGTCTGCGCTGTAGCCCATGAAGATGCCGCTGCGGTCCCTGATGTTGAGGAGAAGCGCCTCGGGATCGACTGTTGACTTCCCGATCTCCTCTAGTGGTGCTGTGATGACATCCTTGATCGCGTCCATGGGGGCCGACCGACGGTTATCCTCCCCATGCAGCCACAAGGCCAGGGGCTGAAGGACCTGCCTGGCCTCGCGGGCCGTCAGAAGCACATCAAGCCCCTTGGCCATATCCCACTTTTCAAGGAGGACATTCGTACACTCCTCGTAAAGCTCGACCCTGCGTTGCGGTAGAGTTCCTCTGTCCCTGTGGACGAGGGCGATGATCTGAAGGAGCAGAGGGTTCACCGCGAGCCGGCGCAAATGTTCGGACTTGTCTATTCTATCAACGAGGGCGAAGGCATTCTCTTTGCCCTTCTTCCGCCATTGGTGTTCTTCATCGGCTGCGTGGAGTGCGACCTCCACGGTCTCAAACCACCTCACCAGGAATTCCCTGACCTCCTCGGACGTGAAATCTTGGATGGAGAGTTCAAGCAACGCCCCTTCCAACATGCTCCTGCCCATGTATCCAGAATACCTCGACGTGATGAGGAATTTGGTCCGTGCAAAGCGTTTTCTGGCCTTGTCGATCCACTTGCACGTCCTGACCCTGGTCTCCTCGTTGGCCACCTCGTCGAGGCCGTCCAACAGGATGATACCCCTGCCCCCTTCAAGAAGTTCAGTGACGAGGGGCGCTGAGATTGAATGATCACCAAGGCAACAGACCCTTCTGATGAAATCGACGAAGCCTTCCTCGTCCGGGTCCTTCAATTCCCTTAACGGTGCAAAAAACGGAATCACCTTCTCCTTGACGCCAAGCCTTTCATTCCCTTTCCCTTCAACGAGCATGACGAGGATATATTTCAGGAGGGTCGTCTTCCCGCAACCGGGCTTGCCCAGGATGACCATATCCTTTATCTTGCGTCGCGCAGACGTTTCAAAGGCGCCTCTGATATCCAGGGAGGGTATTCTTTCCGCCCTGATTCTTTCCTGCATCCTTTCCTGGCCCTTGACGGTCAGGTCGAAATCGTGGGTGTGGATATTGGCGTGCATATTGATAAACACATTCTCGAGCTCAATAGGAATCCGCAGGGTCGTCTCGAACCCCTGGGTCGGAAGGTGGCGGTGCTCAATGAGCGCCGAACCCAGGTAGCTCTTGAAGACCTTTTCTTCTTCAGATGTCTTCTCAATTCGGTCTCCCACCTTCTGCCAGCCCTTTGAAGCGGCAACGACCCACTTTTCCAGGTGGTCCTTGAATTTTTCGCGGAATTCCTCGGGCGTCGAAAACTCATCAAAGAGTAGTATTCTCTGCTTTTCTAGGTCTTCTTTCAGATCAAAGACCTTCTTGAGCTGTGGATCTTGAAGGTCCTTAGTAGTTTTGACCTTGACCTCTTTGAAATAGAACATGATATGGGGGGTCGCCTTGGCTTTCCACGACTTGAGAGCCTTTAGGAACTCTTCGTAGGTGCCGGACGCTTCTTCGCCGCTAGGCGTGCCAAACCGCCTGTGGAACATGCAGACAAAAATGTCGCACTCCTCTACATGTCTATTGATAAGCTCCTGGGGACGGCCCACAGCGGGAAAGACATCCTCCCAACCTACGGCTTCAAAAGAAATCCCGTAAGGTTTCAGAAGGTTCCTTTGGTTCATATCCTCACAGACCGCGCGGACGATCTGCCGTTCTTCGGGCACATCCCCAGGGGAGGCGATGAAGACGTTGATAATCTTCTGATCTCTCATTCTTCACTCATATGGCTTGAGGATTCGGATTTCTTGGCTTTGCTATGTTTGCCTCTATCTGGCAGAATATATCATAATGATTAAGAAATTAGTGATATTTATTGGTACTCCTTTTTCAAGGCGCACCAGAACGGCGCGTTCGGGGAACGGGCCCTGCTAGTGAACCGAAGACAATGAGTAATGGCAGGTATTGCCCCTTGGGGCTAGCAAGGGATACCTTCACCATCCATGGTTCGCATAATCGTTCATACTGTTCTTCATATTTTGATTCCGGGGATCGTGGCGCGGTTTGCCTTCAAGGAGCGGAGGGTCAAGGCCTGGCTCATTATGGTCGTGACCATGGTCGTAGATCTTGACCATCTGTTGGCCAGCCCGATCTACGATCCAACTCGTTGCAGCATCGGGTCTCACCCTCTGCATTCATACATGGCGATTTGTGCGTACTTCGTGATGGCCGTGATACCTAAGCTGAGACTGGTGGGTATTGGGTTATTGATTCATATGGATGTTGATCTTGTGGATTGTTTGTGGGTAGGATGCCAAATCTTCTCAGAACGGGATAGCATATGCTGGCGTTGCTGACGATATTCGCCTCTTCCTTTGTGATTGCGCTTTCCGGGGCCATGATGCCGGGGCCGCTGTTGACCGCGACCATTGGTGAGAGTTCGCGGCGAGGGTTTATGGCCGGACCTTTGATGATCGTTGGGCATGGCATCCTGGAGCTTGCGCTCGTCATCGCCCTCTTGCTCGGCCTGGCCCCCTTCCTCAACCAGGATCACGTGTTTGCCGGCATTGCGCTGGTCGGTGCCGGGATCTTGATCTGGATGGCGGTCGGCATGTTCCGCTCCCTCCCATCCCTGAGCCTGTCATTTGAAACCAACGAACAACAGAGCGGGCATCTGGTCCTTAGCGGGGTGTTGATGAGTGTCGCCAACCCGTACTGGACCATCTGGTGGGCCACCATCGGGCTTGGCTACATCCTGCATTGCATGCGCTTCGGTGCCTGGGGGATCTTCTTTTTCTTTGCCGGCCACATCCTGGCCGACCTCGCCTGGTATGCCCTGATCTCCGGCGCGGTGGCAAAGGGACGGCGATTTCTGAACGACCGGTTATACCGTGGGGTTATTGGGGTGTGTGCGGGGTTCCTGGTGGTCTTCGCGGGCTACTTTGTCTATAGCGGTGTGAACCGAGTCGTCTCTTGATGATTTAGCCACGGACCCACACGGACCAGGCTTCGCGTAAAGCTACGACCCGGCAAGCAGACACGGACGTTCTTTTCGCTAGTTTGATACTCACCGCCCGCTTCGCTCGAGACGCCGAGGACGCAGAGAACGCGGAGAGAAGAAAGATCTTTTTCCTTTGCCGTTGACCTGCCGTCGCGACGCTATGGCAAGGCAAGGAAGGCGGCAAATGAAAAACGCTCAGCCTCCGGCGGGTAGAAATTCATTTGAGGGGATCACAACACAGAGACGGTGAAAATTAGAGCCATGGCCATTATCCCATGAGCGAACCAACGATAGAAGATATTCGGGCGGCGGCGGAACGGATCTCGCCCTACATTCATCGCACGCCGGTCTTGACGTGCTCGGCCCTGGATCGCATGTGCGGCGGGGGCAAGCTCTTTTTCAAGTGTGAGAATTTCCAGAAGGTGGGGGCCTTTAAGATGCGGGGGGCGACGAATGCCGTCTTCTCGCTCAGTGATGAAAAGGCCTCCCGGGGTGTGGCCACGCACTCCTCCGGGAATCATGCGGCCGCGCTCGCCCTTGCGGCCCGCTGTCGCGGTGTCAAGGCTTACGTGGTCATGCCCGAAAACGCACCCGATGTAAAGAGAGAGGCGGTCGCCGGTTACGGCGCCGAGATCAGCTTCTGCAAAGCGACCCTGGCTGCTCGCGAGGCCGGGCTGGCCGAAGTCATCGACCGCACTGGTGCCGCATTCGTGCACCCTTACAACGACCAGCGCGTCATCTCGGGACAGGGCACGGCCGCGCTGGAACTCCTTGAGCAGGCACCTGATCTCGATGTGATCATGGCGCCGGTGGGTGGCGGCGGCCTCCTTAGCGGCACGGCGATCGCCGCGAGCGGCATGTCACGAAGACCTTTGGTCGTCGCGGCGGAGCCCGAAATGGCCGATGATGCCTTTCGTTCCTTCCAGGCCGGTCGGATCATCCCATCCGAAAACCCCAACACCATTGCGGACGGGCTCCGCACATCGCTCGGGGACCTCACCTTTCCGATCATCCAAAAACATGTCAGCGACATCATCACAGTGAGCGAAGAGGCGATCGTCACGGCCATGCGCCTCGTCTGGGAACGGATGAAGATCGTCGTCGAGCCCTCCGCGGCCGTGCCGGTTGGGGCCCTCCTGACTAAGCGCTCCCGGATCCCGGGAGAGCGGATCGGTGTGATCCTCTCGGGCGGCAATGTGGACCTGTCGAAATTGCCGTGGCGATTGTAAGCTACCGGCCCGATCGGGGAACGAACCCTATAGACCTTGGGATAGCGGCCCGTTCGGGGAACGGGCCCTACAGCGGCAGCGGCGCCCCTACGGCCGGTACCCAAACCCAACCCCAGGCAGGCTGTTGAAAAGTGCTCAGACGTGACGCCTGCGAAATCCCGAGAAATGAGGCGTACGAACCTTCAGGTTCGAGGTTCGAGGCAAAATAAGTGCGAATCCTCTTTCTTTGTTCGCCCTTCGTCCTTGCGTCTTGTGCCTTGCGCCTTTTATTTACGCCGCGGTTACCTGTAACGGGCTAACGCCGATGGAGTTAGGATGAAGGGCGTTTAACGGCAACCTTCTATAGATTGCGGCCGTACTTTAGAACATTCTCGTTAACTCGGAGGCGATAGGCGGGTTGCGAGAGTTCCAGCCCTTTGTGATGGAAAGGAATGTAGACCAGGAGGGCGCTCTTCGGCTTGATCTCGATCTCCTTAAGCTTGGGAAAGAGCTTCCGCTGGGGCTTCATGAAGTTGGCAAGATTGATTTCAAGACTCTCCGAGGCCTCTTCAAGCGAGAGCGTAACCGGATAGGATTTGGTGTCGGGTAGCTCAGACTGGCCTTCGGCTTGCGGCTGGGACAGGGTCAAATTACGCGAGAATTTCAGGAAATCCTGCGGTTTCACCTTGAAGGCCGGCGACCAGAAGTGAAACTCCCTCTCCTTCCACTCCTCCTGGACGACCTTGGGCAGGTTCGCCACCTTGATAAGATCGGCATAGGAGTCAAGCGCGATACCACTCACCTGGACCCTAATCCGGTAGAAGGGCAAATAGGTATCATCGCCCTGTCCTTCCAGACAAACAAACTTCATTTTCCTGAGCTCGTTCTTGCCGGGGTACCAGGCCGATTTGCAGTTACGGCAGTGAAGCAACAGGGAATCCCGGTCGCCTTCCAGATCCCAGCTGCAATTGGGGCACATGGCGGGAATGAACCGGATCTGCCACTCCGGAGATTCCGCCTCAAGCTCGGAGAGATCAAAACCCTCGGGGATCTCCGAGGAGACCGGCCGGTTCAGCACCGCGTCGTAAAGCTTACCATTCATATAGAAGGGGGCGTAAAGCTTGCTCTGGGTTTCCCCGATGAAGCTTTGGCGAAAGATCGGATTCGGCAACAACACCCGGGATTGATCCTCGATCATGCGCTGGATATCCTCAAAGGGCACCTTGGGTCTTAGGAAACGACCTTCGATCTCGGGCGAGACAAAGCGCAGCTTCATGGTTTGACCCCGGAGACCCTGTGATATGGGGAAAGCGCGGGACTCGAGGGCCTGGTAACTCATATCCACGATCCGGTGCTTAATGCCCTGGGGGACGCAGGAGTAAAGCGTGCCCTTGATTCGCCAGTAGGGGAAGAAGAAGAGTTCCTTATCTTCGCTTGCCTTGTGGGGCAGCACATATTGGAAGAATCGGGTCAGGAGGTAGGACTTCACCCGGCAGAACTCGCAGTTGAATAGATGATCGGTCTCCGCCAGGGTGGCCGGTGCCCCGCATTGGGGACATTGGTGTTCGATTATGAGGCCGGCAGATTGTCCGGAAGTGCTCATGGATGGTGTTCTAATGCCTTTCGTCTGGGCGGCATCCGAAAGAGGCGCACGGCTCAGGGCGCAAGGGCCTAAGATTCCCATTCGCCGCTACGGCCCTCCGACCTAGTGCCGCGGATCCGGTCTGGGTGGGCCCTGCACCCGAGCTTTCCTTCAGCGCCTCTCGGAAGAAAAGGACTTCAAGCACCTGCTAGAGTTTCTCGCCGCACTGGTTGCAGAAGGCTGAATCCGGTAGGTTCTCTCCACCGCATTTGGGGCAGCTCTTCGGCTGCGGCTTCTCTTCAGTTGGATGCCCGCAGCGCGAGCAGAACTTCGCGTTCGGCGTCAAGTTCTTCCCGCACTTCGTGCACTCTTTGAAGACAAGCTGCTGGTGCCCGCACGAGGGGCAGAACTTGGCGGTGGTCGGAATCGGTTTCTGACACTCCGGACACGTGAAGCCTTCAGGAGGCTCCGGCTGTTCAGGGGCCTTGCCGGCACCGGCGAAATACTGGGCAAACATGGCGGGCATCATGAGGCCCATGCCCATCCCCATGCCGGGACCGGCGCCGCCTTCTGCCGCGGAGGCCTTCTCCATGGCCATGGCCGCCTTCATCTGCATGAGTTTGTTCATGTCATCGAAGACACCCATCCGGCTGCGATCGTCGATCGCCTTTTGCACCTCGGGGGGCGGGGTAATGGCATTGATATAGAGGTGGGACAGGTCGAGCCCGAAGTGGCTGAAGTCCTCGTGAAGCCGTTTGGCAAGACCCTCGGAGAGCTCATCATACTGGGAGGGGAGGTTGAGGATGGAGTCGATGGTCTCCCCCATGT
>CAZAGT010000091.1:0-15679 GCA_964484515.1 uncultured Desulfobacteraceae bacterium | reverse complement strand
CTTAAGAGGAGGGAATTGGTCCGGTTGCTCGGTGGCAAAGGGTCGCAGACTTTCTCGCGGTCCATTAAAGTGAAGATCGAAAAACTGGGTTCCAAGCTGGCCGGTCTCATGAAGTCCGAATTGAGTTACCGGTTCATCGAGATCGATTCTCTCCGGGAGGATTTGGTCCGACTTAAGGGCGGCATCACATTGGCAAGCCGGAAGCTTTCGAAGACCCTGACCCACTGCGAGGAGATTGTCTGCTTTGTGGGGACCATTGGACCCAGGCTCGAGGACGAGATCAATAGTCTTACCCAACGAAACCGGATCTCGCAGGCCTATATCCTTGATGCCATGGGATCGGACGCAGTGGAAAGCATGGTGGACGAATTCCAAAGACACGTGGCAAAGGCACTGAAACCGATGCACAAAGGGACTACCCTGCGTTTCAGCCCCGGCTATTGTGACTGGCCCCTCACGGAACAGAAGAAGCTTTTTCGGTTGTTCGAATCCCGTGGTTTGAATGTGAACCTCACTGATTCCTGCCTGATGCAACCCCGCAAATCGATCTCAGGGGTTTTTGGTGTATTTTCCTTCCAAGCGCATCCGTCGGCGGCTGCCTTCAATCCGTGCTCTGATTGCGGAAAAAAGGGCTGTTCGATGAGAAGATCGCCAAGCCCCATCTGATTCCACAACCATAGCAACGATCAAAGGGATGAAGAAGATGACGCAAAGAGGATTGTCCGGAGGACAATACAAGCCCATCAATGATGAGGATGTCCGCAAGATCCACGAGACCACGCTCAGGGTCTTCTCCGAAGTAGGCGTTCAGGTGAATTTTCCTGCCGCCCTGGGGCTTTTTCGCGAGGCCGGCGCGAGCGTGGATGAATCGAGCCGGCTTGTAAAAGTTCCGGGCGCCATGGTCGAGGACCTCGTTAATCAGGTGCCCTCGGTGGTCCGACTTTGCGGACGGTCCACAAACGGCGACCTGGATTGTGAGATCGGAGGGAAAAAGGTGTACCTCGGCACCGGTGGCACCGCGCTCAACGTACAGGACCCTGGGAAACAGGATGCACGTAGGGCCACGCTCGAGGACGTCATCAATATGGCCCGTTTGGTGGACAAACTCGAACACGTCCATTTTTATATGCTTAATGTGTACCCCAGCGATCTTGGGGAAGATGATATCGATGTCAACCGATTCGGCGCGGCCTTAAATCACACTCGCAAACACGTGATGGGCGGCGTCTACACGGTTGAAGGCGTCCGCAATGTCATCAAGATGGCTGAGATCATTGCCGGGTCCCCCGCCGGACTTCGAGATCGCCCCTTCATCTCCATGGTCACCTGCGGGATCAGTCCTTTGAAACTGGATGAAACCTATGCCCAGCTGACCATGGAGGCCGCCCGTCATGGGATTCCGGTCGTGGTCCCGGCCGAACCCTTGTGCGGCGCCACGGCCCCCATCACGTTGGCCGGAAACCTGGTGGTGCAGAACGTGGACTCCCTGGCCGGGGTCATGTTGGCTCAACTTGCCAACCCGGGGACACCCACCATCTATGGCTGCATCTCATCGATAACAGATCTGCGGGACCTGAAATACCTTTCGGGTGCGGTTGAAATGGGCCTAATGAATTCGGCAGCGGCTCAGATGGCCCAGTTCTATGGTCTGCCCATATACGTGACCGCCGGTATGTCGGATTCGAAGGTGAACGATGCCCAAGCCGGTTATGAATCCGCCATGACAAACCTGATGGTCGCCTTGGCCGGGGGGAATGTTATTCACGACGCCGCCGGATTCCTGGAGTTCTGCCTGACGGCCTCCTACGACAAACTTGTGATTGACAACGAAATCATCGGTATGACGATGCGGGCCTTGGAAGGGATCCAAATAAACGATGAGACGCTCGCCTTTGATCTGATCAAGGAAGTGGGACCCGGGGGGCACTTCGTCTCCTCCCGCCATACGAGACGCCACATGCGATCAGAACTGTATAAACCGCTTCATAGTGACCGGCAGGATCGAGAGCGCTGGTTCCAAGCAGGCAGCAAGGACGCCCGGCAGAGAGCCACGGAGAAGGCCCGCCAGATCCTGAGGGAAGCCTCCCGAAGCTTTATTCCCGAGGAAGCCCAGGATCGCATCAAGAACGAAATCCCGGGCTTGAAAAGCATGACGATGTCATAAGAGGCAAAACAGGACGCCGCCTATGCTGATCATTGGTGAAAAAATCAACGCTACGATTCCGGCCGTCAAAGCGATCCTCCAGTGGCGAAACCAGGATGAGCTGATCAAACTCGCCGGCCGCCAGGTGCGGGCCGGGGCCGATCAAATCGATGTGAACGTGGGGACCGGACTGGGATCCCGGGAGGATGAGATCGCCTCCATGGTGTGGGCGATCGAGAACATCCAGCAGGAGTTGGAGGCACCCATCTGCATCGATAGTCCCGATCCGGCGGTTCTTGAGGCCGGACTCAAAGCCCGGGAAGGCAGGACAAGCTTCATCAACTCCACCAAGGCCGAGGATGAGAATCTGGAAAGGATCGTGCCTCTGGCCCTGCGCTACGGCGCCCCGCTGGTGGCCCTCGCCATGGATGAAAGTGGTATCCCGAAGACCCTCGAAGGCCGTATCGATGCCTGCAGAAAGACTGTCGCGGTGTGCCTGAGGTTAGGGCTGGCCCTTGAAAACGTCTACTTTGATCCACTGGTTATCCCTGTGAGCACAGACGTGAAACAAGGCATCGTGACTCTCAATTGTATCTCCGCCATCAAGAGGATCTTCCCAGGGGCGAAGACGGTGACCGGTCTTTCGAATATCTCATATGGTCTCCCCGCACGATCCTTACTCAATGCCGGCTTTCTCTACATGGCGATGTTTGCCGGCCTCGATGCGGTCATTATGGACCCCCTTGTAGAAGAGCAGATGAATGCGATCAGGGCCGGCGGGGTGTTAATCGGCAAGGACCGTCACTGTCGCCGTTACACGCGCGTTTTTCGCCTCCGGAGCCAAGAGGCGGGAAGGAAGGGAGAAACCAATGGTTGAAGGTTTTAGAGAAGGCCTCGTCGTCAAGCCTTTTGAGCGGCTCAGCCAAGAGCAAATCAAATGGCTGGACGAAGCCTCGCTCAGCATCTTGGAAGAGCCCGGCATCTGGTGCGTGAATGAAAGGGCTGCCCGGCTATTCGAGGCTCACGGCGCCAACGTGTGGGAAGAGGGTCAGAAACAACCGGCATGCTGGCGCATCAGCATACCACGGTTGCTCATCCGGGAAGCGGTCGGGTCTGCACCTTCGCGCCTCATCCTGGGAGCGAGGGATCCGGGAAATCGCCTTCTGCTCGACGCCCAGGTACCGCGGGTTTATTTTGGATCGGGCTCTGAGGCCAATGTTTGGCTGGATACGGAATTTGAAGAGTTCGTCAGTACTTGTGATGAGAGCCGCCACGTGAGGGTCCCACGATTTCACGAGTTTCGGGGCACCGCCGCCTTGCTCTGTCGCGCCGCAAGACTCTGCGAACAGTTAGAACATCTGGATTTCTTCATTAGACCACTCAATATCCAAGACCCGGGAATCACGCCCGAGAATCATGATGTCAACAAGTTCTTTGCCAGTCTCAACAACATGACCAAACATGTTCAGGCCGGTCTGACGAAATTAGAGGCCATTGAAGACGTGATCCGCATGGCCGAAATCATCGTCGGCGGTACCGAGGCCCTGCAACAAAACCCCATCATTTCATTCATCACGTGCATCTTTAAAAGCCCACTCCAGATTGTGGACGACACCACCGATAAGTTTTTCGCCATCGTGGAATCCGGCCTGCCTGTGGTGGTCTCCTCATCCCCGCAGGGTGGATCCTCGGCCCCTATTCAAGAGGAGGGTATGGTGGCGCAGATCAATGCGGAGATTCTGGCCGGAGTCGCCCTGGCGCAACTAATCAGACCAGGGGCCCCGGTCCTCTACGGGAGCGTCCCCGTACGCGCGCGGTTGGATGATCTGCATGACCTCTACGGGTGCCCTGAGTTCAACCAGTACAATATCGACTGCGTCCAGCTGGCCCGCTTCTATGACATTCCCTGTTACTCCACGGCCGGGGTCGGAGACGCCAAAGTCCCGGGGATGCAGGCCACCTTTGAGAAGCTCTTCACCCATCTCTATATGGCGATGAGCGGGGCCCAATATATCCATTATGCCTTTGGGCTTTTGGATCGTACCAACAGCTTTTCACCCTTGCAGGCGGTGCTTGATAATGAGCAAATCGGACAGATCAAACACTGTTTGCGTCAACCCGATTTTGGTGCTTCAGGGCCGGACGAGATGATCAGGGTGGTCAAGAAGGTAATGGCCTCTCCTCATCGCCTCTTTGTCCGTCACGTGCGCAAGGCCATGCACTCCGGGGTGGTATCGAATCCCTACCGATTCGAATCAAAGGGTTTGCAGGACGAGGTGCTGCAAAACGCCCTGGCCCAGATGCGCAGATTGGAGGAGAAACCAGCCCCTCATTTGGATAAAGCCAAGGTGGATCGGATTTTTGAAGCCTGTCCGGGACTGCTTGACGGATTGAAAAAGAACGACCGTGATAAGAAAACGTTCAGATTGCTGCAGAAAGGAGATCAGGATTATGCCGAAGCAGGATATTATTGAGGAGATCGCCTTTAATATCATTCAGGGCCGCGTTGAGGCTGAGGATGAGGGATTCGACGAGGGTTTGGAGGGGAAACCGGCCGTCACCGAGCTGGTGCAAGAGGCACTCCGCAAGGAGGTGAACCCCAAAACCATTGTGCTTGCGGGTCTGACGGCTGCCATGGAGACCGTGGGTGCGAAATTCGAGCGCGGCGAGTATCTGATCCCCGACATGCTGGCCTCAGCCGAGTGCGTGGGGGCAGCCATGGACATTTTGGGTCCCCATCTGAGCAAAGCGGGGGTGGAGAGCAAGGGGAAATTCGTGATCTCCACGGTGGCTGGTGATCTACACGATATCGGCAAGAATATCGTCGCCATCATGTTAAAGGGCGCGGGCTACGAGGTGATTGATCTGGGGACGGACGTGTCGGCGGAAAGGGTCGTCGAGGCGGTAGCGCAGAACAAGGCCCCGTTCTTGGGCCTTTCCGCCCTGTTGACCACCACAATGCGGGTCATGAAAGATGTGATCGGCCAATTAGAGACAGCCGGTCTGCGCGACAAAGTCAAGGTCATGATTGGAGGCGCCCCCACCTCGCAGGCCTACGCTGATGAGATCGGGGCGGATGTCCACTGCAGGGACGCCTTTCAGGCGATTGACATGTTGCAGGCCTGGCGTCGCGATTCATCGGATGAGAAAGCCTATGGCTGAGGAGAAGGCGTACAGTCAGGCTTTCGAGACAGGCAAATACGACAAAGTCTCGGGCTTGATCGGTAAATACGACAACGTCAGAAGGCTCTGGGAGGACCAGGTCACCGGGATCTTCCTGCGCCCGTATCTGAATCAACTGGTCGAGCGCAAACGCCGGCACCTGGGGCGGATTCGCATCCTGGATCTGGGCTGCGGCAGCGGCGACGGGCTCGATCTGATCCTGGGCGTGACCACGAAGGACCCGGGGATCTATGAGTACGTGACAGCCGCGATCACCGAGGACATGCTCAAGGCTTACGTGGGGCTGGACGTCAACAAGGATCTTCTTGAGCAAGCTGAGGGGTATCATGCCGGCCGATCCAAGGCCTGCTTCGTACAGGGAGACCTGTCCAATGGTCTTCCGGCCGTGATCCTTGACGATGAGGACCCCTTTGACCTCTATTTCACCTCCTTCGGGACCCTTTCGCACTTCCATGAAGATCAGAGCGTGCGGCTCTTCGCCGACGTTTGCCGGCATGCGTCCGAGCTGGCCTTTTTTGTGGGGGACTGGCTCGGCCGCTACTCGTACGAGTGGCAGGACCTGTGGCACCATCCCGCGGACCGCGAATACTTCATGGACTACCGTATATCCTATATCTACCCTGAAGAGGGGGGAGACAACCCGGAGGTCGTGTCTTTCCCTCTGAGGCTGATGACCCGGGACGAGGTCATGGGCATCGTCACCAAGGCGTCTCGAGAATCGGGTGTGGAAATCAAGCCACTGGGCTTTTTCGATCGATCCATCTTTGTCGGCCGGCACCTCGAGACGGGCGATTATAACAAGAACTGCCCGAGGCTTCGCCGCGCGGTCAACTCCCTCTTTGAGAGCTATGTCCGGACGGACCTGGAAAACCTGCTCGTGGACTATCAGCCCCGGAAGGGGCACGATCATCTGAACAACTTCTTCGAGCTCTTCTTCATGTCCTGCAACGCCCTCGTGCAATATACGATCTCCTTACTCAGCGAGTACGACATTGATTCGAGAAGCTTTCGAAAGGTACCGGAGGTCCTGCCTTACTACCCCGAACCGCTCAAGGAGGCGATGCACACGATGCACAAGATCATCGAAGGCATGGGCTGGCTGGGCTGGGGAGACGTCCGTGCCAACGTGATTGAGCCCCACCTCGGCTATTCCTTGAGAAAACTGGAGATGGAACTTCAACCGGGTACCGGAATGGGGCACGGCCTCGTGGGGGTGTTTGAGATTCGTAAATAGCTGTCTCCCAAAGGAGGTTACCAAAAAGCTATGTGCGGAATCGCGGGTATATGGGGCCTCGCCGACCCATCCATCCTGAGACCGATGATGGACACGCTTTTTCACCGCGGCCCTGATGCGGCAGGGACGTACGTGCTGCCATCCGGATCAGGGGCCCTCGGTCATCGGAGATTGAGTATCATGGATCCTAGCGGTGGAAATCAGCCGATTTTCAATGAAGACGGTTCCATGGCCGTCGTGGCGAATGGGGAGATTTACAACTATCCGACGCTCCTCAGCGAACTCTCACAGAACCACCACTTTGAGACCTCAAGCGACACTGAAGCGATTCTTCACCTTTACGAGGAACAGGGCTCAGCCGCTGTGAAACACCTGGACGGTATGTATGCCTTTGCTATAACCGACGGGGATCGCATGCTGGCGGCGAGGGACCCGCTGGGGATCAAGCCGCTCTACTATGGCGAGAAAGACGGATCCTTACTCTTTGCTTCCGAACTGAAAGCGTTGGCCCCGTCCTGCACCAGTGTTCACGAGTTTCCGCCTGGGAGTCTTTTTCGTAGCGATGCGGGCTTCTCGACCTTTTACGCGGTTCCGGATGCGGAGCCACAGCCGAACTCCCTCGAGGTCTACCTGCTACAGGTCCGGGCGACGCTGGCAAGGGCGGTGGAGAAAAGACTTATGAGCGATGTCCCCCTCGGGGCCTTCTTATCGGGGGGGTTGGATAGCAGCATTATTGCCGCTTTGGCGCGGCAGCATGTTGATAAACTGCACACGTTCGCCGTAGGGGTCGAGGGAAGCCGTGACCTGGAGGCCGCTAGGTATGTCTCGCGCTATCTGGACACCATTCATCATGAGTATGTCCTCAGTGTCGAAGAGTTAGTCCGCGGGCTCCCCAAAATCATCTACCACTTGGAATCCTTTGACCAGGATCTGGTCAGGAGTGCGATACCCTGCTATTTCACGGCGAGGCTGGCTGCAGATGACGTCAAGGTCATTTTGACCGGCGAGGGGGCTGACGAGCTTTTTGCGGGGTATTCTTATTACAAAGGGATTCCGGACGAGGAGGATCTTTCTCGGGAACTCAGTCGTTCGGTAACGGCTCTGCACAACATCAATCTGCAACGAGTGGACCGAATGACGATGGCCCATTCGATTGAAGGGCGGGTGCCTTTTCTGGACCTGGAGATGGTAAATCTTGCTCAATCAATTCCAGCCCGTCTGAAGCTCTCCCAGAAGGGCGGAGTTGAAAAATGGATCCTTCGGAAGGCCTGTGAAGACCTCCTTCCCAAAGAGATCGTCTGGCGCGATAAAGAGCAATTCGACGAGGGCAGTGGGACCGTCGATCTCCTCCAGCGCGCCCTGATCCCGGAAGCAACGGACTCCGAATGGCTGGCCCATCAAGCTCGCTATCCTCGGGAGCGGCTGCGTTCGGCCGAGGAGTGTCGCTACCACCAGATTTTTATCGAGGTCTTTGAACATCCCGCAGCCATTCTCCGCAATGTGGCTCGATGGGCCGACAGACCGGCCTCGTCCCGAACTTGCCCCGGTGAGGGCAGCCCAGAAAGGAGGAGCTTTTGAGCGGATTCGCCATTTCATGCGGGAGGCCTAGTCGAAGCGACGCACAGTCGATGCTCAACAAGATTCAGCACCGTGGAACCTATGCTCAGGGCACCTTTGACGGTGAAGCCGTCGTCATGGCACAGAACTATCTCGAGGCGGACGGGGTTTCAGGCCCTCTTCTGACGAAGATCCCTGTAGAGAGCCCAACCGACGCCCACCTTCGAATTTGTTACGACGGCCAAATGGGCAATTGGGAGGCGTTGGCTCGTACCCACGGTGTCGCCGACGGCGCCTTTCGTGAGGAGCGCCTGTTACTTCTCCTTTACCAGAAGTACGGTCGTGCCATGTTGAGGCATTTGGACGATGCCGTTTTTGCCTTTGCCATTTCCGACGGTGAGGAACTCTTTGCAGCGCGCGATCTCCTGGGCATCAGGACCCTCTTCTACGGGCGAAAGAATGGCACGCTGTGCCTGGCCTCAGAGCTGAAAGCCATCCTGGAGGTCACGGAGGAGGTCCAGGAGTTCCCTCCGGGACATTGTATGACCGAAAATGGACGTTTAACCCGCTATGCAGAGTTGCCGAAGACCCCGCCGGCGCCACATGAGGGAGATGCATATTCCCTGGCATCGAAGGTCAAAGACATTGTGATCCGAAGCTTCAAGAACCGGGTGAATTTCGACGTGCCGACAGGAAGCCTCTTGAGTGGCGGAATCGACAGCAGTGTTATCGCCGCCGTGGCAACCAGGATTGCCGATGAAATGTCTAATGGAAAGATGCCCTTGAAGACCTTTGCGATCGGGGTCGGTGAAAGTGAGGACATCCGCACCGCCAGGGTCGTGGCTGAGTTCCTTCAAACCGAGCATTATGAACTCATTGTGGATACGGAGCATGTGCTCAGGGTTTTGCCCACGGTCATCTACTATCTGGAATCCTTTGACCCCTCTCTGGTCCGAAGCGCCGTATCCAACTACCTTGTCTCCCAGTACGCCCGCGATGAGGGCGTCGGAGTTCTCCTGTCCGGTGAAGGCGGTGACGAGGTCTTTTGTGGATACACCTATTTGAAAGACAGCCCCATGAAGGAGCTCTTTGCGCGACAGGTGGAGTGCCTTGCATTCCTGCACAACAACGCTTCTCTGCGTCTAGACCGCATGAACCAGTGTCACAGCCTACGGGTCGTGGCACCACTCATCTCCGGCGAGTTGCTGCGATACGCCATGGCGATCCCACCAGAGTATAAACAGAAAACGGAGAACCATCAGAAGATCGGGAAATGGATATTCAGGAAGGCCTTTGAAGGCTATCTGCCGGAAAGCGTGGTGTGGCGGACAAAGCAGGAATTCTCCCAGGGCTCCGGCTCCGCCAGTGTCCTTCCGAAGCACTTTGAGGAACTGATCACGGATCGAGATTTAGCCGAAGTGCAGGCGGAATGGCCGATCATTCGAAGCAAGGAAGAGCTCTTCTACTTTCGCATTTTCACCGGGCATTTCGGCAGCGACAGCGCGGTAAGGACTGTTGGCCAGTGGATTAGTTTATAAAGGCTGGGTGGGGAGACCCCCATGTGGCTTTAACATTGTACAAGGAGGAGTTGCAATGCCTGAGACCAAGACCATTGTGTTGCCGAAAAGGATGCCGGTTGCAGAGCGGATTGCCGAGGCAAACAGACAGATATCGGAATGGATCGACTCTCTCGAAAAGCCATATAACGAGAAGAACGATGCACTCCACATGAAGGACTGCAAGAGCAACGACACGGAATACGAGTATCGTTATACGATCGAACGGAATGTCGGGACTTTCGGTCGAATTTTGAGTAGTTCCACGGACTGACGAAGGAATGACTATTGTCATAATCTCAGGTGGGGATTCACATAGGAGTCACTTGCAGGTATGACCCCTATAAAAAAAGAGCAAGAGGCAAGACCCGCAAAGCCGAGCGACCCGTCTGCAGCGGAGGGGACAGGGCGGTCAACAGGTGGGCCCCTGACGGTCATGATCGTCAGGAGGTTGGGGTCAGTCCTCTCTTTCAGGATTTCGCCAAGGATCCTTGTAACCGCCACGACCTTCTTTTTCGCCTATATCATCATATCGATCGTCGCAATCAATAAATATGCGGATCTGCGTTTTACGAACATAGAGATGGATCGGATGCTTGAGCGAAAACAGAGGGATTTGGAACAAGCACGGAGCGGTCTTCAAGATTACAAGCGACGTATAGCGAGCCTAGAGCAGCAGATCGATCGTATTGAAACCCATCGCGAACGCCAAAGGCGAACCGTCGAAGAACCGGAATCACTGCCTGACATCGCCACCGGAGGTTCACCCGAGCCTCAGGAGGGACTTCCGGCAGGGGACTCCCAAGGGATTGTGGATATCGAGGATCTGATCTTCTCTAGTGAGGATTCCAGGGCGACCGTTCGATTCAAACTTATTAACCTTGCACAAGGGAATGACCCGGTGGACGGCTACGTCCATCTCATTGCCGCCGATAGCGGTAACGAACCCCGCCGGATATGGGCCTTTCCGCCGCAGGTGTTGCGTAACGGCGTGCCCCTGAACTACCGGAAAGGCCGACGTTTTCGGATCAGAAGGTATGTCCCGATCGTGGGCAAATTCGAACTTTCGCCGGAAGGCGAAGCGCCTGACTCCTTGCGGGTGCTGATCTACGATCGGTCCGGACAGGTCATTTTTGACAAGGAATACGAGGTTGGTTTAGGTTAAGAACAGAATAAAAACGAAGAGGGAATCTTGAGTCGAGACGATTTACTTGACCTTCAAGGTAAAGTAGTTAGGCTTCTGGGTGGCGGAACGATGGAAATCGAATGCGACAATGGTGTCGTTGTCAGAGGCGTCCTTTGCGGCAAAATGAAGAAATACGGGATCAAGGTGGTGCAAGGGGATCGCGTGAAGGTCGCCGTCTCACCGTACGACACCACCCATGGGTTGGTGACCTACCGCATCAGATGAGAAAGGATTCTAAGAAGGATGGCACTGTCTATCCGGCCTGTAAGGAGGCATTAAGATGCTGAGGCAAGTATACATCTCCATCTTGGCCCTTGATCCTGAATCGAAAGACCCTGTCGTCATCCTAAAGGAAGTTGACGGTGAAAGGACGCTGCCCATATGGATTGGGTTGCTTGAGGCCCAAGCCATTGCCAGCGTGCTGGAAGGAGTAACGTTTTCCAGGCCCATGACCCATGATCTCATCAAGAGTGTCATTGATTCCATTGAGGTCAAAGTAAACAGAATCGTCGTTTCGGATCTGAAGGACAACACCTTCTTTGCCCTCATCAGCATCGACCACAAGGGTCGGGAGCTATCGATTGACGCAAGACCAAGCGATGCGTTAGCCCTTTCACTGAGGGTCAAGGCACCTATTTTTGTCGCGGAAGATGTGCTCAAAGCCTCAGAACAGATCGATTTGCAGCCCAAAAGCAAACCAAGGAGAAGGTATCAGGGCAAGAATTGGCAGGAGATACTTGAGGAATCTGCCCTTGATGACCAGGAAGATGATTGAGCCCACCCACAACAGATTCACCCTAAGGTTGCAAAAGTCGAGGATGCTGCAGATTCCAGGCGCCAAGGGTGCAGCCGTAGTAACCTACTGCAAGCCCTTGGCAACGCAGAAGATGCGGTATCATCGGCTTTCCCAAAGGGTAAACAACACGACATCTTTTGGGTTTCGCTAGATCTCACGGTTGGTGATATCCTGGAATAACGCCAAGAATGGCTGAAAATATTGTTATTATTGTCTTTGCACACCTTCAGTCGTGTTGTTTATGCAACAGTAGGGTTCACTCGGACATAGAAGATCCTGGAGGGCATGATTGACTCTGTGTTCACAGGCGAGGTATAAGCTTCAGATACTGCTCGTCAAATGACTTTGTAAGGTGTTGGGGCAAGTCCTCTGCTGGTTCATATTCTAAGGCTTAATGAGGCAACCTGATGGAGACAAGTGATAATGTGGAACCATTTGCAATCAAAGACAGCGCTTTGATGGCCATTGCGACCGGAAAGCGTGCCCAGAATTTGAGAGAATTCGCAGAGCTCCTGCGTGACGTTAGTCCCGACAGCATCTACTACCATTTCTGGGGCGGGTTGCTCCGGCCGCGCTTTGATAATCCCGAATACCATAATGATTTTGCGATCTGGGCGGCAAACAGCCTCCACGACAAGATCCTAGCCGAACGTCTTGCCGTCATCGATCCTACCGATTTTGATGACCTCGAAGGCCTGCGGCATGAATTGGTCGATGTCATAGAGGAGTTTTTGGACGAAAACGATATTCCCCTTTGGGCCAAAAGAGATGATCAATTCGAATTCATCCGCTCTCAGATCGTGGTCTTTGATACGAGGAAGGTGGTGGAGGAACCAGCAGGCTTTCCGAGCGTCTTGCCCACGGTGTCCCTCGGTACGATATTCTATCATTTCATCGATGCGCGGCAGCGAAATCAGGATGCGGTCGACGATTTCCGTAACTGGCTGATGGGATACGGTGCCAAATACGATGCACTGTGCGAGCGGATCAAAGGCATCGATCCTTACTTCGCCCCCCTTTCCGGGTTGCGGGATGAGCTAACGAATGTCTTTACGGAATACTTCTGAAGGGAGCAGGATGAAGGACAAGGGCCTCCTGGAAGACTACACGACGCTGGCCGGTGTCGACGTCGTTGAGCATCTGAGCCAACTGGCAGGGCCACTGAAGGGTCTGCGAGTGGTGCACGTCAATTCGACCCGGGTGGGGGGCGGGGTCGCGGAGATCCTCCACAAGATGGTCCCCCTGATGATCGATTTAGGAATCGAGGCGTCGTGGGAGATCATTTCAGGTGAGTCTTCTTTTTATCAATGCACGAAGAGTTTTCATAACGGCATCCAGGGAAACCGTGTCGTTATACCTGACAGTCAGTTGCGGGTCTACGAAGAGACGAACAGGAGGACAGCCGAGGCCTTACGAGATACCCTTAGAGAAGCCGATGTGGTCATCATCCATGATCCTCAACCGGCGCCCCTGATCAAGTATATCCCGGATCGACAGGGCAAATGGGTTTGGCGCTGTCATATTGATGCGAGCAAGCCGTTTAGAACTGTCTGGAAGTACCTGAGGGAATTCGTCGTCAATTATGATGCGAGCATATTTTCCCTTTCAGCCTTTGCACAGCAGCTGCCGCATCCTGTTTACATCATTCCGCCAAGTATCGACCCCCTCCACGAGAAGAACATTGAACTGGATGGTGTCGAGATAAAGGAAGTCCAGAGCCGATTTGGACTTGATCCTGAAAGGCCCTTGGTTATCCAGATCTCGCGTTATGACAGATTCAAAGATCCTGTCGGGGTCATTCTGGCTTACCGGCTGGCCAAGAAGTTTGTGCCAGCGCTTCAGTTGGTGCTTGCCGGCGGTGGTGCAACAGACGATCCGGAAGGAGAGGAGGTCCTGAACGAGGTTCGCACGGCGGCCAAGGATGACCCTGACATCCATATCCTGCTGTTGCCAGGTGACGCCCATCGCACCATCAATGCCTTACAGCGTAGCGCTGATATCGTCTTGCAGAAATCGATCAAAGAAGGATTCGGCCTCACGGTCACGGAAGCGATGTGGAAGCAAAAGCCGGTCATTGGGGGAGACACAGGAGGGATTCGTACCCAAGTCGTGAATCACCACACGGGTTTTCTGGTCAATACACCCGAAGGAGCCGCACTGCGGATTCGTTACTTCCTACATGACCGCCCCAAGCTGGAAGAAATGGGTCAGAAAGCGCGGGAATTCGTTCGCGAAAATTTCCTCATCACAAGGCACCTGAGAGAGTATCTGACTCTTATGTTTTTCCTCATGCAGGGTCACAGGGATAGAATCCATTTAGGCTAGAGTCTTAGCATCAACACCTATTGGGCTATGAAGATATTGAATTCACAACTTGATTTCGGCTCGTTCCTCAGACGCTTGCATGAGGCCCCTCAGAAGGTCCTATTCCTGGACTATGACGGCACCCTTGCGCCGTTCCGTGTCGAACCGGCGAAGGCCTTCCCTTACCCGGGCGTGCGGGAGATGGTCAAGCGACTCATGAACACCTCTGATATCCGGCTGATTATCGTAACCGGCAGGTGGACAAAAGATCTTATCCCCCTCTTGCAGTTAGAGCCGAATCCGGAGATCTGGGGGTCACATGGCTTGGAACGATTCAAGCCTGACGGTTCCTACGAGCTTGCTCCAATGGATGAGGGTGCGCTGCAAGGCCTGGTGGTCGCGGATGAGTTGATCGAAAAGGCCGGCCTGTCCGCTCGATGTGAGCAGAAACCGGGTTGTCTCGCAATCCATTGGCGGGGCCTCGGTGAGCGGCGGGTCAATGACATAAGGGACCAAATCCTGCCGAAGCTTTCCATTATCGCACAAGGCTGGCAACTCCAGCTCAAGGAATTTGATGGTGGCATCGAACTCCGTATACCAATCAGGAATAAGGGAGACGCCGTCAGAACGGTCCTCGAGGAGACCGACGGCGACGGCATGGCTGCCTACCTGGGTGACGACTTGACCGACGAGGATGCATTTGGGGCTATCAAGGGGAGAGGAATGGGTGTTCTTGTCCGCCATGAACTGCGAGCGACGGCAGCCGACCTCTGGATCAGACCACCTGATGAGCTTTTGGAATTCTTGAACTTCTGGTTGCCTGAGTATAGGTCCTGATCGGACGTTTTGGCGAAAATGCCGGGGTCGTGACCTTTTGAACGTTTCTATACCGTAAGCCGTCCCACAATCAAAATCCAGTGACATCACGATGAATCCGTGAGGCTGAAAGTAGCGTTTTTCGAAATCCTATCCATCACCGCTTGGTCCGGTCATACGATGCTGCAGAATAGAACTATAAGGATCTTGATGTGAGTGATTTGGTGATTGTCTCCAATAGGGGCCCCTTCAGCTTCTCGCAAGACTTCCTCGCTGAGACCGAAGAATGCCTCAAAAGGGGTGTTCATCCCAAGCCACTGGGGTTCGGAGAGGGCGGCCTCGTCCAGGCGATGGCCTCCCTATTGAAGCCGAGCCAATGGAGTCCGACCTGGATTGGGGCCTCGATGGGGGATAGGGATATAGACGTCGCCCGCGGGCATTACAGCAAATTATTCGACCGCATGGTCAAGGGGGGGCATGCGCCGCATTATTTCCCGCGGATCGTCATAGAGACAGACGGAAGGATGCGCTTTCATTACAAGGAGTACGATTTTCATCTGAGGTTCGTCTATTTCGACACCAGACACATGCATAGCTATTACAGTCGATTTGCCAACGGCTTTCTCTGGCCATTACTGCATTTAACGAGAGCCCCGCTTTTCTATAGGAAGACAAGGGAATTTCCGAGACCGCATTTTGAGAGAAACGATTTCGTCCAGTACATGAGCAGCGGCGTGACGTTTGCCAATACAATCTGCGATGAGATCAACAGGAGTAAAGAATTCCGAAAGGCAGGAGGCGATATTGTTGTCTGGAATCAAGATTATCATCTCATGCAGATAGCTGAAGTACTTAAAGCCGGGCTCCTGGAGGAAGGCTTGTCGGATGAGGAGCTGGGTAGGAT